>JAFWSS010000027.1 GCA_017524385.1 Prevotella sp.
ATTCTCCGATAAAAGCACCTAACAATGGTCCCAAAATCAGTCCCCACGGCATAAAGAACAAGCCTGCGAAAGTGCCTATGGTGGTGCCCCAAATGGCCGGCTTCGAACCTCCTCCCATCTTTGTGAATGCTATGGGAATCGTGTAGTCCATAACCACTACGATGATGGTCACCAACAGCATCCACAGGAGCAGACTGGGCGCAATCTGTCCTGGACAGGCGAAATATACCATCACCATGGAAACGAAACACAGCGGCGGGCCAGGCAGACTGGGCAGCACGGTGCCTGCGATTCCCAGCAATGCCACTAAAATGGCAATGATGACAAGGATGATGGTGAGAATGGACATGGCTCTGCTTCTCTTTCTTATTGCTTGGCTTTATTTTTTTACTCAATGGGAATGAACTTTCCCATCAATCCGTTATGCACTTTTTCACCTCGTCACTGATGATGGTGAGTTTCCCCGCTCTTATCGGATGTATTTCACTGCTTTCCGAAGATACTGCAAAATTAGAACATTTTGGACATATACCTCCACTTATTTCCTTTTTTGGACTATCTGCACCTACAAATAGGATATATATAGATAATTTTGAATACCTACTTATCAGATTACTCCGACAGAAAAGTGCAAAACCTGACATACGAGCGGTCGTCAAACGAGGCGTTGCCAGCCAACACTCCCTTGGTGGCTTTGTAGAGGGAGATGCACAAGGGGTCGTTGGCAATCAGGTTGGCAAGTGCGGTTTCGCTTTCGGCAAGCGTTGGTCGCAAGAAGGGATAACCGTCAGTGGCCAACACGATGTCGCTGGTGGAGGAGACGGGTATCACTTTCACCTTGTCTAATGGGATGTCGAATCCATCCACTACGGAGAAATCAATGTTTTGGCGGTGACAACTCTCCACGATGAGGTTGACGATGGCGTCGCGTGCGATGTCATGCTCACGAAGTGAAGCAACGGTGGTTGCTCTGCTCGCCAACAATTCGTGGGCTATCTGTGAGCGCCGCTCGGCGATGCTTGCCTCTTCGGGTTTGGGGTTGTCATACAGCATTCCCTCATGCAAGCATTGGCAGTCGCCCACCAGCCATACCTCGCTATGATACAGGCTGAAAACCCCGACACTTGCTGTGAGACGTTCTTCCGGATGTGCTTCCAAACGCTCGCGTGTCATCCCATGGCGTGCGTATTCGGAGCGTATGCGTTGGGTGACCTTTTGGCAGAAGTCTGCCACGGTGGCATCGAAAGGCAGCGAGGCGACAACTTCCTTGACAAGTGTCATGGCAAGACGCCCGTTGCTCATGGTGCTACAAAGAGGGTGTGCGGCTTTGCTGGTGCTGCCGTCTATCACAGCCACATGGTCAGTTGTCGCCACGATGCCGTCTTCGCACGTTTCTTGGTTTCGTTTGCCTGTCACGAGGCTTTCCTTGATGTTGGTGCTTTTCATTTCGTTCGGGTGAATGTGTGTTGGGGCGGCCGAGCAATTGGGGGATGAGTCTTTCCAAACCGATTCGTCGCAGTTCATGCTCGATCTTGTGTCGTTCCTCTGGCTTGTACCAGAAGAAAAACATGCGTTGAGCCAACTTTTCCTGCGGGGTTTTTGCACTTCTCACGGGTTGGAGTGTGTAGGGGTCATATCCGGTGTACCACATCTCTGTGCTGATGGTCATGGGAGTTGGGGTGAAATCCTGCACCTGTTCCAATTGGAAGTCCAGACGTTTGGTGATGAGAGCCAGGTGTGCCATGTCAGACTCGCTGCATCCCGGATGGCTGCTGATGAAATACGGGATGATTTGTTGTCGCAGGCCTTCTTTTTGGTTGATGTGGTCGAAGATCCGCTTGAATGATTCGAACTGTGTGAACGAGGGCTTTCTCATGAGGCGCAGCACTTCGTCGCTTGTGTGTTCGGGTGCGACCTTGAGTCTTCCGCTCACATGCCGGCATACCAGTTCGCGGGTGTATGCATCGATGGCGGCGTCGGTGTCGGCGTCTCCGCTACGATGGAGCAGCAGGTCGTAGCGCACCCCGCTTCCGATGAAACTTTTCTTGATGCCAGGGATGCTGTCCACGGCATGGTATATGTCGAGCAGCGCCTGTGGATTGGTGTCGAGGTTGCGGCAGATATGCGGGTGTATGCATGAGGGGCGTTTGCAGCGCTCGCAAAGTGCACGGTCCTTGCCCCCCATCCCGTACATGTTGGCTGATGGCCCTCCAAGGTCGCTCAGGTAACCCCGGAAGTCTTCTTGCTCCATCACCTGACGCACCTCCCTGAGTATGCTTTCCTTGCTCCGCGAGGTGATGAATTTCCCTTGGTGGGCGCTGATGGTGCAGAAGGCGCAACCGCCGAAACACCCACGGTGGATGTTCACGGAGTGTTTTATCATCTCGAAGGCAGGAATGCGCTTTCCCTTGTATTTGGGGTGGGGCATCCTGGTGTAGGGGTAGGCAAAGGAGGCATCCAGTTCCTCCGTGCTCATGGGAGGGTAGGGGGGATTCACCACCGTGATGCGGTTGCCTGTCTCTTGTAGCAGTCGGCATGCATGCACCTTGTTTGACTCTTCCTCGATATGTCGGTAGTTTTCTGCTTCGCACCGTTTGTCGGCAAGGCATCGCTCATGGCTGTGTAGCACGATGTCGTCGGAGCGTCGGCCGCCAGGCAGTTCCCCGGACTTCACGATGTGAACGGTCTGTGGTAGTTGGCGTGCCTCGGCCATCGTTCCTCCTGCTGCGAGCAGCGCACATAGTTCCACTATGCCGCGTTCCCCCATGCCGTAGATGATCATGTCGGCGCCGGAGTCGTAGAGGATGGATGGGCGTAGCCGGTCTTGCCAATAGTCATAATGAGTGAGGCGTCGCATGGATGCCTCGATGCCTCCCAGCACCACCGGCACGTCGGGGTATAAGTCTTTGAGAATCTTGGTATATACGATGGTAGGGTATTCGGGGCGGCAGTCGTGCCTTCCGTCGGGGCTGTAAGCGTCTTCCGAGCGCAGTCGTCGGTTGGCGGTGTATTTGTTCACCATGGAGTCCATGCATCCTGGTGATATGCCGAAAAACAATCGTGGTCGGCCTAGTTTCTTGAAGTCGCGGAAGTCGCCATGCCAATCGGGTTGTGGCACAATGGCCACGCGCCATCCTGCTGCTTCTATGGCTCTCCCTATTACAGCCGCTCCGAAGGAAGGATGGTCCACGTATGCATCGCCGGAGAACAGGATGACATCAAGTTCGTCCCATCCTCTCAGTTCCACCTCCTTCCGCGTCGTTGGAAGCCACTCGCTCAGTCGGTGTGTTGCCATGGTTTATTCCAGCAGACGCCCTTCGAGGTTTGCTGTCGCATCATCCGAGGCGGCGGGCCTGTCAGCCTCCCATTGCTCATAGAGAGTGATGAGATGTTGCAGTCCGATGGCTTTCATATTGCTGTGGTAGATGACGTCAAGGCAGAGGTCAAGGAGTGCACGGTCGGTGCCGGCGTCGCCCGCCAGCATCGACCTGATGTTGAATTTCAATTTGTCGAGCACGCCTTCGTCGATGATGCCGTTGCTGTCGACAAGATGGTCGAGGAGGTGGTATTTCTCGATGGTGGCAAGATGCTCGTCGCTGATGGAGATGCTTCTCGTTCCGGATAGGTTGGCTTGTATCTTGTACATGTTTTTGGATTTTATTTCAACAGATATGCCAGTATGCCTCGCATGATGGCGTTACGTGCATTTGGGTCTTTGATGCACTCCAAAGGGAATCCCATGGTGAAGCAACTATAGTCACGCCCGCTGTAGGCAACCGCAGCATTGCGTCCGTCGCCGTAGCGCATCACGCATTGTGAGTTGCTGACAGGGTTGAGTATGTCGGGAGCCGTGGCGGCATAGTGGGTGTCGTTGAGTGTGCGGTAGATGTCGAAGGTCATTCCAAGGCCTTGTACTTTGCTTGTAGGGCTGTTTTTGTCGCTGCCCCCGAAACTGAGTTTGAGGATGTCGTTGAGGAAGCGTTGCTCGGAAGGACTGGTCATGTCGCTCCCTACGTAAGACCCGCTGACAAGAAGCCTTCCATGGTTTTTGACGAAACTGGTGAGGCGTTGCTGCATCTCTTGTGTGAAACTCTTGTAGAGCAGCAGCGAGTGCCCGTCGTCTTTCTCAAGTCCAAGTGCGAGGTCCACGCAGTCGATGTTGCTGAGTTTGACCTTCCCTGACTCGAAGGCCTCGCAGGAACAACTGAGGATGTTGTATTTTCCTGCACTATGGATGGCATCTGCATGTTCGCGCACATAGTTGAAGTCATTGCCGGCGACGAACAGTCCCACCAGTTCTTCACCGCAATATCCCAATGCCCCAGGGCCTTCCTTTCCACGTTTGTTGTTGTCGAAAACGGTTTGTCGACCACTCCACCCGGCCATGCGTCCGTAGGTCACCCCGGGGTCTGCGTCGATGTCGAAACCTTTCTTGTCGCCAGTGTCGATGACCGTGGGTGAGGAGAGGCGGTTGAAGGAGTTCACCACCAGCACAGTCTTCGTGGCAGAAGGGACATATTCGGCAGAGAGTACTTCTGTCGGGAAACTTTCGCCGCCGCTGTTGGCAGCAGTCACCTTGAAATGATACAGTGTGCCTGGTTGGATGTTGACATTGCACGAGGTGCCTTTCACCACAACTCCGTTGTCAAAGTCGTTGTTGCCTACGGCGGTGTAAACGATATATTCCGTGGGGGTAGCGGAAGGCTCCATAGGGTCTTTCACGGCAGCCCATGTGAGACGGAGTTTGTTTTTTGAACCGAACTCAATGCGGAAGTTTCGTGGTGCTAGTGGTTGCACCACGAATTTGGTGCCATGCATCTCGTTGACATAACGCAGCAATGTCTTGTAAATGGAGCGTGCGAGTGTGAAGCGGAAATTGGGGTCTAGGCCGAAGCGCATGTCGCCGAAGTTCTGATGTGACATTACTTCAAGAATGGCTGATGGCACCGCCGGTTCTCGGGTTTCGTTGTAGTTTTTGTCCCACATCACTCTCCGTCGCCATCTTCCGTATGTGGCGTCGAGGTCGGCCCACGTGTTGTATAGCAGTGCGTCGGCCAAGTCGTATGAGGCCATGCGTGATATTCCGGCATTGAGACGCCCGTTGTAGAAGCCTGTGGAGCAGATGGAGAGGGTGCCTACCACGGCGTTGCCTCCATTACTGTCGACCCCGGCATCGCTGTGTACAGAAAGCATCAGTTCGAGTGGTACGCCTTGTCCGCGGCTGTTTGGTACGAAAGCGGAGCCTCCGGCAAGCCAGTTGGTGAAACGGGAACGTGCGTTGAGGTCGTCGTTGTAGTCGTTGGTGTTTTCAAACTTGTTGTACACCGAGTCGGGTGCTCCTGCCCATTGTGCGAAATAACGTGT
Organism: Prevotella sp.; assembly: GCA_017524385.1. GTDB lineage: Bacteria > Bacteroidota > Bacteroidia > Bacteroidales > Bacteroidaceae > Prevotella. The sequence goes on from JAFWSS010000027.1 coordinate 5,365, forward strand.
TCCTTCCAGGCATCGTGGGATGCCGCTTGTCTTTCCACCCCGGGTGATGTTGCCCATTCCGCCTCCGAAGCGTACGGCATCAGCGGTTACCACGCCGTGCTGCTTGCTATGGTTGCTCACCGTCACCATGTTGCGGTTGCTGCAACCTTTCTCGAAGTCGAAGGTTCCCAGGTATGCCCATGTGCTGCCGCCCATGCGTTGATTGACGTGAAAAACAGTTCTCACCCCCTTGTGCCAGACTGTGTATTCAGCGTCTTCAACCGAATGGTCCAAGGTTTGGTAACTGACATAGACGGCGTAACGTCCAGCCTCGGGTATGTCTGGGATATAATATATGTTGCTTGTTTGCTTTCCCGACGTTGTTTCCGCCATACGGCATGTTCCGGCACGGAAAGGGTTCTCTCCATTGCCGTAAGTGCCGGAATGGCGCGCAAAACCATTCATCGGCGTGCTCTGCCAAGGATGATTCCCGTTGCGCTCGTTATAGTAGTTGGCCGGATATTGTCCATCGTTGTCGATGATGACTTCGTTTTTCTGCCAGTCGCGCTCTCTTGGCGACCACACGATGGCTCCTGCATTCTCCAGCATCGGCATGAGGTAGGGTATGACGATGGTTTGGGTGAACAAGTCCTCCGTGGTGCAAAACAAGTTGGGCCGTTGCCATTTCCATTTTCCCGACTTTTGGTCATAAACCTTCCCGTGGCTTGCAGCGATGGTGAGGTGTCGTCCCTCCAGTCCTCGGCTGATGGTGTTGGGGCGTGATTTGTTTGTCACCCATTGTTTGCCATCATAGTTGATGCGTCCCCATCGGCGGTCGTTGTCGTAGTTGCCCTCACGAAGCCGGTTGGGCACCAGTTCCTCGATGCTGTATCCGCGTGAGAAGATTTGCAAGGAGTAGCGTTGGTAAGAGCCGGGAAGAAGTTTCTTCACTTTGGCATAGATGTCTTTTACAATCTCCGGCGTGAACTCTTGCTCGCTGAACCCATCGTTGGCTGTGATGCGTATGTTGTGGTGCTCATCATCAACTTGGACACTGTTGAGCGTTGCTTTTACAAGAAAACCAGAGCGTCCCGGTCCATAATGCTCGAAATAATAGCGTAGCGATTGCTCCAAGGCGCTACGGTCACTAGTGTTTTGCGCTTGCGTGCCTGTGGCAAGTAAAAGCAACAAGCAGGTGGCCAAAACCATATGTATTGTCCTCATATCCTGAATTTTTCTGGGTATTTGCCTTTGAAATCTTTGTAATAAGCCTTTATGGAGGCCATGTCGGCTTCTATGTCGCTGCCGGGTATGATTATATGTACGCATTCAATCAACTTGCGTTCGTAATCCAGCCCGTAAAGCAATACGGGTATGTTGGCTTTGCGTGCGATGACCAGGAATCCGCATTTCCAATCCGCATTTGCAGAGCGTGTGCCTTCCGGTGTGATGCATAATTTGAACGATTGTGCATTGATGGCTTCCGATGCCAGGTTGTCTGTCATGCTCGTCTTCTTGCTTCGCCAGACAGGAATACCTCCCATACGTCGGAACAAAACTCCCAAAGGCCAGAAAAACCATTCCTTCTTCATCAAGAAATTGATTTTCCAGCCTTCAGCACCCGAATACAACTGCCCCATGATGAAGTCCCAGTTGCTGGTGTGTGGTGCAAGGCAAACGATGTACTTGTCGGGGTGGTGCACGGTTACGTTCTTCTTCCACCCCAGATGTTTATACAAAAGCCAGTTGCAAAATCTCTTCCACATTCTCATTCACTCATGTTGCATATCTGGTCTATCACCTCGGATATTTGCTCCGTGAATGCGTTTGCCAGATGGTCATAGTAATCTTTCCTCTTCATTCCAGGCTCTGGGTGTGAGATGCGGCTGATGAAATCGGCACGGATGGCCATGATGGATGCCAACAACGCATCCACGTTGGTCTCATCCGTATTGCCATGGTAAAGTGACATCGCAACACACTCGGCGAATATGTCGCTGCAGATGCTGTTGATGCTCTTTTTCAAGTCTTTCCTGTTAGGCATGGTGGTAGGGGTGTAATGAATGTAGTTAGTTTGTCTATGCAAGCCCTGAAACCTCTGAAAGTGGAACGTAGACCGCTTACTGATGACTTCAGGGTCTTCATGTATGGCAAAGATAATAAAAATATTCATACTTGCAACAACAATTAAAGAAAAAAATGACTTCTTTAGGATTTTTGCCTTTTTTCTTTCCTTTTCTCGCTTTTTTTGAGTAATTTTGCACGGAATTGTGTAAACATCTTTTTTTAATATAATATTTTAAGATTTAATTATGGAAAAAAGCGCATTGCAGCAGGCTAGGGCAGCCTACAAGCCCAAACTGCCAAAGGCTCTTCAGGGTGCCGTGAAAGCGATGGAGGGAGCACCCACTCAAAGTGTGGACAATCAAGAGGAAATCAAGGCCCTCTTTCCCAACACCTATGGCATGCCTCTTGTAGAATTCGTTCCCGGAGACGAAGCGAACAACAAAAAAATGAACGTTGGCATCATCCTCAGCGGAGGTCAGGCACCTGGTGGACACAATGTCATCTGCGGTTTGTTCGACACCGTCAAGAAACTTAACCCCGAGAACAAACTTTACGGATTCCTCATGGGCCCCGGCGGACTCGTGGACCACAATTATATGGAGATTACCGCAGACTATGTGGACAACTATCGCAACACAGGTGGTTTTGACATGATTGGAAGCGGTCGCACCAAACTAGAAGAGGAAAGCCAGTTTGAAAAAGGTATTGAAATCATCCGCAAACTTGACATACAAGCCATCGTCATCATTGGTGGCGACGACTCCAACACCAATGCCTGCGTGCTTGCCGAATACTATGCAGCCCAAAACTATGGCGTTCAGGTCATTGGCTGCCCGAAAACCATCGACGGCGACTTGAAGAACGACCAGATTGAAACCAGTTTCGGTTTTGATACGGCCACTAAGACCTATGCCGAATTGATAGGAAACATCGAGCGAGACTGCAACTCTGCTCGCAAGTACTGGCATTTCATCAAACTCATGGGCCGTTCGGCCAGCCACATCGCATTGGAGTGTGCCTTGCAATGCCAACCCAACATCTGTCTCATCTCTGAGGAGGTGGAGGCAAAAGACCTCACGCTCAACGATATCGTAGAGCAAATATGCGAGGCTGTCGCCGCCAGGGCAGAGAGAGGCAACAACTTTGGTGTCGTTCTCGTTCCCGAGGGACTCATCGAGTTCATACCCGCCATTGGAAGACTCATCGACGAACTCAACGACCTGCTTGCCGCCCATGGGGCTGAATACAAGGACCTGCCGGCAGAGGAGCAACGTGAGTACATCCACAACCATCTTTCCAAGGAAAATGCCGAGACTTTCGACACCCTTCCGGAAAGCGTCGCACGCCAACTCTCACTCGACAGAGACCCTCACGGCAATGTTCAGGTTTCACTCATCGAGACAGAGAAGTTGCTCTCTGAGATGTGTGAGGCGAAGTTGGAGAAATGGGCCAAGGAAGGTAAGTTTGTCGGAAAGTTCGCCACGCTTCACCACTTCTTCGGATATGAGGGCAGGTGTGCCACTCCTTCCAATTTCGATGCCGACTACTGCTATGCCCTTGGTGCAAGTGCCGCGCAACTCATCGCCAATGGAAAGACCGGTTACATGGCCATCGTGAAAAACACCACTGCTCCCTCCGACGAGTGGAAGGCCGGAGGTGTGCCCATCACGATGATGATGAACATGGAGCGAAGGAACGGAAAGATGAAACCCGTCATCAGAAAAGCATTGGTGGAGTTGGACGGCAACCCCTTCAAGACTTTCGCCGCCATCCGTGACAAATGGGCTCTTGAGACTTGCTACGTCTATCCTGGCCCCATCCAGTACTGGGGACCTAAGGAGGTTTGCGACAAGACAACCATCACGCTCGCATTGGAGCATGTGAAATAACTCATTCCCTATTCTGGGTGGGCATGTGGGTGATGCCCCATATGCCCACCCTTTTGTTTGACAAATGCCCAAGAAAAGGAAAAAGGCGCAGGATGCAACCCCAGGACTTGCCGAAAGAAAGCACGGATGGTGGAAGGACATGGGGGGACGGTTGACGCGGCTGCCTCAATGGACGTGGTGGACCATTGCCGGCGTTGCGGCATTCTCTTATGTGTGGGCATTATATGTCTTTTTTGTAGAACCTTTTGGTTTCAGATGGCGTGCTGTCTTCGGCGACCCGTCTTATCCGAAGGGATACAGTGTGCATGGCATCGACATCAGCCATCACCAAGGTAAAATCGACTGGACGAAACTTAGCAATGCGATGGTTGACCGTTCCAATTTGGCGTTTATCATGGTGAAGGCCACCGAGGGCTCCAATTATCTCGATGACTGCTTTGAGGAGAATTTCAGAAAAGCCAAGGAATACGGATTCATCAGAGGCGCTTATCATTTCTGGAGCACCGTCTCCACAGCCAGGGAACAAGCCGCTTTCTTTTTGGACAATGTCAAGTTGGAGGTGGGAGATTTGCCTCCCGTGCTCGATGTGGAAGCGAAACAGGAGAACATGAGCGACGAGGATTTCCAAATGGAATTGCTTGCTTGGCTTCACATCGTGGAGGATCGATACCATGTGAAACCCATCATTTACACCTATTATAAATTTAAGGAGAGGTATCTCAAAGACGAGCGTTTCGATGCCTATCCTTTCTGGGTGGCCCATTATTACGTGTCCGACGTGCAATACCAGGGAAAATGGAAGTTTTGGCAGCACACCGATGTTGGACGTCTTCCAGGAATCATTGGTTATGTGGATTTGGACATCTACAACGGGTCGATGTTCGGACTGAAGAAACTGACCATTCAAGAAGAGGACTTGGCTGTTCCCGAAATAGTGCCCCCTGACAGTTTGCAGAATGACTCTTCAGCCTATGAGGTGAACGACAGTGACACCCAGTCTCCCATCGATGTCTTCGACTGAAGCGTCAACCCCAGTCTTTTGGCTTCTTCCAGCAACGCAGGTGTGTCGTCCTCGTAGAAACCGCTGATGGTCAGCCGTCCGTAGGCAGCCATCACCTCGCGCATCGCACCCATGTCTTTGAGAAGGATGTTGCGGTTGATGTTGGCCATGACATGGTCGAAGACACCGCTGATATGCGTCAGGACGTTTCGGGCACCGCAAAGCACCTCGATGTTTGTCACTTGGTTCAACAATGCGTTATGACGTGTGTTCTCCACGCTCCATTCGTCAATGTCGTAGGCAACCACCTCTTCTGCCCCAAGTTTCGAAGCCACGATGGACAGTATCCCTGTTCCGCAACCGCAGTCGAGAACACGCTTGCCTTGAAGGTCGTCATCCAGCAACTGTGCCACCATCATCTGCGTGGTGACGTGCGTGCCAGTGCCAAAGGCCATATGGGCATCGATCACCACGTCGATCATTCCCTCCTTGTGCTCAACAGTGTGTTTCGTGTCGTGGATGATGCATCGGCCGCTCACTTCTATGGGTTTGAAACCTACAGACTCCCATTCCTCGTTCCAGTCCTTGTACTCTGATTGCTCAATGGAGTAATCCACGGTAACCCCAGGCAAAGGGAAGTCGGAAAGCAGTGTGGATAGAATGTCCTTGTCGAACATCTCTTCTTGTACATAACCTTTCAATACGTCTCCCTCACGCTCGAAAGTCTCGAAACCCGCTTCACCGCCCAGATAGGCTACAAGGTCGAACGCAGTGTCTGCCATGTCGGCAGACAAGTTGTCGGCATGCAAATGGAATGTGGCAGTCAAGTATTTCATATCCTCTCTCCTGTTTTTTCTTGCCCGTCGATGGCGCTTTTTTTGTCCAAAAAAAGGGCAATAAGTGAAATGACGGTGCAAATTTATAAAAAATAGGGAAAAACCTATGTTCCTTTAGGGTTTTTCCTTATATTTGCATGCATTCTTGAGCTAAATTTGCAATGTGAAATAGTGAATATCAAAAAACAAATGGATATGAAAAGGAAATTATTGCTTTCACTGATGGTTGGAGTGCTCCCGCTCTCCATCTTCGCGCAGGACGACATGTACTACGTCCCGAAGAAGGTGGAAAAGGTGGAGAAGGTGACGACTGCACCTGAAAGGGTCAATCTTCCGGCACCCAAGCCCCTTGGGATGTCGGTGGATGAGTACAACCGCAGAAACATGCGGAGTTCATACCAGACTCTTAACGGCGACTCTTTAGGAGATGACATCATCGACTTCACGGCTGGTGATGGCTATCCTGTGATAGACACGATCTATGTCGATGGCAGAAGATATGATGACGACTTTTACTACTCTGCCCGCATGGGTCTTTTCGACGGCTATTATGGATGGTACAACCCCTTCTTCTATGATTATCTCGGATGGAGGTGGGGACACTACTATGACCTCTGGTCGCCATGGGGATATTACTATCCAGGATGGTATTATGGCTATTATTCACCTTGGTATGATCCCTTCTATTACGGCTATTACGGCTGGTATGGATACCGTGGATGGTGGGATCCATATTATTACTACAACCCCTATTACTATTACGGGGGTGGAGTGGCCTACCATTATGACAACCAGAATTGGAGACATGCCGACTACTCTTCTGCCAGCAGGAACATGATCAGAAGCAATGGGTTCTCCGTTGCAGAACATGGCACCTTCGGTGGACGAAGGGTTGCCAGTGGCAGCTTCTCCCCTGCCGGTACCAGCAGCAGGGCGGGGTCAAGGACCACGTATGGCAATTCCACCAACAGAAGGACAGGATTCGGTGGTAGTGGCAACTATTCTGGTGGCTCGTCATCAAGAAGTTCTTCTGGTGTGGTGTCACGAAGCAGTTCAGGCAATTCCGGCTTTGCTGGCTCCAGCAGAAGCAGTTCGTCAAGCAGTTACGGTGGGTCTAGAAGCACTACCTCAAGTTCAAGCTACGGAGGCTCCAGCAGTTCCAGAGGTTCGTTCGGCGGCAGCGGCGGCGGTGGCGGCGGCTCCTTCGGCGGCGGCGGTGGCGGTTCCCGCTCCGGTGGCAGCTTCGGCGGCGGTGGCGGTGGACGCTCCGGTGGCAGAAGATAGAACTATTGAAGATAGGACACACATACACCTTCATATAAAAATGGTAAGAAAATGAAAAAGATATATTTGTTGATGGCATCTGCCATCATCGCACTGCCCTTGGCAGCGCAGGAAACCTATGAGAATGCGAAAATCATCACCCAGGACCTTAACGGTACTGCCCGCTATGTGGGCATGGGTGGTGCGACGGACGCACTGGGAGGTGAGATTTCCTCCATCAGCTCCAATCCCGCCGGTATCGGTCTCTTCAGGCATAACAAGTTCGAGGGTACCGTGGGAATGGTGTCTCAGCAAGGTGCTGCAAACTACCCTGAAGGCGACGAGACAAACCTGAGTTTCGACCAGATAGGATTCGTATATTCCACAAGGAGTGGCGAGAATTCGTTCCTCAATATGGGTTTCAATTATCATAAAAGCAAGAATTTCAATTATATCCTCTCCGCAGACGACAGACTCGACAATGCTTCTCAGAACAAGAACTCCTATATGAAACTTGCCAATGGCTTGCTCTATAACAAGGATTTCGATGGGAATTTCAATCTTGATGCCGACTATGTCACCTGTAACCAGTTGGACGACATTTTCACCAGGAACCTCTTTTATGAGAATGATCCCAACATCGCATACTACTATGATGCCGCCTGTTATGATTTCGACAGGGCGCACAAAGGGTATATCGGGGCATATGATTTCAATATCAGTGGAAACATCAACGACCGCGTCTATCTTGGTATGACAGTAGGATTGGAGGATGTGCATTACAAGCATATCTCTGATTACACCGAGGAAATGGTGGTGCCCAACAACATCAACCTCAATTCACTTAACGTGTATGACGACAGGAGAATCACGGGTACGGGCTACAACCTCAAGTTTGGTGCCATCTTCCGTCCCATAGAATATGCCCCCTTCCTCATCGGTGTCAACGTCCATACTCCTACTTGGTACAGGCTCACCACTAGCAACTATACCGAGGTGAGTGACGGCAACAACACCATATGGTCGGAGGATGCCTATGATTACAAGGTCTATACGCCCTGGAAATTCGGAATCAACATGGGCTACACCGACGGTAGGCTGTTTGCCATCGGAGCATCATACGATTTTGCCGACTACGCCCACACCGACACACGTATCAACGACGGTGGAAGCTATGACTTCTACGACTATTATGAGTCGAGCAGCAGCGACAAGGAGATGAACGGACATACAAAGAGGACGCTCAAGGGCGTGTCCACCTTCAAATTGGGTGCAGAGGTGAGACCCATCCCGGAAATGGCCATTCGTGCCGGATACAACTATGTCTCTGCCATGTATGACAAAGAAGGTTTCAAGGATGGTACACTCAACTCTCCGGGCAGCTATTATGCCACTGCCACCGACTATACCAACTGGAAGGCCACCAATCGCTTCACTTTCGGCATTGGATGGAGAATCAATAAATGGAACCTCGACCTGGCTTATCAGTACAGTACTTCTGAAGGCGAATTCGCCCCGTTCATGAATTATGTGGACAGTGAATATGAGGACTGGGATAATCTGACCAATATGGTGAAAGTGGACAACAAGCGCCATCAGATTTTGTGCTCTGTGGGATATACGTTCTGACTCCTTTCTGCATCATATATGAAAAGGCGCCCTGTAGCAGGGCGCCTTTTTTAGGATATCATTTGTCTTATAAACCTTATAGGTCAAATAAGAATCCTTAGTCTTCGTAATCGTCGGAGATTCCCTCGGCCTCCAGGCTGAGGTCTTCCGGGTCGGTGTCGAAAGTAGTGCGATAGCTCTCTTCAGTCAACTTGTCCTCGTCGAAGGCATCGTCATCGTCATCAGTGCTGTAATAGTCTTCCTTCTCATTGAATTCTTCCTCTTCATCGTCAGCAGAAGGCTCATGGTCTAACTCGGTCTTCAGGTGTGGCTTCTCCAATAATGGCTTTGCTTTTGCGAAAATGGCTTCCACCCACATGCCTTTCGCTATCTCGAGCACCTCGAAACCATCGGCAACCTTCTTTTCATACATGCTGCCCGGTTTGCGAAGACGGTCTTTGGGAAGGGTGGTGGTGCTGATGTCGAATCCGCTCTCTATGATGTCTTGTATGCTTTGGGAAAGGCTGTCCCATCCTCCACCGAAATTGCGGTCGATGACCTCAAGCAGTTTCGTGGTGGAAATGTGGCGTATGTTCTCGTATGTAAGGTCTGTCACACGTAGGATGGGGCGCTTCTTCACGGCCCATTTCACCTTCGTGCTCTCATCCATTCTTAAAAGACCCACCTTGAAACCACGTGCCTCGTATTTTTTCACTATCTCAGGCTTGTCCACAGTGACCTCCTCCATATCGAAAGCGCTTTTGACGATGTCGATGTAATGACGGATGTTGTCCTTGACGTCGGCATCCTTCTCCGCTGCTTCCCATAAACGGAAAATATCGTTCTCTTGCAAGTCCCAGACGTTGCTCTTGTTCAGGTTCTTCAAAGTAAGTCCCTTTTTGTCTCTTTGTCTCATATTATGTCTTGGTAAATGAATCCTTTTCTTCGGATGGTACTGGTTTTTGAGTTACGCTGCAAAAGTAAGTACTTTCTATCTTATTTCCAAAAAAACAACGTTTTTTTTTCTCTATCTGTCTCACCATTCAGTTTTGTCACGTCATTCAGGTGATTTTTGGGAAATAACAACTGATTGAGTGATTGTGAAATGCTGAAGATTTTCACATTGTCCTTCAAGATTCAACTTTTGCGTCCCATTTCTTGCACATTCCAACCTTATTTCATATTTTTGTCTCATTATTTGAATCAGCAAGTTTTTTGACCCATGGAAGATGATGAGAAAATGTATGTAAAAGAGGACGAGCAAGACGAGTCTGGACACATTCTTGGAGAGCGTCCCGATTATTACGTGAGAAGGTCGAAAAGGGCTTGCTGGATGAGATATGTCCTCTTTCCTTTGGTTTGCATTGCCGTAGCCTTTGCCATTTACCGCTTTGTGCGTTTCATCAATAATGTCGAGCAATTGCCTGACATGGGTGACGAGCCTTCCTCCCAAGTCTCTTATGCCTTAGGGCAAGGGGAAAGTGGAAAAGAGGGAGAGGTGGCTCAAAGGCTTGCGAAAATCTACGATGACATGTTGGATGATTCCAGGCCTCATCCCCTCACTTATCTCTCTTCCGATTTCAGACAGGTGATGATGGATGTCTTGAATGCCGAGAGGGAGTGTGGGTGCACCCTTCTCGATCATGACTTGTGGGAGAGGACGACGGGTTCTGATCATGATATGCAAATCAAGTCGGTTACTGTCGCAACAGACGACAGGGCGAGTGGTGAAGTGATGGTAAAGGGGAAGCAGGGGCATTATTCCAACCAGGAGACGATCGTTGTGATGCTTTTCTTGGAAAACGGGCAATGGATGGTTGATGATATGCTCACCTCCTACGGCTCTGAGAAGGGGATGCTCAGGCAAAAGGCCGAGGAGGTGTTGAGTACGCTCTCGGAACAAGAAAGGTTGGAGCGGCGGGAAGATGTGCGCCATGATGCTCCCGTTCATACATTGAGTCTGAGGGGTGTTTTGGAGGAAAGAAACCTCGTGAATTTCGATATGTACCTGACCATCTCAGAGGGGAGTGTGAAGGGTGAATGTGAAATCGAAGGTGATGGTGCAAGATATATACTGACAGGTGAGATTGATGACGACGGGGCGATGGTGCTTCGTGAATACAAGAACGGTGTCTTTTCCGGTCGATTCTTCGAGGGACGGATGGAAGGGAACTCTTATGTTGGAAAATACAGGAATTCTTTGGGGACCACCTCAAGTGATTTCAAAGCAACATTGCGATGAGGCGTCTGAAGGCTCACTCATACTTCATCGACTTCGCGGGTTGGATGTGAGAGATGAGGAAACTAGGTGCTATCAGCATCACGACACTGATCAGGAGCGTGCCGATGTTCAGCAGCAAAATCAGTGGGATGTTGAGTTCCACGGGGACACTCTCCACATAGTAAGTGGAAGGGTCAAGGGGCACCACGCCCGTGAAATGCTGGAGTGCCACAACACCGATGCCTAGGAGGTTGCCTATCAGCATGCCTTTTCCGATGATGAACACGGCAAACCATAGGAAGGTATGACGGATGGTGCTGTTGCGTGCTCCCATCGCTTTCAGTGTGCCTATCATGCTCGTGCGCTCGATGATGATGATGAGCAAGCCGGATATCATCGTGATGACAGCCACTGCCACCATAAGGCCGAGAATAATCCATACGTCGATGTCGAGAAGGTCGAGCCACGCGAAGATGTTGGGGTAAAGGCGCTGCGTGGTTTCCGAATAATAGACACTTTCATACTTGTCGATGCGTTGGTCGACCAATGCCCCTACAATGAAGGCGGTGTTGTCGATCTTGGAGTAGTCGGAGAGTGTCATTTCTGCCCCCGAGGCTTGGTCGTTTTCCCAACCATTGAGTTTCACAATGCTCCGCAGGTCGGTGAAACAAATGGTTTCATCGAAACGACGCAGGTTGGTGCAATAGATGCCGCAGATGGTGAAACGTCGTGTACGCACATTGTCTGTACCCATGAAATAAGAGAAGACTCGGTCGCCACGCTTCAAACCTAGTTTGTCGGCAATGTTTTGGGATATTGCAATCTCGTTGCTGCTCACCGTGTCGCTGAAAGCAGGCAAATGACCTTCCACCATGCAACTGCTGATAAAGGTGGAGTCGTATTCCTGTCCGTAGCCCTTGAAGTTCACTCCAAGGAAGTCGTTGTCGGTTTTCAGGATTCCTTGCTTGGTGGCATAACGTTGGATGTGCGCCACGTTTTGGATGTTGCGCAACTCGTTAAAAATGGTGTCGTCCATGCACACGGGGTAGGAACCGTCGGTGTACATCGACCTTGGTTCAGCAACGATGATGTGGCTTCCGAATCCCAACACCTTGTCACGAATGGTGTGCTTGAACCCTAACACCACGCACACCGACACAATCATCACGGCCAGGCCGATGGCCACTCCAGCGATGGAGATGCGTATGGCCGGGCGGCTAGCTTTACGACGGTTGTCCTCCTCGTGATGGAGACGGCGGGCGATGAATAGGGAAAGGTTCATGGGAGTGGGTCGTCGTAAACACGTCCTGGATAAGTCTCAAGCGCTTTTCTGAGTACGACAAGGGCACGTGTGAGGTCCTCTTTCTTTAGCACATAGGCGATGCGCACTTGGTTGACCCCTGCACCGGGAGTGGTGTAGAAACCTGAGGCAGGTGCCATCATCACCGTCTCGCCCTCGAAATTGAATTTCTCGAGGCACCACCTGCAGAAATTCTCTGCATCGTCCACCGGCAGTTTCGCCACGGTGTAGAAGGCCCCCATGGGGATGGGAGAATAGACGCCGGGTATGCGGTTGAGTCCGTCGATAAGGCATTTGCGGCGCTCCACATATTCGTCGTAAACCTCACGATAATAATCCTCAGAGGCATCAAGCGACGCTTCTGCCACAATCTGGCCGATGAGTGGAGGCGACAAGCGCGCTTGGCAGAATTTCATCACGGCAGCCCTTACTTTTGGGTTTTTCGTAATCAGTGCTCCGATGCGGATGCCACATTCCGAGTAGCGTTTCGATACAGAGTCGATAAGAATGACGTTCTGCTCTATGCCTTCAAGGTGACAGGCGCTGATGTAGGGAGAACCGGTGTAAATGTACTCGCGATAGACTTCGTCGGAGAAGAGATACAGGTCGTATTTCTTCACCAAGTCTCGGATTTGGTTCATTTCGCGCCGCGTGTAGAGGTATCCCGTAGGGTTGTTGGGATTGCAGATCATGATGGCACGTGTGCGGTCATTGATCAGTTCCTCGAATTTCTCCACTTTTGGAAGTGAGAATCCCTCTTCGATGGTGGTGGCGATGGTTTTGATTTTTGCTCCGGCGGATATGGCGAAAGCCATGTAGTTGGCATAGGCGGGCTCCGGCACAATGATCTCGTCACCGGGATTCAAGCAGGAGAGGAAGGCGAAGAGCACGGCCTCGCTGCCGCCTGATGTGATGATGATGTCGTCTGCGTTGACGTTGATGTTGTATTTATTGTAATAACCTACAAGTTTCTCACGATAGCTTTGATAACCTTGCGAGGGTGAGTATTCAAGAATCTCCCGATCGATGGTTTTCAATGCGTCAAGGCCTTCACGGGGAGTGGGGAGGTCGGGTTGTCCGATGTTTAGATGATACACTTTTATTCCGCGCTGCTTGGCGGCAGCGGCAAGTGGGGCCAATTTCCTAATTGGCGATTCGGGCATTTCCATCCCACGAATTGATATGTCGGGCATATGCTATATTTTGCTTTTTGCATGCAAAGGTAGTGCAAAAAACCGAATAAGTGAGCAAAAAGTGAATTTATTCTATCCGCTTCGGTTGAAAATCTTAGGTAAGGTATTCAAAATCATCTATATCTATCCTGTTTGTAGGTGCAGTTAGTCTTTTATGTCTCTTTGGCACATATTTTCCTTTCATCCTCAGATTCCCGAGCAAGCTCACCTACCCGTAGCCCTTCACATAGTTTGTCTATGTATTTTTCATTCATTGCTGCACGAAATAAAATGGCTTATGATCCACCCTGCTGGTCGGTTTTTTGTTTTCTCGAATGGAAGGAAAGCAATGTCTTGCTGGCGAGTAGGAGAAAAAAATGTTTTTCTTCCTTGTATATCATGGATTAACGGAAGAGATTTATTACTTTTGCGGAAAGAAAGAGAGATTTAGGAGTTTATCATATGCAAAAGAGTTTGAAGAATGCTATCAAAACTTGCAAACGCTCTTGGAATGAAATTCACATTGGTTATTGGGTGAGACAACAACCACGATGTTAGAATGATGATGGAGCGCAGGTGGCCTCGCTATCAGCATTTGGTGCAGGTGAGTACGTTTGCGCTCAAAATGAATCCCATATGAGAGTCAACGGCCCCATCCAACTTTATCCCCTCCTCCGTGTTGCTGCAAGCATGGTGCTGGGCATCTTCATCGGTTACGAGACACATGGGGCGATGCCGGGATGGGGGTGGCTGAGTCTGCTTGTCATCGCCTTGGTGTGTGCCGTCATGTCGTGGAAGCACGACGTACTGCAGGGAGTGCTGATTTGCCTGACCGTCTTCTTCCTTGGTGGCACCTTGGTTGTCAGGCGGAACGAGAAATTGAAACAACCGTTGCCTGGGGGTGCCATCACCTACCGGGCGGTGGTGGCCACGCAGCCTCAGGAGCGGGGAAAGGTGGTGCGCATGGACCTCTGGCTCCTTGAAGGCGATGATGCCCCCCGGAAAGTGAAAGCCTCGCTGCTCAAGGACACCGTCACAAAGAGATACCTGCAGTTGAACGTGGGCGACGGCATCATCGCCACCTCGCGCATGCAGGAACCAGAGAACTATTACGACTCCCATTTCAATTATCCCCTTTACCTTCGCTGCCATGGCTTCACCGCCACCACCCTCATCCTTCCCGACGAGTGGCGGAAGGCGGCACTCAGTCTGGAGAGCCTCTCGCATCTCGACCGCACCATCCTGGCGGCCATGCGATTCAGGCAGGCCACCCTCCGCCGCTATCTCGCCCTGGGTTTGGACGATGAGGAGATGGCGGTCGCCGTGGCGATGGCGATGGGCGACAAGACACGCCTCACCAACGACCTCCGCGACATCTATTCCATCTCGGGTGCCTCCCACGTGCTCGCCCTCTCAGGACTGCATCTCGGCATCATCTACGTGCTGCTTTCACTCATCCTCGGTGTCAAGAAGAGAGGGGTGCTCCGCGAGATGGTCGTCGTCCTTGGCATTTGGTGCTACGCCGTCTTCACCGGACTGTCACCCTCGGTGACAAGAGCAGCCATCATGATCACCATCTATGCCGCTGTGGGACTGTTGCGGCGCGACCGTATGTCGCTCAATGCATTGGCGCTCACTGCCATCATTTTGTTGGCGTGCAACCCGCTCTGTCTCTATGACGTGGGGTTTCAGATGTCGTTCATGGCCGTTTTCGCCATCCTCGTGTGCTACAAGCCTGTAAGCAGGCTGGTCTCCCCGGAATTCCTCCAACGGCACAGGTTGGTGAAGTGGGTGTGGGCATTGGTGGTTGTCTCATGCTGTGCGCAGTTGGGCACAGCACCGCTCACGGCCTATTATTTCGGGCGCTTCTCCGTCTATTTCCTGCTTACCAATTTCGTTGTCGTGCCGCTCGCCACCGCCGTCCTCTATCTCACAGCAGCCATGTTGGTGGCGGCGTTGGTACCTTCACTCCTGCCCTGGGTGGCCAAGGTGCTTGCCTTTGTTGTAACCGTGCAGACGGCTATGGTCAGATGGGTGTCCGGCCTTCCGGGGGCGACTGTCGAGGGCATCGACATCAATCGTCTCCAACTATTCTTGGTTTATGTCGTCATCGCAGCCTTGGCATATGTGGCGTGGCGCTTCCTAAGGACGAAGAAAAGATAGTCCTCTTTTTCCCTTACTAGCATAACTTGAACCATTATTATTGTCTCAAAAGTCGGTTTCTTTGTTTGATTTGTCTTATTGATGTTAGATTTATTCCTTAAAAGGTAAAAGTGTTTCGTTTTTTTGTTACTTTTGCCCATCATTGAAACCCTAACCTAAAGGCCTTTTTTTAGCCTGCCCTTTATTATTGACAAACTACAATGAACAGAAAGACATTAGCGCTGCTGCTATTGGCAGTATGCTGCGTGCTACCATTGAGTGCGCAGCGCAAGATGGACGTTCTCAGCCGAGGACTCGTCGCCGTGAAGAAAGACAATGGCGTGTTCCTCAGTTGGAGACGGCTGGGAGAAGAGTACTATGACGTAACCTACAACGTGTATCGAAATGGTGTGAAACTCAACGGCACGCCACTCACCGTGTCCAACTACACCGACACTGGAGGTACGAAAAACAGTTCCTACACCATCAAGGCCGTGGTGAGAGGGGTGGAGCAGGCGGCATCCAAAGCTGTCACGCCATGGACTGGTTACGTGTCTTCTTCCTCTTGGTCGGGCTATTTCAACATCCCCTTGGCCAAGGTGTATGACAATAATGGCAACGACATCACCTCCACATACATCGCCAACGATGCCGAGGTGGCCGACCTCGACGGAGATGGCGAGATGGAAATCATCATCAAGCGCATCAGCACGAAAGACGCCAACGACCTCTATGTCAGCCGCACCGACGGGGCCTACGACCGCTTCGATGCCTACAAGCTCGACGGCACCTTGCTTTGGTGGATTGACGCCGGGCCCAACATGGTGAGCGGTGGCAGCCATGAGTTCAACCTCATCGCCTACGACTGGGACGGCGACGGGAAGGCCGAGGTGTTGCTGCGCGGCGGCGACGACATGATGGTGCACGGACAGCGAGGTGCTTCAAGGACCGAATATCCCCAACGCATCGGCACCAAGGAGGTGGACACCAGGGGCAGTGTAAGCCATACCGCCAACATGACCTACACCAACCAAGGAGGAGAATACCTTATTTATATGGATGGCGACCATGGCATCATCTATGATGCTGTGAGATGGATGGAATATCCGCTCACCAGGGGGAAAGCCAGCGACTGGGGCGACAACTATGGACACCGCTCCTCCAAGTATTTCTTCGGAGCTCCCTTCCTCGACGGACGCAACCCCAGCATCTTCCTAGCTCGCGGCATCTACACCAAGCACAAGATGGCGGCCTATGACGTCAATCCGTCGGACCACTCCCTCACACAGATATGGTATTGGGAGTGCAACGACTCCAACAGCCCTTGGTATGGCAACGGCAACCACAACTACTGCATCGCCGACGTGGATATGGACGGACGCGACGAAATCGTCTATGGCTCCATGGTCATCGACGACAAAGGCAAGGGACTCTCCACCACCGGCTTGGGACACGGCGACGCACTCCATTGCTCCGATATGGACCCTTACCGCCACGGGCTTGAGATTTTCGCCTGCAATGAGGACAAACCAGCAATGAACTATCGTAATGGTACGACAAGCCAATTATACTATCGTGCCACAGGTTCTGGAGATGACGGACGCGCCCTTTGCGCCAATTTCTCCAACAACTATCCCGGCAGCATGGGACGCTCCGTCTCGACCGGCATGGTGAGTTGCGTAAAGGATGCTGTAATCAGCGAACTTGGTGATTATATTGGTTGGAGTGACCTCAACTTCCGTGTTTATTGGGATGGCGACCTCCTTTCCGAGGTGTTCAACAGTCCAGGAACCGAGCGTGAAGCAAAAATTGACAAACCTGGTTCAGGACGCTTGTTCACCTCTTCAGGTTGCAAGATGAACAACTATACGAAAAACAACCCCTGCTTCCTTGGAGACATCATTGGCGACTGGCGCGAGGAATTCATAGCGCGAGTAGGAGAGGGGAACGACTCCATCCGCATCTACACCACCGCCATGCCTACGGAACACGCCATCTACACCCTCTGGCACGACCACCAGTACCGTCAGGCCATGGTATGGCAGATGCACGCCTACAACCAACCGCCACACCTCAGTTACTTCCTTGGAGAAATGGAGGGCTTCACACAGGCCCCACCGCCGCTGACCACAAACGGCAGGACGGAAATCACTTCCGGCACCACCATTGGGACGGCATACAACGGCCAGCACCTCCTGCATTGCCAGTATGCCAACACATCGCTCAACGTGCAAGATGGTGCTGCTCCCTACATCCTCACCATCAACGTGCCCACTTGGGTGCAAGGCACCAACAGCAACTCCACCACCAATCCCGCCATCACCCGCACCACCTACACCTGCAACCTCAACGGAGGTGCGCTGACAGGAGAGATGAGGTTGGTCAAGCAGGGTGACGGCATCCTCAACATGGCTGCCGCCACACACACCTACACCGGGGAGACCGACGTGTGGGGAGGAACGGTCAACTTCGACGGAACGTTGACGAATAGTCCGGTCACACTGAGAAAACTCACCACGCTCAACTCCTCGGGCGGAACCTTCAGTGGAGGCATCAGAATGGAATATGGAGCCACACTCAACGTGGGAGGAGCCAACAGCGGGAGTCTGTCGACCGTGGAAGTGGGCACCCTCGACATGGCCTACGGCTCACGGGTGGTGCTCGACTACAACGGCACCGATGACACCCAACATGACTGGATCAACGCCACCAAACTCATCGTCGATGACTCCAAAGTGGGCATTGATGCCTGGGAGAACTATGGTCCGGAATTCATCGCCCCTGTCATACAGATACGTTTCAATAACAGTTTCCCCAGTGGCATCTATCCCATCGGCAATGTGCAGGAAGTGGAGGGAGACTTGACAAAAGTTGTCGTTAAGACCTCTGGCGTCAACACGGCCACTCTCGTACACCAGGACGGAAAACTCTACGTCAACATAGGAGGGTCCGTGCCGGCAGAAAAACCCACCTTCGCCATCATTGGTATGAACGAATACGACTTGAGCAGTCTCTATCCCAACCTTCCAGGCAGCAATCATTCCTACCTTCCCGTGGTGGGTGTCACGCCGACCACCACCAACGGCATCACACCGACGTTGAGCGGCACCTTCACCTCCCTCGACGGCGTGGTGACTAACTTGGGCTCCACTGCTTCAGACCCCTTCTTGTATGAAGACTATCAGAATGCCACAGGAGCAGAAGACTGGACCGCAAGTTGCAATGTTTATCACAAAACAGACGATGGGGAATACATCAACATCGCGTCGGAAAATTCTGGTGGCACTCGGCGCGCCTATAAGACATTCTACACCACAGGCGCCAACTTTTATGGAAGTGTGGAGAAATACACCGTGGAATTCGATGCCAAATTCCACCATTCCAATCAGAACAACATCAACGAACTGGTGCTCTTCGGAGAGGGAGCTGCCATGCCTGGAGTAGACAAATATTTCAACAGCACCGGCGACAATTACCTCTTCCGGCTCACCGGCGGCAACAACTACAGCACCTACTATGCCGTAGATGGCTCGTCGGCAACAGCCAACATCGGTGACAAATGGTGCCATTACACCGTCACCATCGACAAAAACACCCGCCTTGTCAGCTATGAGGTGAAAAACGGTTCCTCTGTCGTGCTGCAAGGCAGCTATACCGCCAATGCCGGAGCCAATATGAACGTGCAGGGCATGGGAGTCGCACTGGGAAGGGCTTGGTCGTGGGCCAACATCGACAACATCAGGGTGATGCCTCAAGCCAGCGACCTCACCTCGTATGCCTTCACCCAGCCGGGTACACTCACCATAACTGCCAACCTGGGATTTGAGGGATACGCACCTTCATCCGCCACATATGTCGTGGAGGTCCCGTATGGCATCAAGTATGAGAGTCACGACTACAACACCATTGCCGTCGCCAATGCTGCCAATGTGATGGGTGCCGATTACTGGTACACCAACGAAGACACCAGTTTGGACTGCAGGGGGTGGAACCGTTTCGCCAACTGGAATAAGAACAATGCCTATGCGTTCGCCATCAACAAGGTGAACAACCCCTCTCAGATCATGTATGTAGACCAGGATAGAATGCTGTGGGTGGACTATACAGGAAGTCAGACGGCCCTTCATCTCGTTGAAGGTTATGGACTGGGCCAGAGTGGTGGCTCCACCTTCCATGCCGCTGACCTCGGGGATGAAAGGACGGTTATTTACCATCGCTACGATTACAGTTTGGGCAATGCCGCCAACCTCTTCCAGGAATACACCTATGCCACGGCCCAAGGTACTTATAGTTACGGAAAGACCAATGCCACACTGCAGAAGTTCATCGCTTATGTGCCGCTGGAGAGGAAAAACATTTGGGGAGACCTCAACCATGACGGAGACGTGACCATCGTCGATGTCACCTTGCTGGTCAACTTCCTTCTGAATAATGACAACGGACAGGTGGTGGCGTCTGAGGCCGACCTCAATGGCGACGGCGAGACGTCTGTCGTGGATGTCACCGTCTTGGTCAATTTCCTCTTGAACAAATAGGAATCTTTAGGAGAACGTAAGAAGTTTTAGGAATAGAAAAAGAGCTGGGCAGTTATTCAGCCCAGCTCTTTTTGGAGGAATAGCGAGGTGTAGCCCTTTCCGCAGGCAGCCACCTCTTCGGGGGTGCCGGTGCACACCACGTAGCCGCCGCCACGCCCGCCATCTGGACCCATGTCGATGATATGGTCGGCCATTTTGATGACATCTAGGTTGTGCTCGATGACAACGACGGTGTTGCCACGGTCCACCAGGCGTTGCAGGACGTCCATGAGGATGCGGATGTCCTCGAAGTGCAGGCCCGTGGTAGGTTCGTCGAGGATGTAGAGCGTCTTGCCGGTGTCGCGCTTGGATAGTTCGGTGGCCAGTTTCACGCGCTGGCTCTCCCCGCCGGAGAGCGTGGTCGAAGGCTGTCCCAATTTGACATAGCCCAGTCCCACGTCTTGCATGGTCTTTATTTTGTGTAGGATGTTGGGTACGTTCTCAAAGAACTCCACCGCCTGGTTGATGGTCATGTCGAGCACGTCGGCGATGGACTTGCCTTTGTATCTCACCTCCAGCGTCTCGCGGTTGTAGCGTTTGCCATGGCACACTTCGCAAGGCATCATCACGTCGGGGAGGAAGTTCATCTCGATGTTGCGGTAGCCATTGCCGCCACAGTTCTCGCAGCGCCCGCCTTTCACGTTGAAGGAGAAGCGTCCGGGCTTGTAGCCACGGATTTTCGCTTCCGGCAAGCCCACGAAGAGGGAGCGGATGTCGCTGAACACCCCGGTGTAGGTGGCGGGGTTCGATCTCGGCGTGCGTCCGATGGGCGACTGGTCCACGTTCACCACCTTGTCCACCAGTTTGATTCCCTCGAGACTATCGTATGCCATGGGGACTTTCAGCGAGCGATAGAAATGCTGTGAGAGGATGGGTTGCAGTGTCTCGTTCACCAGCGTCGACTTGCCAGAGCCACTGACGCCCGTCACCACGATGAGTTTTCCCAAAGGGAACTCCACGTCGATTCCCCTGAGGTTGTTGCCTTTCGCACCCTTGAGCCATAGGCTGTTGCCGTTCCCCTTGCGCCGGTGGTCGGGCAGTGGGATGCGCTTCTCGCCGTTGAGGTATTGGCTGGTGATGGTGTGTTCTTTTAGCATGGCCTCCGTAGTTCCTTGGAACACCACTTCTCCGCCTTTGCGGCCTGCCTTGGGTCCGATATCCACGATGTAGTCGGCGGCGAGCATCATCTCCTTGTCATGTTCCACCACGATGACGGTGTTGCCGATGTCGCGCAGTTGCTTGAGACTGGCTATGAGTTTGTCGTTGTCGCGTTGGTGAAGTCCGATGCTGGGTTCGTCGAGGATGTAGAGCACGTTGACCAGTTGCGAACCGATTTGCGTGGCCAGTCGGATGCGCTGGCTCTCGCCTCCCGAGAGGGATGACGACTGGCGGTTGAGGGAGAGGTAGTCGAGTCCCACCTCGAGCAGGAATTCAAGGCGTGTGCGGATTTCCTTGAGTATTTCCGTGGCGATTTTGCCTTCCTTGCTTCCCAGGTGTTGTTCAGCTTCGTCGAGCCATTCCTTCAGTTGGCTGATGTCGAGGTCGGAAGCCTCGGCAATGTTCTTGTCCCAGATGCGGAAGGAGCGCGACTCCCTGTTGAGACGCTGCCCTTGGCATTCCGGGCATGTGCAGGTGGCAAGAAACTGGTCGGCCCATTTCTGTCCGCTGGCGCTGTCGTCGTTCTCCATCACCTGGCGGAGGTATTTGATGACACCGTTGAAGGGAATGAAATAGTCGCTGGAGGTGTGTACGAGTTCCTTGGCGATGCGCACGTTGTTGAGTGTGCCGTAGAGCACTTCGGCAAGGGCTTCATCGGGGATGTCGGCAACGGGTGTCTTCACCGTGCAGCCCACTTGTTGCAGGATGGCGTCGATTTGCCAGAAAATCATCTGGTTTTTGTATTTCCCCAACGGGACGATGGCGCCCTCGGCGATGGAGAGCTCTCGGTTGGGAATCACCTTTCCCAGGTCGATTTGGTTGATGTAGCCCAATCCCTTGCAATGGGGGCATGCACCTTCGGGAGAGTTGAAGGAGAATCGGTTGGGTGCCGGGTCGGAATAGGAGATGCCTGTGGTGGGGCACATCAAGCGCTTGGAGTAGTTGCGCAGCGTGCCGTCGGTGTTGTCGAGAATCATCACGATGCCATCGCCTTGGCGCATGGCATTGTCTACGCTGCGCCTCAGACGGTCGTCGTCCTTGCCTCGCACCTTCAATTTGTCCACCACTACTTCGATGTTGTGGTTCTTGTAGCGGTCCACCTTCATCCCACGCTCTATCTCAAGTATCTCGCCGTCCACGCGGATGTAGAGGTAGCCTTTGCGACGCATGCTCTCGAAGAGTTCGCGGTAGTGGCCTTTGCGTTGCCTGACAAGGGGTGCGAGGATGTAGATGGCGTGACCCTCGTAGCGGGTGAGAATCATCTCAAGGACCTTCTCCTCGGTGTATTTCACCATCTCCTCCCCTGTGTGGTAGCTGTAGGCTGTGCCCGCACGCGCCCAAAGGAGGCGCATGTAGTCGTAAATCTCCGTGGTGGTGCCCACGGTGGAACGAGGATTCTTGTTGGTGGTTTTCTGTTCGATGCTGATGACGGGGCTCAGACCGGTGATCTTGTCCACGTCGGGGCGTTCCAGACCTCCAAGAAAATTCCGTGCATAGGCAGAGAAGGTTTCGATGTAGCGGCGTTGGCCTTCTGCGTAGATGGTGTCGAAGGCAAGCGACGATTTGCCCGACCCCGAGAGGCCGGTGATTACAGTCAGGCTCCCCCGGGGGATTTCCACATCAATGTTTTTCAGGTTGTGGACGCGGGCGCCCCATACATTGATTTTCTCGTCTTCGCGCTGCATCTTTAGGGTCTTTGAGTCTTTAACTTGAATGATTTATGGAAATTATTCTCTCCAATTGGAAAACCTTGATTCAACACGAATTATCACGAATTTTCCATTAATTGCTGCACAAAATGAAAGTGGCTTGTAATTATTGAATAATTATGTGATAATCATATGTTTAAGAATCGTTTTTGATTGGAAGTTCGAGTGAATGATGTAGGTTAATGTCTTCAAGGTCCTTAGGGTCCTTGTAGCCTTAGTTGTCGGTGGCGGGGGAGGAGTTGGTATTTTCAGAATAGCCTCTGAGGAGGTTGACGTCGCGGCGTATGTGGTATTTTCGTCCATCGGCCCCCTTGGCTTTTACGTCGACGAAATAGACGCCCTGCCTTGCATCCTGGCCGTGGTGGGTGCCGTCCCATCCTCCGTCGGGGTCGTCCCACTCATAGATTTTCTGTCCCCAGCGGTTGAAGATGATGGCATGAAACTCCACCAGGCTTTGGTAGCCTTCCTTGGCTTTGTAGATGTCGTTGATGCCGTCGCCATTGGGTGAGAAGGCGTTGGGCATGTCGAGTTTGCTCTCACTGATGGTGACACGCAGGGGGCCCACATCATTCCAATAATCATCGGTGAAGGCAACGGTGTCATTGCCTTGGGTGAAGATGGCGTAGCACACGATGCGGTGGGAGCCGGAGTCGGTGAAGGTGAATTCGGTGTCCTGCTCGTAACGGATGAGGTAGGGCTCTTCGGGCCCCGACTCGCCTTCTTTGGTGAAGCGCCATTCGTAATACTCGGTCCAACCGTCGGTGTTGGAGGGATTGGCTTGGAACCTGGCCTTCAGGGGAGCAGGACCGGAATATTCTTCACTTGTCTCTTCCTCTCCTTTGCTATTGGTGTAGGTCGCCGTGGGGTTGATTTCCGGCATGTTGTCTTGTGCACGGACGCTGGGGAGGCAGAGCAGCAACGCTATGATGGTGATGATGCGTGACATGTATGATGTTTTCTTCTAAAAACGCAAAGGTAAGCAAAATAGTTTGTTTGCACGCCCTCTTTAGGGATTTTTAAGATTACTAGGACTGTTGTTTCTCCTAGGTGTTCTGGTATTCCAGGGGGGATGGTCTTCCTTGGGTTCACACCAGGTTTTGGAGGCGTGCGATGTATTTACCCAGGATGTCGAACTCCAGGTTGACGGTTGTGCCTACCTCGATGTGGCAGAAGTTGGTGTTCTCCATCGTGTAGGGTATGATGGCCACTTGGAAGGTGCGCTCCGTGGGGTTGCAGACGGTGAGTGATACGCCGTTGACGGTGACACTGCCTTTGTCGACGGTGAAATAGCCGCGGCGAGCCATTTCGGGTGAGAATTCGTGTTCGAAGGTGAAATAGGTGCTTCCGTCGGCGTCCTCCTTGGCAATGCAGCGTGCGGTGCCATCCACATGGCCTTGCACGATGTGCCCGTCCAACCGTCCGTTCATCAGCATGGAGCGTTCCACGTTCACACGGTCGCCCACGTTGAGGAGGCCGAGGTTGGAGCGTTCCAGCGTCTCACGCATAGCGGTCACCTTATATTGGTCGCCGTCGATAGCCACCACGGTAAGACATACACCGTTGTGGCTGACGCTTTGGTCGATTTTCAACTCGTTGACAAACGAACATGTCAGCGTAAAGTCTACGTTGCCACCGTCGCGTCTCAGTGCGGTTACGGTGGCCATTTCTTCTACTATTCCGGAAAACATGGGATTGGGCTTTTGGTGAGTGAAAAAAAAGAAGGTCGTATCGGTGATGTGATGAAAACTCCGTTTTCTAATGATTTGAGAGCTTTCCGTCTTTGTAATCCACCGGCTTTGCAGCTCTCCTTTCGGATGTGGCCCGCCATTGACAAGAGAGGTGTTCTCTTTTTTTCGAAATAATTTGATGAGTATCCCGATCTAACCCGATACGACCTGATGTCTCTTTCTGGGTGCAAAAATACGATTTTCCCCACAATTCTCCAAATGTTTCATCCCAAATTAGCGAAATTCTTTTTTTTATTATCCCGAATCATCGAATTGGAGAATTGACAGTTGGTCTTTATTATCCCGAATCATCGAATTGGAGAATTGTTCTTGGAGATTGTTTTGGAATCACGAATTAGGGAATCGTCTGCTTTTTGTCGGTTCTCCGCAGGTGCCGGTTGTGCCGGCACTCCCTATCGTCATAGCACCTCCAAAATTCTCTGATTCTCTAATTCGTGATAATGACATGTCCCGCTATTTTCAATCAGGGAAAGTCACCAGCAGGCATCTTGGATGATTTCCCCTATGGTGGGATGGATGTGCACGATGTCGCGCAGGTCGCTGAGTGTGACGTTTTGCGTCATCAATGCGGAAGCCTCTTGCACCATGTCGGCGGAGTGTGCACCAAAGGCATGGCATCCGATAAACAATCCGTTTTCTTCCGCAAACACCAATTTCACCATACCGTCGGTCTCGTCCATCGCCAGGGCCTTGCCGTTGGCGCGGTGGAAGCCTTTCTTGCAGAAACAGGGGATGCCGTTTTGCTTGCATTCCTCCTCGGTGACACCCACTCCGGCAGCTTCGGGATTGGTGAAGATGGCGGAAGGGATGATGTCGAGTTCCATGTTGTCCTCGTATCCCAGGATTCTGTTCACCACGTGCAGGCCTTGCGCCGTGGCAGCGTGGGCCAGCATGATGCGGCCATTGACATCGCCGATGGCATAGATGCCGGCACATGTGGTTTCATAATGCTCGTCGACAAGGATGCCGGTCCGGGCGATTTCCACCTGGGTATTTCCCAATTGCAGACCTTCCGTGCGCGGTGCCCTGCCGGTGGCCATCAGCACCACGTCGCCATCGGCGATGGCACTCTTGCCTTTCCGCTCATAGACCACGCCTTCGTCATTGACCTCTTTCACATTGGCTTGCATCACGAAGTTGATGCCGCGCTTGGCGAGTGTCTGGCGCAATCGTTTGGCGATGTCGCTGTCGAGCATGGGCAGGCATTCCTTCAGGTATTCCAGCACCGTCACCTCGCTGCCGAAGCTGTTGAAGATGGAGGCGAACTCCATCCCCACCACGCCGGCACCGATGATGACCAGGCTGCGAGGAGGTGTCTTGATGTCGAGCAACTCCGTGGAGGTCATAACCTTTGGGTGGTCGCTGCCGGGTATGGGAAGTCGCTTGGCCGTGGAGCCGGTGGCAATGATGATGTCGGGGGCGGTGTATTCCATATCGCCCACGGTCACCACCTTGCTTGCTGTAAAACGTGCCTTGCCCCTCACCAATGTGATGCCAGGGGCGGAGAGGAGGGTTTCCACTCCTTTTCGCAAGTTTTCCACCACTTGTTGCTTGCGCCCCATCACTTGGCTGAAGTCCAGGTCATAGCTCAGGTGCTGGAGTCCGAAAGTCTCGGCTTTTCGTAGTATGTCGATGACTTCCGCGTTGCGGGCGAGGGCTTTGGTGGGGATGCAACCGGCGTTAAGGCAGGTGCCACCTACGGCTCCTTCCTCGATGATGGTCACTTTGATACCGTTGTTGGCGGCGTATGCAGCGGCCCTGTAGCCTCCAGGGCCGCTGCCGATGATGATCAGGTCGGATGTTTGCATATCGTATTTGTTGTTGTCGAGGCTGTCGGTCAGCCTTTCATCTTCTTATAGGTGAGGATGGGCTGCCTGGCGGCTTTCACGTCGTCCACCCTGCCGATGGGTGTGTTGTGCGGGGCGTTCTTCACCAGTTCTGGTTGCGTGGCTGCTTCCTCGGCGATGCGGCGCATCACGTCGATGAAGCCGTCGATGGTGTCGAGGTTCTCGCTCTCTGTTGGTTCTATCATCAACGACTCGTGGAAGAGCAGCGGGAAATAGATGGTGGGAGCGTGATAGCCGTAGTCGAGCAGTCGTTTCGCCACGTCCATCGTCGTCACGCCGGTGCTCTTGTCCTTCAGGCCGTCGAAGACGAATTCATGCTTGCACAGTCCGTCGATAGGCAGTTCAAAGAGGTCCTTGAGCGACTCCTTGATGTAGTTGGCGTTGAGCGTGGCGAGTGGTCCCACCATACGCAGGTTTTCCCTTCCCAAGGAGAGGATGTAGGTGTAGGCCCTGACAATCACGCCGAAGTTGCCGAGGAAGGCTCCCACGCTGATGGCCTCCTTGTCGCGTACGAGATGGTAGCGCTCGCCGTCGAAGGTGACGCGAGGGGAGGGGAGCAGGTGCTCCAGACCCTTGCGCACGCCCACGGGGCCGCTGCCGGGACCACCGCCGCCATGCGGGGTGGCGAAGGTCTTGTGAAGATTGATGTGCATCACGTCGAAGCCCATGTCGCCGGGACGGCAGACACCGAGCAAGGGGTTGAGATTGGCTCCGTCGTAGTACATCAGGCCGCCGCACTCATGTACGAGTTTGGCTATTTCGGGGATGTCGCGCTCGAAGAGTCCCAGCGTGTTGGGGTTGGTCATCATCATGGCCGCCACGCTGTCGTCGAGCAAGGCGCGCAGGTCGTCCACGTCCACGCATCCGTCGGCGCGGCTCTTCACCTCCACCACCTCCAGTCCGCAGACAGCGGCAGATGCGGGGTTGGTGCCGTGGGCGGAGTCGGGGACGATGACTTTCACGCGTTTTTTGTCGCCGCGTTCGAGGTGGTAGTCACGGATGACCATCAATCCCGTCAACTCGCCATGTGCGCCGGCGAAGGGGTTGAGGGTGAATGCTTCCATGCCAGCGATGGCGGCGAGCGACTGCTGCAGGCGGTAGTACACCTCCAGTGCGCCTTGGCACGTGCTTTCCGGCTGTAGGGGATGGAGGGCTGTGAAGGCAGGCAGTGCTGCGGTCTCCTCGTCGATGACGGGGTTGTATTTCATCGTGCAACTGCCGAGGGGGTAGAAACCATTGTTCACCCCGAAGTTGTTGGCGCTATGGTTGGTGTAGTGTCGCACCACGGTCAGTTCATCACATTCGGGTAGTGTGGCGTCGGCCCCGCGTTTCATTTCTGGCGATAGTTCGTGGTGCTCGAAGGCGTTGGCGGGCAGCGAGTAGCCTTTGCGCCCTGGTTTTGACAATTCAAATATCAATTGTCCGTATAGTCTGTTGTTCATGGGTTTGGGTGTTTTTGGCTTCGCTGTTCAACATTCTTTCATCAGTCTCACGAGTTGGTCCACCTCTTCCTTGGTGCGCTTTTCGGTGACGGCGAGCATCAGGGTGTGGTCGCCGGTCTTCAAACCGCCGAGGATGCCGTGGTTGGCAAGGTGCTCCAGCAGGGTGTCCACATCACCGTCGTAGTCGATGCAGAACTCGTTGAAGAACTCCTTGTCATAGGTCATGCGGAAGCGTCCTGTCGCCACGAGTTGTTGGGCGAGGTAATGGGCGGCGTCGCATGAGCGTTGGGCGGCTTCCTTGACACCTTCCTTCCCCATTACGGCGCAATATACGGTGGCCCACAACGCCATCAGGCTTTGGTTGGAACAGATGTTGGAGGTGGCCTTCTGGCGGCGGATATGTTGCTCGCGTGCTTGCAGTGTAAGGACGAAGACACGCTGCCCCCGGCTGTCGGTGGTCATGCCGACGATTCGTCCTGGCATCTTGCGCATCAGTTTTTCGCTGCAGCACATATAGCCCACGTATGGGCCTCCGAAAGACATCGGCATGCCGAGCGACTGGCAGTCGCCCACGGCGATGTCGGCGCCCCATTCGCCTGGTGTGCGAAGCACGGCGAGGTCGAGGGCCACGCTGTTGATGATGAAGAGGGCTTTCTTGTCGTGGATGGCGTCGGCGAAGCCGCTGAAGTCCTCCACGATGCCGTGGCGGTTGGGTTGCTGCACCACCACGCCTGCCACGCCGCCTTCCTCGAGTTGGCGTTTCAGGTCCTCTGCATCGGTGACACCGTTCTTGGCGGCAATGGTGGCGATTTCCACGTTGTGGAACCTGGCATAGGTGCGCACCACTTGTGCCGTCTTGGGGTCGATGGTTTCGGAGAGCAGCACACGGTTGGCCTTTTTCGACTGTCCTGCCGCCATCAGCACAGCTTCGGCGGTGGCGGTGGTGCCGTCATACATTGAGGCGTTGGAGATGTCCATTCCTGTCAGTTCGGCCATCGTGCTTTGGTATTCGAAGATGTAGTGCAGCGTGCCTTGGGAGATTTCTGCCTGATAGGGTGTGTAGCTGGTGAGAAACTCCGACCTTCCTATGATGGATGGCACCACGGCCGGGGTGTAATGGTCGTAGACGCCACCGCCTGCAAAGATGGTGAGTGGTTGGTTTTTCTCGCACAGCCGTTCGAATGTCTGCCTGATTTCCATTTCGCTTTGGGCGTCGGGCAGGTCATAGTCGCCTTGGAGACGGAGGCCTTCCGGCACCTCGGCATATAGGGCGTCGAGCGATTCGACACCCACCTTGCGCAGCATCAATTCGATGTCTTGCTGGGTGTGGGGGAGGTATTTGTGCATGGGTAAGTGTTGGTGGGTTTGCGATGACCTCTTCTTATTCCTTGCAATGCTCCTCGTATGCCTCGGCGTCCATCAACTGGTCGAGTTCGGTCTTGTCGGTGAGTTCCACCTTGATGATCCAGTTGGCATAGGCATCCTGGTTCAACAATTCTGGTTGGTCGGCAAGGGCTTCGTTCACCTCCAACACCGTGCCGCTGACGGGTGAGATGAGGTCACTGGCGGCTTTCACGCTCTCCACGGCGCCAAACTCCTCTCCGGCTTCCACCTCGTCGTCCTCTTCTGGCATGTCCACATAGACCACGGTTCCCAGGGCGTTTTGGGCGTAGTCGGTGATGCCGATGTAGCCGATTTCGCCTTCCACTCTCACATACTCATGCGACTCTGAATAGTAGAGTCCTTCCAATACTTTTGCCATAATTTACTTGTTTTTTATGATTGATGATTTTTTATTTTAGGAGATGATAGGAGGTTGCAGGGCCTCCCGGGGGTTTATTTCTTGTAATGCTTGTCGTAGAATCTCTTTTTCACCACTTTGCCGGGGAAGGTCTTCTTGCGGATTTGTATTTCCAACGGGGTGCCAATGGCGGCGCATGTGGTGTCAACGAGTGCCATGCAGACGCTCTTGTCGGTGGAGATGCTGCGGTAGCCCGTGGTTACCTCGCCCACTTTCACGCCGTCGTGAAGGACGGCATAACCATGGCGTGGCACGGCGCGGTCTTCCAGTTCTATGCCTATGATGCGTTTCGATACGCCGTTGGCCTTCTGTGCCGCCAACGCTTCCTTTCCGATGAAGTCGGCCTTGTCGAGTTTGCAGAACATTCCCAGTCCGGCCATGATGGGTGAGATTTCGGGCGACAACTCATCGCCGTAAAGGGGCAGGCCCACTTCGAAGCGGAGGGTGTCACGGCAACCGAGGCCGCAGGGCTTGCAACGTCCGCTCTCCATCAGCAGCCGCCATTGGCGACGGATGAAGTCGTGGGAGCCATAGATTTCGAAACCGTCCTCGCCGGTGTAGCCGGTGCGGCTGACGATGACTTGCTCTCCGTCGATGTCGAGGGTCTTCGTGGTATAGAACACCAGTTCCTTGCACGGCAGTTGAAGCACGCTTTCCACCACGGCCTCGGCTTCAGGACCTTGGACGGCAATCTGCCCGTAGTAGTCGGAGCAATGGTCCATCTTCACGTCGTAGCCTTCGAGGTGCTGTTTCATCCACTCCACATCCTTGTCGATGTTGGCGGCATTGATGACGAGGAAGTAGTCCTGCGGCCCCATGCAGTAGACAAGCAGGTCGTCCACCGTGCCGCCATTGGGATAGCACATCATGCCATAGAAGATTTTTCCGATGGGCGCTTCGGAGATGTCGTTGGTGAAGATGTGGTTCACGTATTTTTCTGCATCGGGGCCGGTGATGCGCACCTCCCCCATGTGAGATACGTCGAACACTCCGCAGGCGTTGCGCACGGCGTTATGCTCATCGATGATCGATGTGTACTGGATGGGCATTTCGAAACCTCCGAAAGGAGAAATCAACGCGCCGAGGCTCACATGCTCGTCATAAAGACAGGTTTTCTTGTTTTCCATTATGCTTGTGTTAATTGGTTGATGTCTTGCTGTTCATTCAGATAACAGGATGTGGATGAGTTGGTGGCGATGGAGCCGTGGTATGATGTTGCCAAGGTCTTCCTCCAGGGCATGTTCCAAATCATCTGTGGTGAGGGGCGTGCCTCGCAGTGGTGCGATGATGCCGTCTTCCAAGTCGCCGGTGAGAAGGAAGTCGCCGGTGATGTCGAGGTCCTTGATGATGCCGTTTCTCATTTCCATGCGCACCTCGAAGGTTCCCACTCCTTCGATGCGCCCCCTCCTTGTTATTCTGTATCTTGGATTGCAGCCGTGGATGAAGTGGTCGGTGAAATAGATTTGTGACATCTCTTCTATCCTTTCCATAGCGCGGGTGTCGAGACACACCTCATCGTCGCAGATTTGCCTTAGGAGGGATGCCTTCACCTCTTCCATACTGAGTCGGGTGTGGTTTTTCAGCAGCGTGATGTGCTGCCTGACGCTCGCCACGCCCTTGCTGCGCAACTTCTCGTCGCCAGGGGTGATGCTGCCCACCATGTGCTCCATGTTGGTGTCATAGAGCAGGGTGCCATGGACGATGCTCTTGCCGGGGATGTGGTAGAATGCGTTGCCCGACACCTTGCGGCCGTCGATGAGGATGTCGTTGCGGCCGGTGGCTTTCGCATCCATGCCCATGCGGTAAAGGGCCAGCACCACAAGGTTGATGTAACGGTTGAATGTGAGGTTGACGTGCTCGTCTTTCGTCACATAGGAGAGCATCAGGTTGCCCATGTCGGCATATACGCACCCCCCTCCGCTTTTCCTGCGGTAGGTCTCTATGCCGTGTGCACGGCAGTAGTCTGTGTTCACCTCGCTTTCCATGAGTTGGTTGCGCCCGAAAATGACTGTTGGTTGCACTTGCCAGATGAAGAAACAGTCGTCCATGTCCATCTCGCGTGCCACGTATTCTTCCATGGCGAGATAGAAGGGCAACTGTCGTGTCTTTTCTTCCGGGAGTGTGACGTGCGTCATAGAAACCTTGGCAATTCCTTAGGGTATGATGGAAGCCGAGAGGATGAGGTGCATCCCAACTTCGTGTTCTCTTTGCAAATATAATGCTTTTTTCGTTTGCAAGCAACGAAAAAGGGAGTTTTTTTCATACCCTGGAAAGCAAAAAAAACGGGCTGTTTCATATTCGTTTTGAAACAGCCCGTTTGCTTTTATTCTTTAAGAAGATAAGCCTTGAAATCTTCAAATCGGCGAGGCATTTCCACGCTCTTTTTCTGACCTTTCATAAATGCGGCCAACCTTTCGGGGATGTCGATGTCGGTTCCCAGGATTTCGTCCACCTTTTCCTTGAACTTCGCCGGGTGTGCTGTCTCGCAGAACACACCAGTTTCGCCGGGCTGCAACAGTTCGCGGAGGGCTTGGTACCCGCAGGCGCCATGGGGGTCGAGGACGTAGCCCGTGCGGTCGTGGCATTCACGCATGGTGGCGCGGATGTCGTCGTCGGTGTATGTGGCGCCGTCGATGTAGGCTGTCACACGGGCGTGTGAACCGCCATAGAGGTCGTAGACACGGGCGAAGTTGCTTGGGTCGCCCACGTCCATTGCATTGGCAAGTGTTTGCTGGCTGGCTTTCGGCTCGTACTTGCCGGTGCGCAAGTATTGGTAGAAGATGTCGTTGGTGTTGTTCGCTGCGATGAAACGCTTGATGGGCAGACCCATCTCATGGCCGAAGAGGCCGGCGGTGATGTTGCCGAAATTGCCGCTTGGGACGCACATCACCATGTTGTCGCCTTTGCCGAGAGCTTTCATGCGTGCATAGGCGTTGAAATAGTAGAACGCTTGTGGGAGGAAACGTGCCACGTTGATAGAATTGGCGCTTGTCAGCCGCATATGGGCGTTGAGGTCGGCATCGAGGAACGCTTGCTTCACCAAAGCCTGGCAGTCGTCGAACACACCGTCCACCTCTATGGCTGTGATGTTGCGACCCAGGGTGGTGAACTGGCATTCCTGTATCTTGCTCACCTTCCCTTTGGGATAGAGCACATAGACGTGGATGCCATCGACCCCCAGGAAACCGTTGGCGACGGCGGAACCGGTGTCGCCGCTGGTGGCTACCAGCACGTTCACCCTTCCGCTTTCCTCCTGACGGATGAAGTATTGCAGCAGGCGGGCCATGAAACGCGCTCCCACATCCTTGAAAGCCAGCGTGGGACCATGGAAGAGTTCGAGGGCATAGATGTTGTCGTCCACCTTGGTAACGGGACAGTCAAACGAAAGGGTGTCTGTGACAATCCGGCGAAGGTCGTCTTCGGCCACATCCTCGCCGAAGAAGGCGTCGGCCACTGCCACGGAGATTTCCTGGAATGACATCGTGTCGATATGGTCGTAAAACTCATTGGGGAGGGGTTTGATACGCTCGGGCATGTATAACCCGCGGTCAGGGGCGAGACCTTTCACCACCGCTTCGTGGAGGGTGGCCAAAGGGGCGTTCTTGTTGGTGCTGTAATATTTCATATGGTGTTTGTAAGCGCTTTTGCGCAATTCGACTGCGAAGGTAGTCATTTTCATTGAAATGGACAACCCTTTAGCACAAAGATGTTGCTTTTTCAGGAAAAAACGACATAGTGTGCTGTCATTTTTAAAGAAAAGGAGGTTTTTGGGGGATGAAATGACATTCCCCAATCACTTTTCCTATCTCTCATTATTTTCATTTGGCTACGTCCTCTTTCGGAATTACTCCTATGAAAACATATAACATCGTATGATTTACAGCATTAAAAATTTGATAATTCATTTCTTTTGTCTAACTTTGCGGTGAGAACTAAACCTAAGTGTAAAATTGATAATTATGGACAAATATATCCGTTTTGATTGGGCTGCCAAGCGCATACTGAGGGACAAAGCCAATTTCAGCGTATTGGAAGGACTGATGACCGTCCTCTTGGAAGAGGAGGTGAAGATTGTCGAGATTTTGGAAAGTGAGGGCAACCAGAATGCGGAGGACGACAAGTTCAACCGCGTGGACATCAAAGCCAAGAACTCAAAGGGAGAAATCATCTTGGTGGAGGTGCAACAAACCCGTGAGCTGTATTATCTCCAGAGGGTGTTGTATGGCGTGGCAAAAGCCATCACCGAGCACATCAAACTCGGAAAGAAATACAGTGAGGTGAAGAAGTTTTATTCCATCAACATTGTCTATTTCGATTTGGGCAAGGGAGCCGATTATCTCTACCATGGCCAAAACCAACTCATAGGCGTGCACACCCATGACCAACTCCAAATCACCACTCGCGACAAAGAGTCCATCAAGATTGTGGCTCCGAAGGACATCTTCCCCGAATACTACATCATCCGCGTGAATGAATTCAACAAGGTTGCTCGTACCCCCTTGGAGGAGTGGCTCGAATACTTGAAGAGTGGTGAGATAAAAGACAACACCACCACCCCTGGCCTTGCCGAGGCCAAGGAGAAATTGAAATACCTGCAGATGAGCGACGAGGAGCGCAGAGCCTACGACCGTCACATCGACAATATCATGGTACAGAACGACATCCTTGAAACCAAGATGATCGAGGGAATGGAGAAGGGAATGGAGAAGGGAATGGAGATGGGACTGGAGAGAGGTCTTCAGCAAGGTCGTGCAGAAGGTCGTGCAGAAGGTCGTGCAGAAGGTCGTGCAGAAGGTCGTGCAGAAGGTCGTGCAGAAGGTCGTGCAGAAGGTCGTGCAGAAGGTCGTGTGGAAGTGGCAAAGAAGCTCCTTGCCTTAGGCACGGACATCAGTATCGTTTGCCAAGCTACAGGTATGAGTGAGGAGGAAATCAAAAACCTTTGAAAAATATGAAAAAACAAGCATTGTCCATTATTGCCATCCTTGTGTTATGCATGGCCTTGGGTGGGTGTAAAGAAAGGGAATTAGATGTCAACAAAATGAAAGACAAATTTGTCAGCGGCATTTCCAAAGAACTGGCAGAGGATGGAAACAAGCTGGAGGTTGACACCATCTTCCTCAATCCGGTAGACAATTTCAGTTATTCCGGCAAACTTTTTGGCCATATCGGCGATTCGCTGCCTATGGTTTACAACCTCTCTGTCAAAGACAGTGGTGATGAATTAGATATGGAATGGGAGTTGCAGACACCTGTCATCACGCCTGTTGGAGAGGATGGAGGAGAATGATTGAGGAAGTCGATGAAGCTCCTACGCTCGAACTTGTCGACGATACTCTGGCGATGTCAATTTTCAATTATCAATTATGAGCCCACTTGAAAAAGTGGACGAGGAGCAAAAGGGCGGTGCGCATCTCCCCTCCCGGGGAGGGGAAAATTAACACCGATATTTGCTCAAACAGGACTTTTTAAAGTGGGCTCAATTATCAATTTTAGCTTCGCTGATTTTTGTCGCGACTCGGCAGAGTTCAAGCAAGCTAGACTCTGCTCTCGCTGCTCCAAAAATTCAATCTTCAATTTTCAATTTTCAATCTTCAATCTTCAATTTTCAATCTTCAATATACTATGTTTCCACCCCGCCACGTTGAGTTGCTCCCATTTCAGCACGCATCCGTTTGTGGTAGTGTTTCCTGAGACTTGCTTGGTTGCGGGGAGCACCCATTTGTTGTTCACCTCTCCGGCTTCGGCAGGGTTGTAGGAGGTGTTGTATTTTGCAAGCACGAAACGTATCCTGGCATTTTTCTGAGACGTACGAAACGTGTTGTCCTTGATGCGCCACGAAGTGTTGTTGAGGAATTGCTCCTTTCCTTTCTTGTCCTTCCACGCATAGGTGTTGAAGAGTGAGACGACAAAGACATATTCTCTGTCGGAGCCTTCACCCCATGCCCTTGAAGAAAAGAGTGTGGCCGGCTTTCCGCCCGACATGGTGTCTGATGAGATACGGTCGGCGATGAACGTGTTTTTCTCGCAGACGAAGCTTTCGGTGTAGATGTTGCTGCTCTCCGCCATACCGCCGATGTTCCCGCCTCGGAAGTCGATGAGGTTGTGGGAGAATGTGAAGGTCTTGTAAGGGGCGTTCTTCCTAGCCGGCGCCCATTTCTCCTGCAAGGAAAGCCCTTTGGCGGGGTCGCTGTTGAAGCAGTTGTCACCAGGGCACACTTGGATGGTGAGCATGTCGTCAAGGTTGATTTGCTTATCCTTCTCTATGCCTTCCGTCCAGTCGAGGGTGTACTTTGCAGGATAGGAGACAGAGGTGGGATAGGTTCTTTCTTTCCACATCCGCACGGCGGTGGCCTTGTCGAGGAGGTATTGGTTGTGGGTGTAGTATCTCACCGGGTCGGCGTGGTCGTGTCCTTCGCGACGCCACGAATACGGCACCACCACCCCCTTTCCCTTGCAGATGCCTATGGTGGTCTTCCTCTCGGGGTGGATGCGAAGGACGTTGGTGACGGTGTTTCCGACGTAATAGAGGCAGAGGGCGGAGAGGTAGGCGTCTTGCGTCCCAGGCATGTGGTCCACTTCAGTCACTTTGCCGTTTGTGTCGGTGCGTGTGCAGGTGGAATGGGCTGATATGAAATGGCGGATGGTGTTGCCTATCATGTACACCTGGCCTATTTCCGTGGACACCGCGCCGTAACTCTTCGACCAGTTGTCGTGTTGGTAATAGACATAGGGCTCTCGTGTGCCGTCGGATTTCTTCCTGCTGGCTCCCTCGAAGGTGTTGCCCACAATCCATACCGGGCATGAGGCACAGGCCATGGCACCGGCGTGGCTGGCATGGCCCGTGACTTTTCCGGCGGCGTCTTTTTGGGGGTCCGACTGGCCTATTTCGTTGAGGATGGTGATGGAGATGGCAGTGCCTCCTCTGATGTTCAGGCAGGTGTTGCCTATGAATCTTGCCGTGCTGGTGAAACGTGCGATGTCGCTCGCCACCATGGAGTTTCCTTCATGTGTGTTGCCCTTGACATACAGATGCTTGAGACAGTTGTCGGCTATGAGGCGTTGGTTGCCGTCGAGCATGGGGATGTTCTTGAAATAAAGGTAGATGGTACGTCCGCCAGAGGCGGTCTTGCTGTCAAAGATGCAGTCGATGGCTTGCACTTGGTCGACGCCGTTGGTGCAGTCGACGTAGAACGTGTAGTATTGCCCTCCCTGCCGTGTGGTGATATGGGCGTTGATGAGGTTGAGCGAGTGCTGTGTGTAGAAGAGGATGGTGTTGGTGACAAATCCGCCTTTGGCACCGTCTTTGCCAGTGACGCCTTCTATGGTGAAGTCTCTCTCGAGGGGTATGGCCCTTGCCTTGTAGGCTTCTGGCTTTCGATTACCGCAAGCCATGTTGGTGGGTGGCCGGTGTGAAGTGACGTCTATGCAGTATTGTTGGTCGAGCAACAAGCCTATGCACATCGGGTTGGGGATGATGTGGTTGCGCAGCAGATCCCCATTGTATTTGGCGGTGCTCTCCCATGAGCCGGCTCTCAGACCGGCTTTTTCCGCCGTCCATATGGAGGGCTCGTCATCGCTGTCGTAACACACTTTCCCCTTGTCGTTGGCAAGGCGGGGCAGGGTGTAGGCATTCTCCACCATGGCAGGTGTGATGCTTTCAAGGGGTTGGTCGATGGTGAACGAACCTTTGTTGAGGTTGCGGCGGTTGAAAACGCCTTGTGGGTCGGATACATCTTGTGAGACGGGAAGAACCCCTTCTCTACTGTGCGCACTGGGAGGGGCTTCTCCTGTTTTCGGGGAGGAGATGATGCATTCCTTGAAGGAGAGGAATGCCAATGGCAGAAGCAGCAACAGGCTGATGCGAACTCTCATTCAGATACGATTGTTGATTAGGACACGCTCACGCTCAGTCGTTCCACCTCACCACACGGGTGCCGTCGTCGCGCTCCTCGATTTCCACACGGACGGCGTTTTCCGGCAGCAAATCCTCAATCAGTTCCGGCCACTCTATGAAGCACAACCGCCCGCTGTAGAAATACTCCTCATAGCCCATGTCGTAAACCTCTTCGAGTCGTTTGATGCGGTAGAAGTCGAAATGGTAGATGCTCTCTCCCGTGCTTGAGGACTCATACTCGTTGACGATGGCGAAGGTGGGCGACGTGATGACCTCTTCCACGCCAAGTGCCTCGCAGACGGCTTTGACAAAGGTGGTCTTCCCGGCACCCATCTTCCCATAAAAGGCGAAGATGGTGCGGGTGGCGATGTGTTCAACGAACGTTTTGGCGGCCGACGGGAGGTCGCCAAGGGTGGGTATGATGATTTCCATGGGTGTCATCGCTTGCGTTGGGTGAGGGTGACAAGGGGAACGAGCATCTCCTCCATGGAAATGCCGCCATGCTGGAAGGTGTCTTTGTAATAAGACACGTAATAGTTGTAGTTGTTGGGGTAGGCGAAGAAGTCGGCTCCCGTGGCAAACACATAGGAGGTGCTCAGGTTGGGGGCGGGCAGTTGCGCTTGCTTCGGGTTCTTCATCACAAACACCTCTTTGGGGTTGTAACTCAGGTTCTTGCCCAACTTGTAACGGAGGTTGGTGTTGGTGTTGCGGTCGCCGATGATCTTGATGGGTTTCGAGGCGCGTATGCTGCCATGGTCGGTCGTCAGCACCACCTTGTAGTTAGACTGGGCAAGGGTGCGGAAGAGTTCTGACATCACGGAGTGGCGGAACCAACTCAGCGTGATGGAGCGGTAGGCCGACTCGTTGTTGGCCAGTTCGCGCACCATCTTCGACTCTGTGCGTGCATGGGAGAGCATGTCGATGAAATTGATAACCACCACGTTGAGGTCGTTCTTCTTCAGGTTGTTGAACTGCTGCATGAAACTTTCCGCTCCAATGGAGTCGTTGATTTTATGGTAGGAGAACGTGTTGTGGCGGCGGAAGCGCTCCAATTGTGTCTTGATGAGCGGACCTTCGTTGAGGTTCTTCCCTTCCTCCTCGTCTTCATCCACCCAAAGTTCGGGGAACATCTTGGCTATCTGGTCGGGCATGAGACCGCTGAAGATGGCGTTGCGTGCGTATTGGGTGGCGGTGGGGAGGATGCTGCAATAGATGTCTTCATCGATGTCGAACA
This sequence comes from Prevotella sp., assembly GCA_017524385.1. Taxonomy (GTDB): domain Bacteria; phylum Bacteroidota; class Bacteroidia; order Bacteroidales; family Bacteroidaceae; genus Prevotella. Next base: position 44,249 of record JAFWSS010000027.1, read on the forward strand.
TGTCGCCTATTTCCTGTGCCAGCACGCGCCATTGGTCGAAGCGGAAATTGTCGATGACGATGAGGAACACCTTCTCACCCTTGTCGAGCAAGGGGAACACCTTGTTTTTGAAGATGTCGGGACTCATCATCGGGCGTTCGCCGGGGGCACCTGTCGTGCGGGAGAGTCCGCCTTGTATGGATGGAGGAGCCACCCAGTCGAGGTAGTTCTTCTTGATGAACTTGGCGAAACCGTTGTTGGCGTCTTCCTTCTGCGTGCTCAGCATCTCTGTCATGTTGCTGTCGGTGCTGCTCAACTCCAGTTCCCAATGCACCAGCCGGCGGTAGATGTCGATCCAGTCTTCCATCGTCCGGCACTCGGAGATTTTCATGGAGATGTCGAGGAAGTTCTGTTGGTATCCACTTTGTGTCACCTCGGTGACAATCTCTTTTCGGTGGATGTTTTTCTTCAAGGTGAGCAGGATTTGGTTGGGGTTGACAGGCTTGATGAGGTAGTCGGCAATCTTTGAACCGATGGCTTGGTCCATGATGTTCTCTTCCTCACTCTTGGTCACCATCACCACGGGGGTGGCAGGCGAGATTTCCTTGATCTTCGACAGGGTCTCCAGGCCGGAGAGGCCGGGCATCATCTCGTCGAGGAGCACCAGGTCGAAGGTTTGCTGCCGGCACTGGTCGATGGCGTCGGTGCCGTTGCTGACAGTGGTTACTTCGTAACCTTTCTTTTTCAAAAACAGTATGTGGGCTTTGAGCAATTCTATCTCATCGTCCACCCATAATAGTTGTCCGTTGGTCATGATTAAAGGTGGGGTCTTTTCTAAAATCCATCCAGGTCGTAATATTCGTCTTCCAAATCAATGTCTTGAAGTTCCTTCTCCTTCTTCTTGGGTGTGGGGGAAGTTGGCTCGGGGTCGATGTCGAAATAGAAACCATCGTCATCTTCAGGTATGATGGTGGCGGGGTCGGGGTCTGGCTTCTTGGCGGGTTTCTCAGCGGGTTTCTCTGGATTCTTGGCATCCTGCTTACTCCGATTGCTCCGATTACTCTGATTATTCCGATTACTCTGACTGCTCCGATTGTTCTGCCCCGTCTTGGCGGGTGTGGCGTCGGTGGGCAGTTCCACCTTTTTCTGGTTGTTTTTGGTATCTGTCTTAGTGGGCACCTTGCCGGAGTTGGGGTTGCGCTTTGATTCGAAGAGATTGTACTCGTCGTCTTCCACACTGTTGTTGTTGGAATTTGGTTTCACCACGGAGTTGTTGATTTCATTGCCGTCCGTTGGGATGGTGTATCCGTCGTCGTCAGTGGGTATGGTGAATTCGTCGTCGTCCGTTGGGATGGTGAATCCATCATCGTCCGTTGGGATGGTGAATCCGTCGTCGTCAGTTGGGATGGTGGGCACGTCGTCTTCGTCGGGTATTCCTCCTTGGCCTTGTGGCCCCTCGGGGACGCTTATGACATTGTTGCCTGGTTCTCCTTGCTTGTTATCATAAGATTCTTCATCCGGCAGTTCGAAACCATCGTCCTCGGGGGATCCCGCTCCACCGTTGTCGATGATGAAGCCATCTTCCATGTCTTCATTGCCCCCAGTCTTGTTTTGCTCGAAGGCATCCTTGAGGTCGGTCTCTTCACTGTCTCCGTAGTCGTAGGGCTCGCTCAGCAGGTTGTCGGAGGGTAGGCGCAAAGGTGCGAAATGCTTCGCATAGAACTCGTTGTAGTCATCGAAACTGAACTGCTTGCCCAGCAGTTCGAGGTTCTCCTTGCTGATGATGAGTGTTCGGGCTTTTTTCAACTTTCTCACCACGTTCTCTTGCTTGTGCACCTCGCTGGCATATTGGTGTGCCTCGTCGAAGAGGCGGAAGCCGGAGACTTTCATCAGATGGATGCCGTCAAGGTCTTCCAGTTCGATTTCGAAGTTCCTCACGATATAGGTGGTGAAGTTGAACCGCGCCATCTCGTAGAGCAGTTGGTTTTCATTGAGAGAGTCGGGGTGGTAGGCGATGACATATACGAATTCCTTCAGTCTGTCGGGGTTGAATTTCCGTGCTGCTAGCGAGTCGCTGTCGTTGAGCACCACGGAGCGTCGGCTCCACATGTCGCTGAGGTCGAATTGTCCGCCCTTCAGCCGCTTTCCTTCTTTCACACCGTTGATGATCATGCCTGCCATCTCGCTTATGCGCCCTGAGGGGAAGTTCTTCACCACCTCGTTCATATCAGCCAGGCATCCTTCTGCGTCATCGTGGTTGAGTCGGCTCAAGCCCCTGATGAAGAGGAATTTGTCTCGGTTCCCTCCCAGTGGGAAGCGTGTCTCGGAGAGTTCGGCATTGGCCATCACCTCCTCGTGCCGGTCGGCCTTGAAGGCGTTGTAGGTGGCGCTGTAGAGGGAGTCTTCCATCTGCTCGCCCCATTTCGAGTTCTCCACGAAATAGGGGTCGGTGAGGATTTTCGTCCATTGGCTTTCAGGGAACTGCTCTTGCAGTTTTGCCACGCAACTGTCGGCATTGGCGGTCTCCCCCTTTCGTGAATAGAGGAGGAAGAGGTGATAATATACCTCGTCCATCTTCTCGAATTCGGGGTAGTTGAAAGTGAGTCGGTCAAATTGCTTTTCGCTGAGTCTCAGGTTGTCGAGTTTGTCCTTGAAGATGATGCCTGAGTGGAAGAGTCCGTCGGCGATGATGACGTGGCATTCCTGCTTCTGCTCGTCGGTGAAGGGGATTTGCTTGAGGTAGTACTCACGCTTGTGGGGGTCGTTCTGGGCGCTGTCCTGCACGGTGGCAAGGGAGTCTTCCGCCGCTGTCTGGGCGGCAAGGATGGAGTCGCCCATCTCGCCCGTTCCTTCCATCCCCTCCATGTTCTCCGCATTGAAGTCGCTCACCACGGTCTTGTTCGACCGTCGCCAGTTGTCTTCATTCTCACGCTTTCCCCATTGCCTTTGAAAGGTGGTCTTGCCTTGCGAGACAGCGAGGGCGTTGTAGAAGTACCATTCGCCTTGCTGCTGTTGCTGGTTCTGCATGGCATTCTGCTGGTTCTGCTGACGGTTGTTGACATTGGTGTTGCCACGCCCTTGCTGTTGTTGCACGGCTTCTTCGGCCTGTGCCTTCCTCTCCTCCTTCTCTTTCTTCTTCAATGCCTCTATCACGCGGTCGATGGCTTCGAGGCGCTCCTTCTCGGGCATGTCGGCCAATTCGAGGAGGGAGTCCTGCAAGTGGATGGCTTCGGTGTGCGGGGCCAGTTCGTCGAGTATTTTCGAACGGTTGGACAACTCTTCGTAGTCCTTGCGCTCCTTGTCGAGCATGCCGATGGCGGCGCCGTAGCAGCGCTGGGCGTCGCCGAATTTCTCCTTCTCCCAGTAGAGGTTGCCCAGTTTCAGCAGCAGCACGCCTTTCTCCACGCCCGAGCGGGTGGCTTTGGTGTTGCCTTTCTCGTAGGCGGCGATGGCGTTGGTGGTGTCTTTGTCGAGTAGATAGACGTTGCCCATGGCATAATACACCTGGTCGAGATAATCCTTGTTGTTGTCAGAGGCTGCCATGCGCTTCAGGCGGCTGATGGTCTTCTTTGTGCTGCCGGCGGCCATCACCTCTGTCATGGCGATGCGGGCGTTGAATGCCAGTTCATAGGGTGGGTTCTCTTTCAGCACGTGCTTGTAGGCCTTGTAGGCTTTTTCTCGGTTTCCTAGTTCGGCTTCCAACTGTCCCATGAGATACCACTCTCGAGCGCGCTGCTTGCTGCGCATCTCGCTTTTGATGACCTTTCGCAAGTAGGGGATGGCTTTCTCGTAGTCGCCGGTGTGGATGTAGTAGTCGGCATAGGTGTAGTTCCATTCCTTCGTCGCATGCCAGTCTATGGAGTCGCGCTCCATGTTGCGTATCACATCCTCTGCGTCGTAGAGCCAGTCTTGCTCGATGTAGCATTTTGCGAGCCAGGCTCGGGCCTTGCAGTAGATGGCGGGCTGGGTTTGGTAAAGGCGGCTCATGTAGGAGAAGGTGGCGGCTGCTTCGTCGAAGGCGCCTTTGTGGAACTGCGAGCGGCCCATGAGCATCCATGCCTTCCACAGCATGGGGTTGTATTCACGACGGTTGAGCCATTCTATGTCCTTGGCGGTCTTCCTTCGGCTCTTCGTCCATTCAGGGCGCTTGCTGATGCTGTGCAACTTGATGGCTTTCTGGCTCTTCTCGATGGCTTTGTCGAAACTGCCGGAACCTAGTTGCACACTGCTCTTGTTGCCTACCGTGTAGAGGGGGATGATTTCGGTGTAGTTGTCTTTGTTGCCGTCTTCCTTTGCTTGGGAACCTTCGATGTAGGCCTGGGTGCCGTTGTAATAGATGTTGTATTTTGCCGTGAACGATTGCCAGAAACGACTCTTCGCAGTGTTCTTTTGCGAAGAGCAGCCTGCCAACACCAAAAACAGCAGTGTCAGCAACAGGGGGATGATGGCTCTCGTCCTTTTCATATTCATTATTATATAACCGCCAAAACACCCCTTTTATTGCCTTGAAAAGGGATTTTCCATTTTTTTGTAGCTTCTATGGGCTTTGTGGGCTTTATGGGCTTTATGGGCTTTGTGGTTTCCATGGGGGCGCGCCTGGTGGAAATCATTTCTCCAGGAGCATGAACAGCTCGTCCTTCAGTTGGTCGGGAAAGTTGATGCCGCGCAGTGTGAGGCTGCGGCTCCATGCCGCCACCTCCTCGGGGCGCATGGTGTAAAGCACTTCGCCGAACTGTTCCGCCTCGCTGTCGCTGTAACTGTCGGAGGGTCGCCCGCGGAAAGCATCCAGTTCCTCGTCGTCGAAATACTCGATGTCTTTCACTGCCGCTTCGAGCATGCATTCTTGTTCGCAACGGCTGTCGGTGCCGTCGCAGGTGGCGCAGGAGGGTGGGGCGTCGACGGGTTTGTCTTCGCCTTTGGAGAAAAAATGGAGTAGGGCGGTACCGGCGCCAAGGCACACGAGGGCGGCCACCACGATGGTCACGTAGCTCATTGCTCTTCCTCTATCACATAGCCGGCCTTGCGTAGGTCGTCCCAGTAGCGGGGATATGACTTGCTCACCACCGAGGGGTCGTTGATGCGCAGGCCGGGGAAGGAGGCGCTGGCAGGGGCGAAGGCGAGGGCCATGCGGTGGTCCTTGTAGGTGTTGATGACCGGGTGGATGTCTGCCTCGCAGCGCTCGCCATTCCATATCAGGTCGTTGTCCACGTTGCTGCTCACCACGAAACCGAGTTTCAGCATCTCGCGTTTCAGGGCTTCTATGCGGTCGGTTTCCTTGATGCGTAGTGTGCTGAGGCCTTTGAAATGGAAGGGTATGCCAAGGAGGGCGCACGTCACCACATAGGTCTGGGCGAGGTCGGGCTGGTTGATGAAGCTGAACTCCAGCCGTGGGAGTTTCATCCTGCGGTGCTTCAGCTTCACCGTCGTGGGGACGCCTTTCTCGCGCACGCCAAAGGTGGTTTTCACGCCCAGGAGGCTGAAGATGTAGCGCGTGACGGAGTCGCCTTGGCGTGTACCGTCGGTCAACCCGTTGAGGCGCACCACCGACTCGTCATCGCTCAGACAGAGCATCTCATACCAATAGGATGCGGCGCTCCAGTCGTTCTCTATGAAATAGGGGGTGGGGCGGTAGGGTTGCGGCGCCACCTCGATGGTGTCGGGGCCGGTCCACTCCACCTTTGCGCCGAAGTCGCGCATCGTGCAGAGCGTCAGGTCGATGTAGGGCCGGGAGATGATGCTGTCGGTGAGGTGCAACTCCATGCCGTCGCGCATCGTGGCGCCGGCAATCAGCAGTGCGGAGATGAATTGCGAACTGACGTTGCCTGCCACGTCGATGTGCCCGCCGTCGAGGTGGCGGCCACGGATGCAGAGAGGGGGATAACCCTCCTCGCCGACGTATTCGATGTCGGCGCCCAACTGCCGCAGGGCATCTACGAGGATGCCGATGGGGCGGTGGCGCATGCGTTCCGTGCCGGTGAGCACGTGCTCGCCATGGTCGGTGACGGCGAGGAAGGCGGTCATGAAACGCATGGCGGTGCCAGAGGCCATGATGTCGATGGTGGGGGGCATGTCGCGCAGGGCGCGGATGATGACGGCGGTGTCGTCGCAGTCGGAGAGGTTCGTCGGCCATTCCGTGCTGCCGGAGAGTGCTTGGATGACCAAGGCGCGGTTGCTGATGCTCTTCGAAGAGGGTAGGTCGATGGTGGTGTCGATGTGTGCGGGTGCACTGATTTTGTATCGCATGGGTTTACAGTTCGGAAAGTAAGATATAAAAGGCATTTAGGTGACTTGGGGGGCGGATGCCCCACACATTGCCAATCGGGTTGCAAAATTACTTCTTTGCAACGAAAAAGCAAAGGATTTTCAAGAAAATAAGAATAAAAAAGAAAAATTAAGACCATGTTTTTCATCACATATTTGAGGGGTTATGTAGCGACAAAAAAGTTGTGATGATTTTTAACATATAATTTCCATGTAATTATCAAAAATGGTTGTCTCATTAGGGGCAACATGTAATTTCCATGTAATTGTCAAAAATGGTTGCATCATAAGGGGCGAACATATAATTTCCATGTAATTATCAAAAATGGTTGCATCATTAGGGGCAACATATAATTTCCATATGATTATCAAATGGTTGTCTCATTAGGGGTAACATATAATTTCCATATAATTATCAAAAATGGTTATCTCATTAGGGGCAACATATAATTTCCATATGATTATCAAAAATGGTTGTATCATTAGGGGGAGTGAGTAACTCTGCTTGCGGGACTTATTCCACAATTGACCTGAAAGGCGGTGCTCACGCAATTTTCAATTTTCAATTGAATTAAGTTTTCAATTGAATAAAATTTTCAATTGATTTTTTCCCAAAAATCATTTCCTTATCTTTGAACCCTCATAACAAACATCAACCAAAATCACCCAAACAATCGGCGAATATCACCAAAAGGTAAGAATTATATGTTTAGTGACGATAAAAAATAAAATGGTATGAATAATAAAGGACACGAATTATCATAAATTAATCAAAAATTCTGACGAACAGAAATTTATGACTAATTATATGATCATTATATGTTAAAAACAGTAGCAAGGTGTTTTTTTGCTTTTACTTAAGAATCATTTACGCTGTTTGATTGGAAATTCGAGAGAATCATGTGGGATAGAGTGCCAGGCATCCCTTTTCCTATCCATTCTCGTTCATTTGCTCAAATTGCTCAGAACTCCAGCCTGAAGCCTTTCGACTTCATCTCCATATACTTGTCGGGATTGAACCTGTAGTGGATGGGAACCGTCCTTGCCGCGTTTTTTGGCCGGTCGCCGGTCTCCTCCAGAATGCCTAGTTTGAGCATCTTGTTGGCGAAGTTCCTGCGGTCGAAGTGGACCTCCAGGATGGCCTCGTAGAGAGCCTGCAACTGCGGCATCGTGAATACCTCAGGCAGCAGTTCGAAGCCGATGGGCTGGAAGTGAATCCGCTCTTTCAGGCGCTTGAGGGCCACTCGGAGTATTTTCTCATGGTCGAAGGCCAGTTGGGGTATCTCGCCGATGGGATACCACTGCGCGTTACTCGCGTCGTCGCCGCCCTTTACGGAGCCTTTCTGCACCAAAGCATAATACGCGATGGTGATGACCCGTCCGCGGGGGTCGCGGTCCACGTCGGAGAAGCACCCCAACTGTTCCAAATAACCTTTTTCCACGTCAAACTCCGTCTCCTCTTTCAGTTCACGAAGGGCGCACGCCTCCGTCGTCTCGTCCATCCTTAGGAAGCCGCCGGGAAACGCCCAGCGCTCCTTGAAGGGCTCGATGCCGCGTTCCACCAGCAGCACCGACAGCCCTTCCTTCACATCATAGCCGAAAATCACGCAGTCCGTCGTCACTGATGGGCGAGGGTACTCATATGTGTATGAACCTTTTGTTGTCTCCACTGTTCATCAGTTTTTATGAGTCTCTCAGCCAGTCGCGCACGTCCATCAGGGCACATCCCAGCAGGTTCTCGCCCCTCCATTGCTCGACGGAGCCTTTCTTTGCATCGCTCCTGCCAAGGCCGATGCCCCAGATCCTGTCGTAGGGACTTGCCTCGGCGATGATGGCATCTTCGGTGGAAAGCAGGAATTCCCTGATGTCGGGGTTCTGCGAGAACTTCGCCTTGTTGCCCTTCACGACGATGTCGTATTTATGGGCATCCCATATGGCTGGGTCGAAGTTGCGAATCTTCCTGCCAAGCTTCTTGTATAGGTCGGGAGTGTTAGCCGCCATGATTTCTTGGAGCACCTCCACGTCTCCAAAGAGGCGGGCCTTGCTCGCCATCATATACTGTTCCGCGGTGTGGTATTTCACCCCGTCGACTTCGAAATCACAATCGTACCACTGGCTGAAGCATGCAGCGGTCATTTTCTTCGAATTGTGCGTGTGCCCCCAGAAATAGACAATCGCCGTTCCTGGATTCTTTTGAGCAATCTCCTTGATTTTTTCAATGTTGTAGTTCATCTTTCTTTGTTTTTGTCTCTTATTCTCATAATGATTTTACCTAAATTGTTCTCTCCTTCCCAGCTATACAGGTCAATGCCCCAAAAGGTTTCCTTCTTGCTGTTCCCGTAGATCAGGATTCGGTTTCCCGTATCAGCCAGCTTTTTCATCAATGTGGGGTTTTGTTCGAATTTTGCCTTGATGATGGACTCCATGATGTCCAGCCGTGCCTCTTCCCAACCGGGGTAGGGGATTTGCTCCTTTGCCTTCATGGCAGCCTTGCTGATGGAGCAACTGGCGAGAATTTCACGCTCGGACACCTCTTTGAACTTGGAGGACAGAAATGCAGCCTCAGCAGAGTTGTACGTGATTCCTTCCCAGATGAACTTGCATCTGAAGCGGTTATCCAAGAAAGCATGCTCTCCCTTGAACCTATTGATTACATCAGGGAAATCATCCGCCGTGAAGCCCTTGAACAGTTCCCATGCGCCGGGGCACATCAGATCTTTGCAGGACTCTCCTTTCAGCATGCGCTCTCTGATCAGCGACGAACTGACGGCATCCGTTCCTTCTGGCTGTGGAAGTGTCACGATGTGTTCAAGGTGGGCGGATAGGATTTCATTCTTGTTCAATGTGCTTTCGAGCGACTCGCTTTCTCTTGAAAAGAGTATCACGCGGAAAGCGTCGAGGAAGTTTCTTTTTCCAGTCAAGAGTATGAGCAAGTTCAGCTTGTCGGCTCCCATCACGAAATACAACTCTGCATTCGGGAAGTCCTTTTGGATGGAAATCAATGTCGGCATTGTCCTTGCCTCGATTGTACCGACTTCTTTCTCACACACCCGCATTCGGCAGTCTGTGCACATCGCCCGAAGCATCTTGATGCGCAGTTCAGGCGACAGGACGATTGGCGGGTGGCTCTGACGCATCTTTCTTTTCAAGTAGGCATCGCTTACTGGAACGAAGAAGCCGATATCTGCGTCAATGGCATCTATGGCCACCTTCATCAACTTGAAGTGGGCCACCGTGGGAGGGTTGAAACTCCCACCCATGACTACGATTTTTTGTCCTTTAATTTCCATATATGTGTATATTTTACGCAAAGGTAGCGTTTTAATTCAAAACCGCCAAATTTTTTGTGTGTTTTTTACGCAAAAAGTGCATTTTTATGGGGTTTGGGTGTCCATAATCAGGTGAACAAGCCATTCTTCCAGCTTGTATAGCTGCCATGTTGGTGTAAATTGAGATTCACATTGTCATGGCTGCCAGTCATGATTGTTGGATGAATGCCCTATGGGTTGTCTCATCCTAAGGGAGAAAAAAATTGATGTAAGGCCATTTTGACATGCGCTGGGAAAAGAAAAAATCCCCAAAGACTTTGACAAGTCTCCGGGGATATGTTGAGAGTCTTCCATCTTGTTTTATGGCAAAACGGGTCGGGAACAGTCTGGGCCTTTGGGGGAACTGCACCCCCCTTGGCGAAGACTAAGTTGAAGACAAGGCTGATGTTGAGGGCCGGCAGGAGTTCGGTTTGAGTAGCCCGAGGGCATGCCGCCCGTGCAGAAGGCGAAACTTTTTTATCAGTCCTCTTTCCGGCTGCCGCCATCGTCTTTCGACGCATATCTTCATGATACATGTGTTGGGGTTTGGCCATCCTGTTCCCGTGAAGTCCGGCTTAGCACCCATTGAGGTGCAGGAACCGGCCATC
>JAFWSS010000028.1 GCA_017524385.1 Prevotella sp.
TACGGCCAGGCCCTTAACACAGGCAAGCTCACCGTTACCAACGTTTACAGCGGGGGAGCAGGCATCGGTGGTGGAGGTGAGAATCTTGGCTCAGGTACACTTGTTGTCCATGGTGGCGACATCACAGCCACAGGTAACGAAAATGGTGCTGGCATAGGCGGCGGATACAACGCAGGCATCTTTGGTTCGGTGACCATCTACGGCGGGAAGGTCAATGCCCAAGGCGGAAAGTTTGCAGCCGGTATCGGAGGTGGATATGGAGGCTCACAGGGAGGCGACATCACCATCTATGGCGGCGACCTGACCGTTGTCGGCTCAACGTATGCCGCCGGTATTGGCGGCGGATCCAACAACCGCGGAGGAGGTGACAGCGGCAATATCAGCATCTATGGCGGCAATATCACGGCAAGCAGCCAAGACCATGGCGCAGGCATAGGTGCAGGTTACGGCGGCCTGCAGCAGGCTAACACTGTCATACTCATTGCCGGCGGCACACTTGACATTCATGGTGGCAAAGATGCAGCGGGCATAGGTGGTGGCTCCTACAGGTCAGTTGGCACCGGTGCGGCGGCAGGAACCATCCAAATAACTGGAGGCTACCTCAAAGTGGAGGGCGGCGAGTATGGTGCCGGTATAGGCAGTGGAGCCCACAGATGGTCTGGCTTCCCCCAAAATGGTGGCGACATCACCATTTCAGGAGGAGAGTTGCATGTGCAGGGCGGAGCAAATGCCGCAGGCATCGGCGGTGGCTACAGTGGATGCGTCAAGACTGTCACCATTACCGGCGGTAAGGTCTACGCCAAAGGAGGCGAAAAAGGAGCCGGAATAGGAAGTGCCAATAATACAAGTTCAAATTACAATGTGTCGGGCCAGGTGACCGTCTCAGGTGGTTTCGTGCATGCCACTGGTGGATTGGGCGCTGCAGGCATCGGTGGCGGCGGGCATTGTTCCGGGCAACACGTGACCATAACCGGCGGAACCGTGGAGGCCATATCCGGAACGGTGGGCAGCTACCATGCTGCCGCTATTGGCGCTGGCGACGGGAACGAAGACTACGGCACACTCTCGATTCCCAACAATTACAGCGTGAAAGCAGGTTATAAGGATCAGCCGACCTCGTACTTCCCAGTAGCAGAGCGCGTCCCCGCCTGTTTCTATCGCGACTATTGCTATGTGGACCTGTGCTCGCACGAAGATGCTGTCTACACCGTGAGCGGCAACGACGCAAACGACACCCATACCAAGCACTGCAACTACTGCGGCACAGAGTTCGAGCCCGAGAAACACAACTTCGTCGACGGCAAGTGCTCGGTCTGCGGCGTGGATCTAAACGCCGTCACCGTCACCGTCAATGTGCCAGCGAACAACGGAGTCACCGACGGTGCGTATGAGGCCGTCATCTACAAGATGGTGCCCGGCACCACGTTCAAACTGCCCGCCAGCCCCATCACGTTCGATGACCGGGTGTTTGCAGGATGGCTTGTAGGCGAAGCCCAGAACAACTCCTACCTCACCCGCTCCTACGAGGAACTGCTCGCAGCAGGTGAGGAATATACCATCACTGGCGATGTGACTTTTACTGCCCGCTACAGCTATATCTATATTACTCTGGCCAACAACGCCGACAACAGTGAAACGCTTGGCAAATACGCCGGTAAGAAAGCCCGACTTGTCACCCTCAAAGACCGCACTCTTTACAAGGACGGCTCGTGGAACACGCTCTGCCTGCCCTTCGACCTTAGCGACTTCACGGGTACGCCGCTCGAAGGTGCCACGGTGAAGACACTCACTTCAGCAAAATTCGCCAACGGCACGCTGACGCTGAACTTCAGCGAAGACTTGACTGCCATTGAGGCCGGCAAGCCCTACATCGTGAAGTGGGCCTCGACACAGGGGTCCGACAACATTACAATCACCCAGTTCCCATGGGTGACCATCAACAACACAATCACTAATGTGGAGACCGATGTCGTGTCGTTCAATGGCATATTCTCACCCTACACCATCGAAGGCAAAGACAGGACCCTGCTCTACCTCGGTGCCGGCAACAAGCTCTACTATCCCGACGCAGCCATGACCATCGGCTCCTGCCGCGCCTACTTCCGACTGCAGGGCGGACTCACCGCAGGCGACCCGGCGACGCCGAACGCCATCAGCGCCTTCAAACTGAATTTCGGCGATGACGAGAGCACAGGTATAACAACAACGAATTACACCAATCCAAGCGATGCTTGGTACACGATAGACGGCCAGCTCCTGAACGGGAAGCCCACACAGAAGGGAATATACATCAATAACGGGAAAAAAGTCGTGATCTCCCTCAAGCCGTAGAGACGTCGCATAGCGGCGTCTTTACGGCGTCTCGCACTCTTACCGTCCGATTTCTGTTTCCAGCTCAGCTATTGTGTGTGAATGGATGCAAAAGCAAGTTTTCTTGAGCAATGCGCTCCTTTTTCAAAAAAAAGGCTATCTTTGCAGTTGGAAATAAAAACTGGCGTCATGGGTGTTTATATCAACGTTGGGAATGAGGGATTCCGCTCCTCTCGCAAATAGGAATACATCGATAAGACAGGGCTCATTGCCGTGGTCAACGACACGCTTTTCTCTGAATGGCGTTTCAGCTGTGTCACCCGATGCCGCCGCTTCGGCAAGTCGATGGCGGCCAAGATGCTCTGTGCCTACTACGACCACTCATGCAACTCACGCAGCCTCTTCGCCGACCTTGAGATAGCCAACCGCCCGTCGTTTGAGGAGCATCTCAACAAATACCCCGTCATCTTTCTCGACATCTCCGACTTTGTCACGAGATTTAAGGACGACACAATCATAGAACATCTCGATGAGGAACTACGTGCCGATATCCATGAAGCATACCCCGACATCCCCCAGCAAGAGGGTGACGACTTGATGGCTCTCTTGATACGCATTGCTGCTGCCACGGGCGAGCGCTTCATCTTCATCATCGATGAGTGGGATGCCATCTGCCGGGAAATCACTCCCCACACCTTGGTGGAAGAACAAGAAAGATGATTTGCTGGATACACAAATGTGTGGCCCGCCGATACGATTCATCGGAAAAATGTGTTACCTTTGCACTGTGTTTGTGTCAGATAAATTTACAAACAATCCAACCATGAGTAGAATCGTACTTTTTTTGATTGCATTGACAATCTTTGTCCGCAATGAGATTATGGAAGACTGGGGACAGCGTTGGTTATGGTTAAAATGACAGGGGACTGGCTGATCAATCAAAAATTTTATCTAAATTTGCACTTTGAAATCAATGTTTCTGAAACGACGACAAAAAAACATAGCAAAATGAAACGACTGACAGTATTGATGATGATGTGCGCCATCTGCCTGATGGCGATGGCACAGGGAAAACTGACCCCGCAGGCTCAAATGAAGATTGCTCAGAAAAAGGCAAAAGTAGCACATGCCACCGCCAAAGGCATAGCGATGGCGCCGGCACAGCAGCGAATGACATTGGTGGTGAAGGTGGCAGAAGAGAATGCCACGGAAACCTACAGCCAGTTGAGGGCGGCAGGAGCAGAGATACAGGGAAAGATTGGACATCAAGCCATCATCAGCATCCCCGTGGAGCGTATCGGCGACATCAGCGAGATGAAAGGGGTGCAGCGCATCGACACCGGGCACAAAGGCAAGTGGAAGACCGACATCACCCGAAAAGAGACCGGCATCAATCTCATCAACGGCGCATCGGCCACCGTGGAGACTCCCTACACTGGCAAAGGCATCACGCTCTGTATCTTCGACAACGGCATCGACTTCCAGCATCCCGCCTTCAAGGATGCAGAGGGCAACTCACGCATCAAATGTGTCTTCATGTTTGGCGACGAGGGAGGCAAGCCGTTTACCATCGAAGACCCTGAGGCCGGCACAATTGTCTTTCCCGGATCGGTGTACGACACGCCCGAACTCATCGCCACGCTGACCACTGACTCAAAAGACGAGTATCACGGCACCCATACCACAAGTATTGCCGCCGGCTCTGTCTCTCCCATGGGATTCGGCGGCATGGCTCCAGAGGCCGACATCGTTTTTATCGGCATGACGGATGACTTTGACGAAGAACAAATGATGGAATATATGGAGGACGAGGAAGACATCATAGAACTGGTGTTCGCCTTTGCCACCGCATACGCCGGACAGAGTGGCCAGCCAATGGTGTTCAGCGGCAGTATGAACAGCCAAAGCGGGCCCCACAATGGCACCGGGACCGTGCCCGAGGCCATCGACGCTGCCTCGGAGACAATCATCCCCGTGATGTCGGCGGGCAACGAGGGTGGCTACCCCATCCACCTCCACCGCGTATTCACCGAAAGGAACAGTTCGTTTAAGACACTCTTGGCGCTCATGGAAGAGGGCGAGACTTTCACCATCAGCGACGAGACGGTGGGATACACCCGCACCGGCGACCGCGTGAGCATCAAGGTCGGTCTGTGTACCGTCAATGCTTTGGGAAGGACAAAGGAGGTGTGGAATTCCGAGGAACTGACCGCCACGATAGGATGCGAACCACAGATTATCAATATCGAAAGCGAAGACAACGCCACGCTGTCGAAATACTTCGACGGAACGGTGAGTATCGCTGCGCTCGACAATGGCGACGGCACACTGAGTTTCGCAACAAACATTGACGGCTCCATGAACGGCCTCAACATTTTCCAGTTGACGGTCTCTGGCTCCAACGGCACTGAAATCGACATATGGGACGACTTCGGCGGCTTCAACATCTTCGGACTGCCGGGATATGTAATCGGCGACAGCGAGATGTCGGGGGGAGACTGGACATGCACTCCCAACGTCATCAGCGTGGGGGCCTACTGCGCCAACACCGACTACCGCAGTTACGACGGCTCTACTATGGACGACGAAGAGGAAGAGGGATACACAGTGGGCGACTACGCATGGTTTTCCAGTTATGGCACAATGCCCAACGGCATCACCCAACCCACAGTGAGCGCACCCGGCGTCAACATCGTCTCGGCATGGAACCACTACTGCCTGGATGAAAGTGAGACCGTGCTCGAGGGTATGCAGTGGCAGGGATATCCCTACGGAGCCGAGAGCGGCACGTCGATGTCGTGCCCCGCAGTAAGTGGTATCGTGGCATGCTGGCTACAGGCAAATCCCACCCTTACGCTGGACGATGTGAAGGAAGTGCTGCGCGAAACAGCGGTCAACGACAAATTCACCGCTCACGACCCCATCCGCTGGGGCTATGGAAAAATCAATGCGGCAAAGGGCATTGAGTATATCCTCAACCATTCCGCCATCCGCGACATCCAGGAAACGACAACCACCAACGACGATACCATCTACGACCTCCAAGGCCGCCGTGTAACATCCCCCACCCACGGCATCTACATCAAAAACGGCCGAAAACTCATCATCAAATAAAGAATCAGGGACAGAAATCAGGGGGACCTGTCCCCCCGATTCCAAGCCAAGAGGCGGAGTGTTATCACTGACAAAAACACCCCCTGTATCAGGGGGACGTGTATCAGGGGGACGGGGAATCTGATACGTTTTAAGCCATCTTATGATTATAGGGGATGGTCATCAGGACGGCTCTCCATGATCTTTTTTTCGAGAAATGCATTCCATACACCCTCGCGAGTCCAATATTATTACCGAAAAATCCAAGACCATTTCATATGGAATGACACATAACTGTTCGAGGGCTCAACTTAAAACAAATCCTTCATAAGGATTAGTTTTTGAATGTGACCGCTGTATTTTTTGGACTTGAGTCCATACGTGGTGACAAGGGTAGGAAAAACATCTATTCCGCCAAAATAATTTGTACTTTCACACCTAACCTTTGGTGTTTCTAGCATACTGCGCAAGAAATATCAGACCTCCCACTTCGGATATTCGCTGAAAAACCGAAATGGCATTTCAGTTTTTCCGACTTTTTTTTGTAGGATTGGCAATAATTGACTATTTTTGCAGATAAAGGTGCGAGATTATCCGTATGATTTTGAAAAATTGTTGGCTAATCGGTCAACGCCCCCGGCCCCTCTAATCTTAGAGGAGGAGTAGGTTACCTCTGCGAAGACATAGAAGATTGCGAATAAATTTTTCAAAAAATGATATAAAGGGTCAAAAAATTATTTGCCGTGAACGCCATCATCAAAAGACTGCTGTTGCTGCTGTGTTTCCTTCCCTCCTTGTCGTGGGGACAGGAGGACGACAGCGTCGTGGTGTTTGGCAAAAATTCTCGTTACAACCGCCCCTGGACCTTCTGGTATTGGATGTATGGCTGCGTGAGCGACGAGGGGATACGCCTCGACCTCCAAGCGATGAAGGATGCGGGCATCGCCGGGTTCTACCTCATGCCCATCAAGGACGTGAGCGACGGCGAGCAATATGGCGGTATGGCACGCCAACTGTCGCAGGAATGGTGGAAACGGATGGACACTGTCTTCCACGTGGCCGACAGCCTGGGACTGGATATGGGCATCCATCTCTCCGACGGCTTCGCCCTTGCCGGCGGGCCGTGGATCACACCTGAAATGTCGATGCAGAAGGTGGTGTGGACCGACACCATCGTGGAAGGTGGCAAAGAAGCCGTCGCCCTGAGACAACCGGAAACCTATCAAGGCTATTATGAGGACATCGGGGTGTATGCCTTCCCACTGAGCAGCGGGCGGGCACAAGACCTGCCGAGCAGCCCCCTCGCCCACGACCCGGCGAAACCTGTCGCCTCAGTGGAATTTCCTTTCCGCAGTACGGAGCCATGCGAGATACTTTTCACCTATGACGCACCGTTCACCCTTCGAAATGTCCGCATCGTCACCGGTGGCAACAACTACCAAGCCCACAGGTGGAAGGTCTACTCCTCCACCGACGGAGACCATTTCGACCATGTGTGCGACATCCAACCCGCACGCCAAGGATGGCAGAACACCGACGCGCAAGCCACCTATTCCATCCCCGCCACCACTGCACGTTTTTTCAAGTTTTGTTGGACACCCGAGGGCAGCGACCCCGGCAGCGAGGACATGGATGCCGCAAAATGGCGCCCAGTGCTGAAAGTGGCAGACCTCCAGCTGGGCAGCGAGGCCGTCATCGATGGCTATGAAGGCAAATCAGGACTGGTGTGGCGAGTGAGCGGACAGAGTAGTCGGAGTAATCTGAATAATCATAGTAATCTTAATAATCAGAGAGAGTGGATGACTCCCACCATCCTCCCTGCCGGAGGCACCGCCGTGCTGCCCCCCGGCCTGTGGCGCGTGCTCCGCATGGGACACACCTCCACCGGTCACACCAATGCCACGGGTGGCGGCGGCCGCGGCCTGGAGTGCGACAAATTCTCCAAAAAAGCCATCAGGGAACAACTCACCCATTGGTTCGACACCATTTTCTATCACAACAACGGCCACGGCATCCAACGTTTGCATGTGGACAGTTGGGAATGCGGTTCCCAGAACTGGGGCGAGCGGTTTGCCCAGGAGTTTGAGCGCCGTCGAGGCTACGACCTTCTGCCATGGCTGCCCGTCTATGCCGGCGTACCAGTCAGTGGTAGCGAGCGCGCCGACTCCGTGCTCCGCGACATCCGCCTCACCATCGCCGAGTTGGTGGACGAGGTGTTCTTTGCAGAAATGGAGAGGTATGCCCGCGCCCATGGCGTGAAACTATCCGCAGAATGTGTAGCCCCCACGATGGTGAGCGACGGCCTGCTCCACTTCCGCCACGCAGACCTACCCATGGGCGAGTTCTGGCTCAACTCCCCCACGCACGACAAACCCAACGACATGCTCGACGCCATCAGTGCCGCCCACACCTATGGGAAAGACATCATCCAAGCCGAGGGGTTCACCGAGGTCCGTGGGACGTGGGACGAGACACCAGCACTGCTCAAGCCACTGTTGGACCGCAACTACTGCCTGGGCATCAACAGCATTGTATTACATGTGAACACCCACAACCCTTGGCCCGACCGCAAGCCTGGCATGACACTCGACGGCATAGGCACCTTCTTCCAGCGCGACAACACCTGGTGGCGCGAGATGCCCGCCTTCACCCGATATGTCACCCTCACGCAAAAAAACCTCCAAGCAGGCCAACCCGTGGTGGACCTCGCCGTCTATATCGGCGACGAAGTGCCACGACGCGCCCTCCTACCCGAGCGGCTCACCAGCATCCTTCCCGGCCTCTTCGGCGACTCCCTGCTCCGCCGTGAGGCCTTGCGCTTAGCCAATGAAGGACAGCCATTGGAGACCAGTCCCGTAGGCGTCACCCACACGAAGAACATGACCAAGGCAGAAGACTGGGTCAATCCCCTCCACGGCTACAAATACGACTGCTTCAACCACGACGTGCTCGATGGCATGCGCGTGGAGGACGGTGTCGTCGTCACCCGCGACGGCATGCGCTACGCCGCCATCGTGGTGCCCGGCGCACACAAAATGAACACCCACAACATCAACATGGGGCTCGGAAAAATAGAAGAACTGCGCCACCAGGGTGCCATCATCATCGACCGCCCCTGGACCGCCGCCGACCTCTCCACCCTCGGCATATCACCCGACATCGTCCTGCCGCGAGGCATCGACTTCACCCACCGCCACGACAACAACGTAACAACCACCGACTACTATTTCCTCTGCAACACGACGGATACGGCCATCACCTTCGTCCCCCGCTGCCGTGCACAAGGAGCATACCATTACCTCCACGACACGATGGACGACACCATCTGCCTGGCAAACGACACCATCACCCTTCGTCCTGGAGCCTCCATCTTCTTCATCGTCACCGACAAAGAATATCCGCGAGACAAACTCACCCCACAAGAAAACACCCGTCACTACAGACTACCGCCCTCACAAGTGACAGAGGTGAGTGGCGAGTGGCAACTGACGTTTGAAACAACCGGTCTGCACACCACCACCGACCTCGGCAAGGGTTGGCAGGAATATGAAGACACGGCCGCCAAATACTATTCCGGCCACGCCACCTATGAGACCACATTCAAATTCAAGGGCAAGGCATCAAAGACCTCAAGGACCACAAAGACTGGCACAACCTGGCTTCGCCTGAATGAGGTGCACGACATCGCCACCGTCTATGTGAACGACATTTGTTGCGGCACGTCATGGTTTCCACCTCACCTGGTGGACATCACCAAGGCCGTGCGTCGTGGGAAGAACACGCTGCGCATCGAAGTGGTGAACACCTGGGCCAACGCCCTGCAAGGCACCGACAACGGCACGCCACCCTACGACGGTATCTGGACCAACGCGAAATACCGACGTGCAGAGAAAGACCTCCTTCCCGCCGGACTTGGGAAAGGCGTTTTTATTGAATATTGAAGATTGAAAATTGAA
>JAFWSS010000029.1 GCA_017524385.1 Prevotella sp.
CTACTTTCGTGGAACAATGAACGAAATGCAAACCAAAAGAGTGTCAACTGGCAGTTCAAAACGGCTGATGCGAGGATAAAACTCAAGAACCTCTATCCTATATTGAATTTTTAAATGTTACAAGATACTAGGACGTATGTTTATGCACTCCATTACTCTCATAATCGCATCAATTGCACGGTTATTCTCATTTTCTGAGAAAAAGCTTCTCAAATCTGAAATAATTGTTGTATCTTTGCTCACGGCTTCTAAGTTTGAATTTTGCGGTTTAGCGATTGTAAAGTTACTCATTTCCAATGAGTTGAGCAAACTTCGAAGCTTTTTTTATTCCTATTTTATGTTAAATTATGCAGGTACCAAAACACTTGCGAAACTTTAGTAACGGTCTTTCAAGTGTCAGCATTATCCCTTATAGGGTCAAGACGATGGACGAATACGATGCCATAGAGGAGGTGCCGGCCACCGACGACCAGTCTGCCTCATCGTCTACCGTCATCTACAACCTGCATGGCCAGCGCCTTGTCACTCCGCAGCGCGGCGTGAACATCGTTGGGGGAAAGAAAATCATGGTCAAGTAAGCAACGAAACAGCTCTGTAAACTTATCTCCGACGACATGGTTGGCAACCGCCCATTAGGAAAATTTTTGATCAATTATATGGTAATTATATGTTAAAGACCATTCACGCTGTTTGATTGTCTAATCGGACATGCATAAAGAAGGGACTTGCTTTATGCATGTCCTTCTGGAAAATGAAAAACCATTCATTTTATGATGCATTTTTGGTAATAAGCAACCGCACTCCAAGAAAAATTCTCCACAACCCCGAAAACCGAGGTAGTGGAGATGGTTTGTGCATCATGGTTGCCCATGCTGTATATATAAAGGTAAACTTACTTGCCGAAGGTGCCGCGAGAGGTGCTGCCGCTGCCGGCCATGGAGCCCGACGCACGGCTGCTTGTGCGGCTGGGAGCATAGGTCGTCCCGCTGCCGTGGTTGTTGCCGAAGCCGCTCACGGAGGGGTTGTGATTGCCGTTGCTCGAAGTACGATGGCCGCCGCCCGTCGAGGGATGGTTGTTGTGGTTGCCGTTGCCACTGGGGTTCCCATTGTTGTTGTGGTTGCCGTTGTGGCTCCAGTTCCCGTTACCGTTGTGATTTCCGTTGTTGCGATTTCCGTTGTTGTGATTTCCGTTGTTATTATTGCCATGGCCCGTGGGCGGGTTGGGCTTGTCGTAGTGGTGTCCACTGTAGAAGCTGCTGCTCCTATGGCTGTGGCCACCCTTGAAGGTCACGAACACTGCGGGACGGTCGAAGAACATTCTTCCGGCACCGTAGCGGGTGTAGATGGAGAAGGTCGCACCGGTGTTGGTCCAGATGACAGGACGGTAGAACCACTCGCTGGCCAAGAAGCGGTCATACTGCCAGGTGCTGAGCACATAGCGCAGGTCGCGGTTGCGGATGTCCCACCAGAGGCCAAACACGTCGGCCCGGCTATCGAGGTTGAGCAGGTAGTCGAGATTAATCTCATACACTGCCTCATATTGTGTTGCTATGAGTCCGAGCTCGTAGGCCATCTTGTCACTGAGGAAGAGGGCCTCGTTGCGTGCTGCGGTGTACGGCATTGCTGCGGCGGAGATGGCTATCGTCATCATCATCACCATGGTCAAGATCTTCTTCATTGTCTTATCGTTTTGATGGTTGAACTTCTTGTTTCTTATCTCTTGTTTTCTACTGCAAAAGTAGTGTGAATTTCACGTCCGTGAAAGGGATTATGCCTAAAGTGAAAGGGTGGTTTTCCTATTCTTGAATAGGGAAACCACCCTGGGTGTAGGGAAAGGTCTTCGCCTTTGTCCTTCATCAAGAAGTTGAACGTCTCTTTGACCTTTCCTTTGAGCCGTTCATAGTCGTTCCTGAAGAATACCTGCCGATAGGCATAGGCTCTCTGTTATCTACGTTGTTTACGCGTCGCAGAAAAAATAGAGGAAAATTCATCTTTCCTCTATTTTTTTCTCTTCTGTGAAGATAGGCTGCACACTTATGCCTTATCTTTGTGGCTTGAATTGTATAAATCTTAAAAAAACAATCTTATGGTAACTTCTAAAAAGGAAAAACTTCTATTTCTGGCTCTTGTAGCAATGACACTGTTTTCATCATGCAATCCCTCATTCTATCAGGTGTATGAGGTGAAGTCGAATGCTTTGAAGCAATCAGACAATTCCTTGGTTTATGAAAACGAAGATTTGAGAGTGATGTACAACCTTTGGAGTGCTGGAGGGTCGATGAATTTCATCGTTCAGAACAAGACCGACCGCGACCTGTTCCTCGATATGGGACAGTCATTCTTCATCTTCAATGGAGAGGCTTCCGATTATTTCCAGAATCGGGAATACACTCATACCGTCTCCATGGCTACTTCGGCAAGCTATGGTGTCAGTCTGTTTTCTGCGACAGTAGGTTACTGGCCCAACGCCTATCTTGTGCCTGGCACACAATCCTTGTTTGCCAAGGCGTTGAAAGGGAGCAGCAAGTCCGTCACTACCAAGGAAAAGGAAATCATCTGCATCCCTGCCAATTCTTTCAAGACAATCACAGGACAGGCCATTTCTCAGCAATATTTGCTGACTTGCGACAGAAAGGTGGATTATCCTAGTCAAAGTGCTGTTGCAGCCAATTACACCGAATCAACATCACCTGCCAAGTTCAGGAATCGCCTTTCCTATTCTTTCGACGAGAATGGTGGTGACTTGCGCCAGATAGAGAATGATTTCTACCTTTCCAGCATCACCAATTACTCGAAAAAGGTAGCCACGGAAAAAGTGAAAGAGAAAGTGGGCTGCAGCGATATTGCCTCCAAAAAGACTTACTATTTCAAAATAGGTGGCCCCAATAAATTCTATAAATCCTATGGGAGGAAAAAATGAAAACGATACCGGTCATCATCAAGTCCTTAGAGTCCTTAGAGTCCTTAAAGTCCTTAGACCTATGTTGAACTAACCCCGAAGGGGTGGTCAGATTACAGGCAGGTGGTGGAGTGCGAAGCACGAAACCCCTGCTAAGAGCATAATGGGAGCAACAACCCCGAAGGGGTGGCAGAATGGCAACTCCAGCTTGGGTTACGCTTCGCATTTTAACTTACAAAACTTAGTTTATAAAAACAAAGTATGGTGGGGCGCTTCAGTTTCCTTACTTCCGAAAGCAAACCATGGCGCAGTTTGAAGAAAGGGTATGTCTGAAAAGTTTTTCTTCTTGCCGCCTTGTAAAAAGAAGAAAAGTCGTATATTTGCAAAAACATACTCTATTACACCATCAAATACAATCATTATGCACGACATCATCACTGAGGGCTACATGCCTTTTATGGAATACCAAACCTACTACCGCATAGTGGGCAAGGCCACGGAGAAGACACCTTTGCTGCTGCTCCACGGTGGTCCGGGAAGCACGCACAACTATTTCGAGGTGCTCGATTGCATCGCTGACACCGGGCGGCAAGTCATATCATACGACCAGATTGGTTGCGGCAATTCCTATCTTGACGGCCACCCCGAACTGTGGACACAGAAGACCTGGATAGACGAACTCATCGCCATACGGGAATTTCTACATCTGGACACCGTCCACATTCTCGGACAGTCGTGGGGTGCTATGCAGGCCATTGCCTATGTCATTGACCATGAGCCTTCAGGGGTCAAGTCGCTTATCCTTTCTTCAGGCCACGCCTCCAGCAGCCTGTGGGCGAGCGAGCAGCATCGGCTCATCAAATATCTGAAGGAGGAAGACCAGGAAGCGATAAAACGTGCGGAAGCCACCGGCAAGTGGGATGACCCCGATTACTTGCGTGCCAACGACCATTACTTCGAGAGGTTTGTCATCAGTGTCGATGAAGACTCGCCCGAGTGCATCAGACGTCCGAAACGTTCCGGCACGGAAGCCTACCTCTATGGTTGGGGCCCCAACGAATACCAGCCTCTTGGAAGTCTGAAGGACTTTGAGTATACCGACAGACTGGGACAAATCTCCCAACCTACACTCATCTGCAGTGGCACACGCGACATCTGCACTCCCGTTGTTGCGGCCTCGCTTTACGAAAACATACCCAACAGCCGATGGCATCTGTTCCGGAATTCACGTCACACCTGCTTCATTGATGCTTTCGAGGAGTATTGCCAGGTACTCACCCGTTGGCTGCAAGAGAATGACTGACTGAAGTTTCCACACCATCAAGATGCGCTGACATTGAACACACCCGGAGCGTTCATATCCCCTCCCCTCAAGGGGAGGAGTAGGGGTGGGGTCTGTAACTTGTTGATTTTTAAAAACATTTCACCCTATGCATAGTTCAACGCCCCTGATCTCCTCTAATCTTAGAGGGGATATGTCTACGGAGTTGGGGAGTTTTGTGCACCTAGGCGCATCCTCCTTTCCTCTGAAACTCCATAAGCGGCGTGGATACTGGCAGGGCGTGGCTGGAGTGCTTCACTCCATAATTCTTTCTGCCAACCTTGTGAGTTCTTGATAGGGTAGGGCGCCTACCTGCCTTTCTATGTTACCTTCCTTGGTGATGAAGAAAAGAGTTGGAATCGACTGGATGCGTGCTGCCATGGCCAAAGCCTGGTTCTTGTCCACGTCGACCTTTAGCACCTTGATGCGACCCTCGTATTCTTGAGCCAGTCGTTTCAGCGTTGGTGCCATGCTTTTGCACGGCCCACACCATGTCGCATGGAAATCGATGATGACGGGAATCTTGCCCGTGTAGTCGTATCCTCTGAGATACTGCTGATAGTCTTTGATATTTTCCATTGTTGATTGTTAATTAGGTGTTCAAAATTTATTTATTTTCTAAGTTCCATTATTTTTGTCGGGCAAGCCAACGCGCACTTGCCGCATTTGATACAGTCGGGGTGCAGGTAGCCTGCTTCCTCGCCACGAGATTCATAAGGCGTGAGTTGCATGGGGCAGACACGGGCGCAACTCTTGCACTTCATCTGGCAGGCGCTGCTCACGTGTACGGACTTGAAGCTTTTGGGCAGAGGTTCCTGCTTGGGCGACACCCAACGCGAGATGGTACCCATGGGGCAGAAACCGCACCAGGTGCGTGGAGCATAGATGAACGACAGCACCACGCCGACGATGGTGGTGATGATGATGATGGTCCAGAACACCCGCCCCACGTCACCCCAACTCTTGGCAAAGCTCAGTTGGATGCCGAACATGGAGAAGATGAAGAACACCATGAACAACCGGAATCCGAACGTACACACGAACTTGGGGATGGGTTTGTGTGGCGAATACTTTGAGAGCAACCGGTCATACACGTTACCCCTGGGGCAGAAGTGCCCGCACCAATGGCGGCCGCGCCAGATGGAGGTCAGCACCGGACCGATCATGCAGATGATGGCGATGAGGCCTACGACGGGGAAAAACCATCCCAGGACGAGGTAGGCGAAGAAAATCCAATATAGCGGAGCGCCTTTGCTCTCGATGTGACGATGGAAGTTCTTTTTCTTGTTCTTCTTTTGTTCCATGTTGTATTTGTCTTTTGTCAAATTGCTGTAAAATTGTTGGTTCGATTGCAAAGATATGAAAAATATGATAGATTTGTGAATGATTTTTTCTATCTTTGCATCGGTTTTATCTATCGTTGGAAAGGAATGACATTACAACAGTTGAAATATATCGTTGCCATCGACCGCTATCGGAATTTCGCCAGGGCGGCTGATGCTTGTGGCATATCACAACCTACGCTGAGTGCCATGTTGGTGAAACTGGAAGAGGAACTTGATGTGCGCATTTTTGAGCGTAGCAATAAAAGTGTCGCTACCACGGCCATTGGCAAGAAGATTGTTCGTCAGGCTGAGAGAGCGATTGCCGAAGCTGAGCGCATCACATGGCTGGTGAACGAAGAAAAAGGGAATGTTTCAGGTGGGTTGTCGCTTTCGATTGGGCCGACAATAGCCCCGTATATTCTCCCGAAGTTCATCAAGTATTACGTGGAGGAATATCCATCTGTCGTCCTAAACGTCAAGGAATTGAAGGCCGACGCGATGCTTGGCGAGTTGTTGTTGGGCCATCTGGATGCTGGAATGGCCATCAGCGGGAACACTCGTCAGGGGGTGCTGGAGATACCGCTCTATACAGAGAAATTCATGGTATATCTGGCGGAGAATTGTTGGAGGAAACTTCCCGTATTCAAACCTGAGAACCTGGAGCACGAGAAGATGTGGGTGATGAAGGAGGCGCAGTGCCTTCGCGAGAGTGCCTTCAGTTTTTGCAAAGCCAAGACCAAGGGACGGTACATCTACGAGGCTGGCAGCATCGAGACGTTGGTAAGAATCGTCGATGAGAATGGAGGGTTCACCATCATCCCCGAGATGCACTTGCCTTTCCTTTCCGACAAGCAGCGTGAGAACGTACGCCGCATTGAGGGTGACTACCTGTCTCAGCGTCGCGTCTCGCTTTATATCCGTGAAGACTACATCCGTCAAAGCATGCTCAATACCATCACCAAGACACTTCTCCGTTTCATGCCCGATGGGATGATGGAGGAGCGTATAGTGAAGTTTGGCGTTAGGCTGTAGTGTGTTGCGAGTCCTTGAAAAAGATACTGGCAGTATTGAATGACCCAAATACCAACACATCAAAATGGCTTGTAGCAAATGGTTATGGCTATTTGGATGAGACCATTCCTGAAGTAATGGAACAAAATGGGTCTACTGGAAAGCACTTTCATATAGGAATGGACTCAGGCCTTGCAAGACGTTATGCTGCAAACATGGGGGCTATGTACGACAAAGTTAAACTTTGGATTGACCGATGTGATGTGGGGGATGGCTTCTCCCACATTGCATCCCATCTGGATGAGGCCAAAGAACTGACCGGCCTAAATACAGGTGAGGTTAGCACCTATGGCCGTTTGCAAGGCTTGAAAGTGAGAATGTATGTTGGTGGCTTGTCCATCGTGGGGAGTCTGCCAAAGTTCCTTTATGGTGGAACAAACATCTACCCACTTGAAAGAGAAACCACAGCAGAGGCCATAAGCAAGATTGAGGATGCCTTGCATCTTTCTTTGGCTGATGCAAAAGTGACAAGTTTTGAGTTTGGTTGTTGCTTCTTGATGAGGCATCCTGTTTGGGGGTATTTGGACAGGTTGGGGACAATGCCAAGGATGCAAAGATGTAGGTATACCAAAGAAACGCTATACTACAAGCATAAGGGGCAACAACAACCCAAGACGATTTGCATTTATGACAAGATAGCAGAGGCAAGGACACATCAAATGGAGATTTCCCCAGGCCTTCAAGATTCCAATTTGTTGAGGTATGAGATAAGGTTTGATGGAAGGTTGCCACAGCAGTTGAAATGGCCGATAGTAATTGCATCAACCTTGCATAGAAAGGAGTTTTACAAGATGGTGATGAGCCGTTATCAAGATGCCTATTTTTCAATAAAGAACCCCAATAAAGTAAGACCAGACTATATGAACGAGATTAAGACTGTTGCCGATGCATTTGATTGCTTTGTCGGCAAACTGATGAACAATGCCGGACAGAGCCAAGAACAAGTAAGTGCATTCTTGGATGAATTAAAGGCGGCGGGTGTCTTTGCAGATAGAAAGAATTACACCCGGCTAAAACAGCGGATTGAGAGGGCGGCTACCAAAGCAAGGCTGACGATTGCAGATGAGATGGTGAAAGAACTGGATGATGACGTGAAGAATAGTGGGGCGTATGTATGATGTCACGTTTTGCTACATCATCTATTTCTTTTGGGGGGTGTAACGTTTGGTTACACCATCTGCATAGAGCACTATGGCCATATATGGGGATGTCGCGTCTTGCCACATCCCCTTGGTTATTACATCAGCAGTCAAGGCGTGGGAAAAATCTCCAAGACGAGGCTTTTATAACAAATTTGGCTCAAAAGCCTGCCTCGCCCGGAGAGATTGCAAATGTAATAAGAAAAATTGTATTTACCAAAGATTATTCAAAAATGGTCACCCCACCAAGCATCAAAGACCATCTATTTTCCGTGAAAAGGCATGTGTGTGGAATTGTGCCTGGGGTGAAGGATGATGCCAGACGTAATAGGTGTCAAAGATAGGGGATTTTAACAATTTGGAGTGTGCCGCTTAAGATTAAGTGTATTATTTACACTCATTTACGTTTTGAGGTAAACTGAAAAAAAGTGAAATCATGAGCGGTATTAAAAAAAATCGTTTGGAGGTGTGGGGATAATGCCTCTACTCTGCCGATGATGCAATACTTGTCTAAATACTTGCTTATTATCAGGACACCTCTGGCATATTTTTAGATTAAATGCATCAAAAAGAATCCAAATCCATCATAAAGAACAAAATATTTTATATCTTTGCATCCAAATCATCAACTATGGCCAATCAAAATCTTTCTGATGCAAAGAAGAAGAAGAACGATGAGTTCTACACCCAGTTTCACGATATAGAAACCGAGGTGAATGCCTATTTGGAATATGACCCAAATGTTTTCCGTGGAAAGACGGTGCTATTGCCGTGTGATGACCCTGAATGGAGCAACTTCACCAAGTACTTTGCCCAGAGGTTTCAGGTGCTTGGCTTGAAGAAACTCATCTCAACGAGTTATGCGCCTGACTCAAAGAGATACAAGTACGGCTATCAACCATCGCTTTTTGAGCAAGAATCACCTCAGTTTGACATCAGCAAGACCCAGACCCATGGCAAGATTTTTGTCGTGGATAGGGATATCACTGGTGATGGCAGAGTGGACTACCAAGACCTTGAATGGCAGTATTTGGAAGGTGATGGTGACTTCCGTAGCAAAGAGGTGTGCCGCCTGCGTGATGAGGCTGACATCATCGTGACCAACCCACCCTTCTCGTTGTTCCGTGAGTTTCTGGAATGGATTGTGTCTGCAGGAAAGCAGTTCCTTATAATTGGCAATATGAATGCCATCACCTACAAGGAGGTGTTTCCATTGATAAAAAACAATAAGATGTGGCTTGGCAATGGCTTCAAAGGTGGCAATGCGTATTTTAGACCCATTGGGCAACGCGAGTACGCAGATGGTGTCTTTGATGAAACGACGGGACTTGTAAAGTTTAGAAACTGCTGTTGGTTCACCAACATAGACCATGGTCGCCGCCATCAGCCTTTGCAACTGATGACTTTGGCTGAAAACTTGAGGTTCAGTCGGCATAAGGACATCAAGGGTCGCGACAACTATATTCACTACGACAACTACGATGCCATAGAGGTGCCTTACACCGATGCCATACCATCTGACTATGAAGGAGTGATGGGTGTACCAATCTCTTTCATGGATAAGTATTGTCCTGAACAATTTGAGATTATTGGCATAACTGACAGGGGTAATGAATATGGTATTAAAATAAAAGAATATACGCCACAAGAAACACCTTTGTACGGAGATTTAAATCGACGAGGTGCTATTCTTGTAGAAGGGCAATTAAAGTCTACATACGCCAGAATCCTCATTCGCAAAAAGCAATAGCCTATGAAAACCATATTAAGAACCGACCTCACCATAGAGGAAGTATGCAAGGGCTTCCACTACAATGAACTTGAAGGCAAGGGACTCTTTGGGATGTCTGGTCGCCTGACTATTCAACCAGAGTATCAACGCAACTATATCTACTGCGATGGCAAGAAAGATGTGGCGGTGATAGAATCGGTGTTGAAAGGCTATCCCATCGGCCTGATGTATTTCAACAAGGTCGGTGATGACCGATACGAGGTGCTTGACGGACAGCAACGAATCACATCCATAGGCAGGTTTGTTGAGGGCAAATTAAGCATTATTGACAGCAATGGTATCCCCCAGACCATAGGCAGCATTGCAGAGGATTTGAGGCAAAGATTGCTGGAAACAAAGTTGCTCATCTATATTTGCGAGGGCACGGAAACGGAAATCAAGGAATGGTTACGGACTGTCAACATTGCTGGTGTTCCTCTAAAAGAGCAAGAATTACTCAACGCTGTTTTCAGTGGTTCGTTTGTATCTTTGGCAAAGGCTGAGTTCAGCAACTCAAACAACAGCAGGGTTCAGATATGGAGTCATTTCATCAGCGGTGTGGTCAATCGTCAGGACTATCTGGCCACAGCATTGGCATGGGTGAGCAAAGGTGATGTAGCCACCTACATGAGCCGACATCGGTATGATGACAATATCAATGAGTTGAAGGGTTATGTTGAGGCTGTCATCGGATGGGTGAGCAGTGTGTTCCCCACCATCTATCCAGAAATGAAAGGAAGAGATTGGGGAACAATGTATGAAAAGTACCACAACCAGCCATACGACCCCTCATATGTGGATGAGAGGGTGTTGCTCCTAATGGATGACCCTCAGGTGACGGATAGGAAAGGCATCTTTGAATATGTGCTTGGTGGGGAGAAGGAAACCAAATTGCTGAATATCCGGGTATTTGATGACAAGACCAAACGCCAGGTGTACAAATTGCAGACGGACAAGGCGAAGGAGGAAGGTGTGAGCAACTGCCCATATTGTGCCATCGGTGCCGAGGCTTTGAGGGCAAGAATCTGGAAAATGAACGATATGGATGCCGACCATGTATCGGCTTGGTCAAAGGGAGGCTCCACCGACATCAGCAACTGCCAGATGCTTTGCAAGCCTCATAACAGGGCAAAGGGGAATAGGTAAGATGCAAAGTGGATGCCTTATTGTTTGCCTCTGGGCGTTGCCATTTGAGAGAAACGTATTTCAATAGATAAGTGCAAGTGCTTTTGTGGAAAGGGAGTGGTTTCAAATCACCCCCTTTTCTTTGGTTCTTATCCCGGAAATGACTACCTTTGCATTTGACAAGTCATAAAACTTGTATTTTGGATTCAGCGGTGTGGGAGCAGGGATGCCCTTGCACCGCTTTTTTGGGGTGTGGGTAAAAAAGAGTCCAAAAGTACACTTGCATGTCATAAAGTACACCTTTAGTACACCTTGAAAAAGAAAAATCCCTCATAAGTCATTGACTTACAAGGGAGTTTAAAATTGTTTTGGTACTGGATAGGGGAATCGAACCCCTATGCCAAGATTGAGAATCTTGTATCCTAACCATTAGATGAATCCAGCTTATGTCATAATGCCGACCTCATAATCACGCTTGCGGAAGCTGGGGGATTCGAACCCCCGGTACGGTAACCCGTACGGCAGTTTAGCAAACTGCTGGTTTCAGCCACTCACCCAAACTTCCAATACCGGTTGACCTAATACCGCAGCATTTTCTCTCAAATGCGGTGCAAAGGTAGAGCAAATTTTTTACCCATGCAAATTTTTTGCCGTTTTTTTTCGAAAATTCTGCTTTTCGGGGCTCAAACCAATTGTTTGCAACCGATAAACGACCATTTGGAGCGGCCAAAAGTGAAATGTTTGAACATTCATTACCCTCTCCAATGAACAGTATGCACAGATACAATTTCTTCTTGATTCTTCCGTTATTATAATAATTAGGTACGTGGGAGTGTGATGAGGCAATCACGCCTTGGAGACACATCACCCCGGCCTTCCAAACTTGATTCAAACACCAACACTTAGGAAAATAGCACAAATGAAGAAGAAACTCATCATTCTATTTCTCGCACTGGTCACTACATTGGCCATTGATGCAGAAGACAGGTTGTTGTCGTTGCCTTGGCCCATCCTGGGTGGCGAACTGAGCAATTCGGCTGCCACGTCGGTTGCCGATATCAACGAGGTGTTGCCTCGCATGCGGGCTTTGGGCCTGAATACGGTGCTCGTGCCAGCCTACTGGGAACTGATGGAACCGACGGAAGGCCATTTCGACTTCACGCTCATCGACCACACCATCGACGTGGCACGTCGTGAGCAACTGCACGTCATATTCCTTTGGTTTGGTGTATGGAAGAACAGCATGTCATGCTATACTCCGGCTTGGTTCAAACAAGACACCCGGCGCTTTCCAAGAGCAATGACCGCCGAGGGCAAGCCGATGGAGATAGCGTCGTGTTTCAGCGACAATGTGCTGCAGGCCGACCTGAAGGCTTTTTCCGCCTTGATGAACCGCGTCAAGGAAAAAGACCCGCAACGAGAGGTGGTCGTCATGATGCAGATAGAGAATGAGATAGGGATGCTCGAGTCGGCACGCGACCATTCTCCCTTGGCCGAGAATATCTATCAGAAGGAGCGTTGGGCGCAACGTTATGGAACGGATGACTATGCCGATGAAAAGTTCATGGCTCTATATTATGCCCGATATGTGGAGCATTTGGCCAAGGCGGCTCGACAAATCCATGACATGCCGCTCTACGTCAACGCCGCCATGAACAGCAGAGGACGCCGTCCGGGAGAATATCCCTCGGCGGGGCCCCTTGCCCACCTCGTCGACTTCTGGCAGCAAGGGGCCCCAAGCATCGACCTGCTCGCACCCGACATCTACGACACGGGCTTCAAGTCGTGGGCGGCACAATATGCCATGCCGCTGCGCCCACAAGATGGAGGAAAGGTAAGAAACCGCCTATTCATACCTGAGAGCCGTTGCTGTGAGAACAGCGGCGTGCGTGCCCTCTATGCCTTCGGCGAGCATCAGGCTTTAGGCTTCAGCCCTTTCGCCATCGACCAAGCCACTCCTCAGGAAACAGCTTCTGTAACAAATGCCTATTTCCTGCTACGCCAAATTTCCAATTATCTGTCTGGTCCGCTGCAACGCCTGCCTGTGAAAGAATCATCAATTGCCAATATGAAGACCTGGGGACTGCTCTTCGACCAAGACGACAAAGAGCGCATCATCAATGACGACGGGGTCGTGATGACCTGTCGGCATTTTTTCACCCTCCCTTGGGATTCTCGCGCCACCGATGGCAGCGTCTGGCCTGAGGGCGGCGCCATGCTCATCAGGCTTGGAAAGTTCGACTACCTTCTGGCTGGTAGCGGCGTGGTTGTTGACTTCAAGACACCAGGGGAAAAACAACAGGAAGGGGTCAAGCAATTGGGGGAGGATGGTTTTGCCGAGGCTGGAGGCAACACCGTTCAGATGAGTTCCGACAAGCGTTTCAAAGGCAAGCGGCTCGGTTTGCTTTCCGTTGACGAAGTCACCATCGCTGATGATGGCGCCATGCGATTCCTCCGGCGTCACAATGGCGACCAGACCCATCAGGGCCGCCATGCACGTATTGGGGTGGGCGAGTGGAAACTGCTCCACATCAAACTATACGATTATTAGCACCAAGGGGTCGACGACTTCGATCGTCGCTAAATGGAGCAAGAGGCTCTATGACACCTACCTCGTTGGGGAAGATGTATCTTCTATGCTGTTTGTGGTGTGATAACTGCGTGGATGGTGTCGATATATTTGGCGAGTGGAAGCATATATGTCGAAGCGTTGCCACCCTTCAGGTGTCACCACTCCCGTGACTCGGCATTGTCCTTACGATGACGGTGACCGTCATTTGCTGCTTGATATCTTTATTTTTGCGATGTCCACCATGCTGCTGTTCCAAGGTGCGTTGTGGAATCCTTTGTCATTGCTGATGCCATATTTCACCGTTTCTTGTTGTTTGACGGTGAAGGTTCCAGCCACGTGGGTCCATTGGCCGTTCTTGTCGTCTCCGTAGTCTTCGTAGTCATCGTCGTC
>JAFWSS010000030.1 GCA_017524385.1 Prevotella sp.
ACCTTTTGCTCACGGGATATGCGCACACACCTTTTGCTCACGGGATGTTCACTCGGAGTGCAACATCCCCGCCCCTCAAGGGGAGGGGCCAGGGGTGGGGTCTGTAACTTCAACGCAAAGAGACAGTGTCCACACCCAGAGCGCTAAAAACGTCATATTAGAAAAACGCAAGAATAACCTTTGAGTCAAATACCCCACCCCTACCCCTTTGCGGTCAGGCACAAGACCTGACCCTACAGGGGAGGGGATATGCGCACACACCTCTTGCTCGGGGATATGCGCACACACCTTTTGCTCACGACAAATTGACGCAAATCATTGAGCATTCTTGGCGTTTGACTCATTGAGCATTTTTGTTTTTTACAGAATGGTACTTTTTTGAAAATACTTCCGATTGATGCAACTGCAGGTCGATAATTTTTGATCAATTCGTGGTAATTTTCGTCATAATAATCATCGCTGAATGCCCAAGATGGCCCCGAGTTGTTAAAAAAAAAGGCAAAATCAGGTTCTGGGACAAAATATCAATCAAAAAAATTGTCATTCATTTTTTTTTTGCTATTTTTGCAGATAATATGGATGTGATATACACATTTCAATAATCTACTTAATCAAAAAATACAAATAATATAATTTTAAACAACTAAATCCTAAACAAATGAAACAAGCACTACGATTTTTATTCCTGACACTCATCACACTGATGGTGAGCGGAATGAGCTATGCGGGGGATGTGTTCACCATCTCTTTCAATGGCAAAAATGAGCAAAGCACAGATGGTTATTTCAGTTGGAATACGGCCAAGCATAACTTCAGCAACAAGTTCAATGGAGCAGAATACGCAGGCATCTCGTTTACGAATGGATTGAAGATGGAAAGTGCCACCTATGTGAATTTTACATCCACTGCAGTCTCTACGGTGACCATCGTCCAGTCAACTTGGAGTTCTAACACTATTAAATTTGACGGCGCGGAATTGGCCGTAGCTGATGCAGCAGATGGAACCGGCTGTAGAATTTACACCATCAATGATGTAGAAGATGGAACCCACAGCATCACCCGTGGCAGCGGCGAGAGCGGTTTGTTCTACGTCAAAGTGGAATATACAGGAACTGTACTCACTGAGCTTGACGATCCTGCCATCAGCTACGACTCCACCACAGGCAAGGTGACCATCACCGGTGATGCCAATGCCACATCCATCGTCTACACCACCGATGGCTCTGAACCCTCTGCCACAAATGGCGAGGTATATGAGGAAGTCTTCACGGTGGCCGACGGCACGATAGTGAAGGCCATCTGCCTTGGCGATGGTGAGAGTTACACCAACTCAGGTATCACCACCAAACAGGTGTTGTTGGATATCTCAAGCGTTGCAGCACCCACATTCAAAGTTGCTTATGGAACCGTTGCCATTGCTTGCGAGACAGCAGCAACAACCATTGAGTATAGCACCGATGGCACGAATTTCTCTACATATACAAAACCTATCACCTTCTTTGAAGATGTGACCATCCATGCCCGTGCCACACGTGGTGAGCTTGTTTCCCAGGAATCTTCCACCGAGGTGACGGCAGTCAGCAAGGGTAATAGCAACAATAGCATTGTCATGCACTTCGATGCTTTCGACGTTCAGAGAGTTAACGAATTATCCACATTGGTAGGAAAAGACGAAGCCAAAGGCTATTCTATTTCGTTGAATAACTCTGGAAAGACATGGACCTCTGCCAACAGCATCAATGGCAACACCTCCATCAAGTTATCCAATGGTGCTCAGAACACCCTTTACTTGCCCAGCGGTGTCTCCGCTACGAGAATCACCTTCTACAGCTATATCAATTCCGCATCAGGAAGAGCCAGTGGCTGGAAAGAGGTTGGTGATGTGGAAACCAGGTATGCCGATGTGCCCATGGGCGCATGGAATGATGCCGAAAATCCTGATATCCGCACCTATCCGTTGACAGGCACGGAAACCTCGATCAACTTCACCAACACCGGTGAGCAGCTCTGCTTCTACATCGTATTGGACGTTATCGACAACGTCGAGCCTATTATTTATGAGGAAATCTTGACATACTCCATGGATAATGAAAATTATGCCGTGAAGGAAGACTTGGAAGCTGGTA
The DNA here is from genome assembly GCA_017524385.1 of Prevotella sp. Taxonomy (GTDB): domain Bacteria; phylum Bacteroidota; class Bacteroidia; order Bacteroidales; family Bacteroidaceae; genus Prevotella. The sequence goes on from JAFWSS010000030.1 coordinate 2,127, forward strand.
AAGGTATTATCTACTTTGGTGCTGACAAGCGCGAAGAGTCAACCATATCCGCTTGTGGATATGGCTACAAGTGTGATGGCGATGCAGCACCTGACGGTTTAAAGTTCGCCCTTTTGAAACCATCAAGACCTCTCCAAATAGGTGATGTTATCAACATCTCTGCTTATGCAACAAGCAATGGTGGTGGTCTCTCCTTGTATCCCACAAGGGATGGCGAGCCTTTGGCAACACTGAGACTACCTGCTAAGAACGCAGAGGAGACTATGACTTACACCGTGGAGGAAGGTGATGGTCTTGCAGGTTTGTCAAGCATCTACGTTTTCAGAATTGCTGGCAAGTCCACTTATATCACAGATGTACACATTATTGGTGAAATGGCAAAGGAGAATGCCGAATTCGAGATTGTCAGCATCAGCTATGCTGGCCTCTCCACCATGTATTATGGCAGCAAGGCACTGGTTGTTCCCGAGGGCGTAAGAGCTTTCACCGCCAAAGTGGAGGGAAGGCGTGTCATTGAAGGTACCGTCTATGAGACAGGCGCGACAATTCCCGCTGGTGAGGCAGTGATTATCGAAGGAGAAGTAGGTCAGTACAATTTTGCTGTCTCCACTACTTCTGGTTCTGCCACCGAAGACAACCTGCTGAGGGGTAGCGATAGGGCAGAAGAGACCACTGGTGGTGACAAATATTATAAGCTGACAACCAAAAACGGTTTGGTAGGTTTCTACTTTGGTGCTGCGAATGGTAGGGCCTTCACCAACGCTGCCCATAAAGCATACTTGGCAATAAGTGGTGATGCAGCTGCCGATTTCTACACATTTGACAGCATCGAAGGTATCGACACCGTGAATGCCTCCACAACGATTGGCAATGGCGCCATCTTCAACCTGCAGGGTGTGCGTATGGACGGCAAGAGCCTGAAGAAAGGCATCTATGTGGTCAACGGCAAGAAGATTGTGGTGAGATAAGGCCACATCCCCTACAAGCCAACACCTGAACATCACATGGCCGCACTCCATTACAGAGTGCGGCCTTTTGAAAAAGGAAAAAAACAATTGCAAAAGCAAGCAGGATTGCAATTGTTTTTTTGTTTCCATTTGGCAGAATGGCGGATTTTTCCTATTTTTGCACATCCAACCATCACTACATTGATCATGAACAAACTGATTGCTTTATTGACGTTCCTGCTCGTCGTGACAACAGCAGCTGCACAAAACGGAAAAGACGCACGTATCAAGGAAATCCGCGCAGCCTACTCGCAGGCCAAGAAGAAGATAGACCAAAACGGCAAGGGCGGCAAGTCGCCCAAGGACATGCACATCATCCTCAACAATCTGGAGGACGAAGACGTACCGCTCTACACAGAGATGACTTTGGACTATTACTTCGATGAGTCATACGTTGATGGCGTGATGACAAAACGGCCCTATTTCATCGTGGAGAATTGGACTTGCCATAGTCACCTCAGATATCGTGAGATACTTGTCAACCCCAAGGATCAACAGATCATGTTCTGCTATATGAGAGGAGAAACCGACGCTGGCTTTGTGGTGGAGACGCGTTACTACTACGACACTGATGGAAAGTGCATCGAGGCGAAGCACAGCACTGATAACAATTGGACCTCCAATGGCAGCGAGGTAGAGAATGCGGTGTATTACCTCAAACTTTTCAACATGGCCACCTACAACGGTTATTTCTCACCTCTTGACACCGACACAAAAGGGAAAGCCACCACGCCGAAGGCTCAGCGCATGCAGCAGATTCGTTCCATCTACGCCCAGGCCAAGGACAAGATAGCGAAGAACGACAAGGCGGAGATGCCCAACGGCATGCAAGTCATCATTCACGACCTTGGCGACGACCAACCTCCGAGAACGACAGAAATCAAGATGTTTTTCGACAAGGCCTGTTACTTCATCAGCCATCAGGCCTCTTCCATGTCGTTCGACAGCTATTCCGAATACCTCTTCGACCCTCAGGGCGAGGACCTCATCTTCTCCTATACCCGCAGCAGAGAGGAAGGTAATGAATATGAATTTCGCTATTACTACGACGAGAACGGCAAGTGCATCGAGACAAAGAGCAACTCGGAGGATACCGACGACGGCTTTTACGACAAGCGTGCCGCCAAGGATTTCCAAGCCATCTTCAAGACCATGTTGAGCGACGGGGAGGATTAGGCGTGATAATTCTTGGACAAGCCAAGCGGCAGAGCCGAGCATATGTAAAAACCAAGGTCTTGCTACATCTTAAAAAAATGCAAGAAATAGTACAGCAAATACGTGAACTCGTCCTTTCCCGATCGACAGACAGCCAGCTGCATGGCATCAGCCACTGGGACAGAGTCTATATATACGGGAAGCAGCTTATAACACCCGAGGTCGACCCCCTTGTCGTGGCGTTGTTTGCCTACCTCCATGATTCGTGCCGACAAGACGATGGTTACGACACGTCGCATGGACCGAGGGCAGCCAAGTGGATTGACACTCTCAGAGAGACCTATCTTAAGCCTTTGACCGATGAACAGATAAGACTGCTCAAAGAGGCCTGCAGGCTCCATACAACCACTCAGAAGACGGGCAACCCGACCATCGACGCATGCTTTGACGCCGACCGCCTGGACCTCTGGCGTGCAGACATCACACCCGACCCGGATAAAATGGCGACGGCAAAAGGCAAGAAGATAGCACAAGAGACAGATTACAACGCCTTGATGGACTTCCCCCTGTCCTAATCCCCTTTTGTCTTCGCCATTGGAGAGCATTCAGCCAAACTTCGGCTACAGGCTTTGGCGGTATTCACTGGGCGACAAACCGAGATGCTTCGTGCTATAGCGGCTGAAATACAAAAGCGATGTGAAATTCTTCATTTCGGCTATCTGAGTGAGCGACAAGCGTTCGTCATCCAGATAGTCTTTTTGTATGGGTATGGTGTGGCGATCTCTCAATCGCACTTTTATGCAAAAAGTGAAAATTATGACGTAATTTGTGAAAACAAAATATCGAAAAAACATCCTAACTTTGCAGTCGAAATGATATGACAGCGAAGATGCTCACATTAGACATAACTCAAACGAGTTCAACTCTGCTCTCGCTCAATCGCATCACTTAAGACAAAAAAATTATGAATATCAAAAGCATTATCACAGCCGTAATAGCATTGCTTGCATCAACTGCATGCAGCGGCACAAAGCAACAACAAACAGAATCATCGACATCAAACGAGACAACAGCTATGGCAAAGGACGGAAAGGCATTGGTGGTGTTCTTCTCTCATGCAGGAGACAACTACTCAGTAGGCAACATCAAGGTGGGCAACACGAAGATTGTGGCCGACTATATCAGTGAAATAACAGGTGCGGAACAGTTTGAAATCGTCACCCACAAGTACGACGGCATGGCCTATACCCCACTCATCAATCTGGCGAAGGAAGAAGCAAACAAAGGTGAACTACCGGAGTATGAGGGCGACGTAGACCTGACGAAGTATGACACCGTCTTCATCGGTGGTCCCGTGTGGTGGGGCACCTATCCTCAGGTGATGTTCACCTTCTTCAAGAAGCATGGGGGCGACCTTAAAGGCAAGACCGTCATCCCCTTCACCACCCACGAGGGCTCAGGCCTCGCCAACTGCGTGGAGGATGTGAAGGAAGCCTTCCCTGGTGCCAACGTCCAGAAAGGCTTCAGCATCTACGGCCACGAGGTGCGCACGGAAAAAGGCAAGGTTGAGAAATGGCTGAAAGGATTGGGAAATTGAAGATTGTAAATTGAAAATTGAAGATTGAAAATTGAAGATTGAAGATTGAAGATTGAGCCTACTTTAAAAAGTCCTGTTTGAGCAAATATCGGTGTTAGTTATCCCCTCCCCTCAAGGGGAGGGGCAGGGGTGGGGTCTGTAACTTGTTGTTTTTCAAGAATTATTCACCCCAACTCTACCCTGCGAGGGGAGGGGATATGCGCACTGCTCTTTTGCTCCCTGTCCACTTTTTCAAGTGGACTCAAAATTGAAAATTGAAAACTATTGAAAATTATGGAGTACATAAAATTATACAACGGCGTTGTAATGCCGACATTGGGCTACGGCGTGTTTCTGGTGAGCCCTGACGAGTGTGAAAGATGTGTGAGCGATGCGCTGAATGTGGGCTATCGGCTGATAGACACGGCACAGGCATACCAAAACGAGGAAGGCGTAGGCAATGCCTGGCGCAAGAGCGGCATCAAGCGAGAGGACCTGTTCCTCGTGACGAAGGTATGGATATCGAACAACGGTGAGGGGAAGGCAGCCAAAAGCATCGATGAAAGTTTGCGCAAGCTGCAGACGGAGTACATCGACCTGCTGCTCATCCATCAGGCCTACGGCGATGTCTTCGGCACGTGGCGGGCAATGGAGAAGGCCTATCGCGCCGGCAAGGTCCGCGCCATCGGCGTGAGCAACTTCCAGGCAGGCCGTTTCTTCGACTTCGCCCATTATGTGGAACTGAAACCGATGGTGAACCAGTTGCAGTGCAACACACTCATCCAGCAGACGGGAATCGAACCGATACATGCACCATTCGGAACCAAGATGATGGCCTGGGGGCCTCTCGGCGGACAGGGTGTTGACGGCATCGTGAAGAGTGAGGATTTGGCTGCCATTGGAAGGAAATATGGCAAATCCGCCGCCCAGGTGGCCCTACGCTGGCTCACCCAGCGAGGCATTGTGGCCATTCCCAAGTCGAGCCACAAGGAACGCATGGCGCAGAACTTCTCCATCTTCGACTTCACGCTGACTGAAGAGGACATGGCCAAGATTGCCACGATGAACCAACACGACACTGGCACCATCAACTTCAGCGACCCGCAGTTTGTGAAATACTTGATAGAGACTTACGGTTAAGCGTGAGCAATCCACCTTTGGAATGGAGGTCTGCTTATTATTTCCATAAGTCTTGATTTGCTTACACAATTGTTGGCATCTTCCAAAGATTATTTTCGTGTACTCCAAATTCCGACTGGTCCGAACTGCCCGGAAGGGAGCAGAGGGGAGTCTTGGTCTTGGCATTGGACGAGTAAGCCGCCGATTCCACCACGACCTTCTGCATGGAATATTCGGGTGTGACATTGACGTAGGCGCTCGAAGACCAACCAGGACAGTTGTGTGTACCGAACGACAAGCCAAGTCGCTCGCACTCATCCATTGTCCACCGCATCATTTCCTTCCATTTCTCACTCCCAATGGCGCATGAAGGATCGCCCACGCGGCTCTGCTGTTCACCTCCAATCTGGAAATTCTGCACCCCTGAAAGACCGGCCGCCTTGAAAGCCTCCAAGTCGTGGGTGATGGCCTCCCGGCTCACCAGTCCATCCATCCATTGCCAGATGATCCAGGCACGGTGTTCGTCCTTCGGATGGATGAAGTCGTCACGTAGCGACTGCTGTGCCATCAGGCTTTGGCAGCATGCCATGAAAGTTAGGGCAAAGTATGTCAGCATCAGCCTCATTGTCTTATTGCTATTTGTATTCAAACCAATCGATATCCACATACCCATTGCCATCCTCTTGGCTGCACTGTGCGAAAAGTCCTAACATGACACCGGTGAAGCCGCCGATGGTCTCCGTGCTGAGGAAACGATACTCCATCTTGGCCAATTGGGTGAAGTTGACTCCATCGGAGGATGCCATCATATAGTAGAAGTCCTTGTCGGAAGTGATGCGCAGATAAGCGAGGTTGCCAGTCAGCGGGATTTCTTTTTCGATGTGAGCGGTTTGCCCCAGTCTCACATTCGATTTGATGAAAACCCTGCCATCTCTTCTCTCGGCCATGACATCATAGTGGTTCAAGGGTGCTGCATAGGCTGTGATGCCGGCTTGCATCCCCTCGCAGAGATGGGAGAGGTCAAACAGTGCCGTTGCCGAGAATGTCAGCTCCGTCTGTCTGCGGGCAATGAAAGTGGGCGACGCAGTCTCGCTGAGGTCTGTGTTGGCAGGATGGAGCCTGAGCCATCCTTTGCGTTCTGTCAGGGAATATTTGGTGTAGTCGGGATTGCACAGGCTCATCCATCCCATGGGCAAGCCTAAAGAGTGATAGCTGTCTTTGGGGGCATTGCGCTTAGCGTGATTGAATTCTTCTTTTACTGGGTCGTGTGCCAGTGGAACAAGAGGAAGAGTCTGGCATTTCATCTCCGTCTGCAACGTGCCGTCCCCGTTTACCACAGGCCAATTCCCCTTGTCCCAACGCACGGGTGCAAGCATCGTCTCGCGGCCCATCACATGCTGCAGATATCCACTGGTCCTGTAGCCAAGGCAAATCATCCACCACGAAGAGTCGGGTGCCTGCACCAGGTCGGCATGGCCAAGACCCTGGATGTTGCTATTCTGCATCTTCATGTTAAAATGTGAGAGGATGGGATTGGCTGGGTTTGACTCATATGGACCAAAAAGACTTTTGCTGCGCAAGATGTTCACATGATGCCCATGCTCTGTGCCGCCCTCGGCCAACAACAGATAGTAGTAGCCGTCTTTCTTGTAGATATGCGGTCCTTCCGGATAACGCCCGCCAAGTCCTGTGCCTAAGTGGTGGATTTCGCCCAATTGCTTTCCCGTCTCCACATCAATCTCACATATTTTGATGTCACCCTCTTTCCAAAGGAAATAGCACTTGCCCTCGTCGAAGAAGAGTGTCGGGTCACAACTGCCGATGGCAAATTCAATCACGATGGGCTCTGACCATTCGCCTGCGGGATTGTCTGTCGAAACATAGAAATGGCGGCGTGAGGGAAACACCGTTGTCACCATATAGAAGCGCCCGTTGTTGTAGCGGATGGTGGGCGCATAGATTCCACTATTGCCGTCTGTCCCTTTCAAGTCCACCTGCGAAGGTCTGGTAAGGCAATTGCCTATTTGTTCCCAGTTCACCAAGTCCTTGCTATGGAATACAGGCACACCCGGGAAATACTGAAAAGTGCTGTTGACAAGATAAAAATCATTGCCGGCCCGGCATACACTTGGATCCGCATGAAAGCCAGGAAGCACGGGATTACTGTATCCTTGTGCCCTTCCCGTTGTAGTGTGCATGGCCATTATCATGGAAAGGACAAGAATCCAAAGATTTGTTTTGAAAAACGTCATCATTCTGTTGTATTTTTTTGTAAGACAAACTTGTTTTTGGCGGAGTTTTTGGACCCCAAATCACAAATTCCTTTCGAGGAAAATGATTTTTTCAGAAAAATTTCACTCCATAAAAAATTCTTCCATTTATAGCACTAATCTGTCACCACCTCTTTGAAATGCTCACTCCCCCACTCTACCAATGCCATGATGGCCGGCATGAGCGACTTGCCCGTTTCCGTCAGCGAGTACTCCACACGGGGAGGAACCTCAGGGAACACCTCACGATGGACGAGATGGCTCTGCTCCAAACGTTTCAACGTCTGCGAGAGCATCTTTTGGGAACAGTCCGTCATCAGACGGCGAATCTCATTGAAACGCAGGACACCCGTCTCGCTCCTGTGGAGCATGAAGAGCACCAGCATCGACCACTTGTCGCCGAAGCGACTCACCACTTGCCTGATGGGACAGGCCAGGTACTCTGCCTTGATATCTGCCATGATATTTTATTTTTTCAAGATTAGTTACGGTAATAGTACAGCGTTCTCCGTAAATGAGTATAAATGAAATATTTCTTTTCAACGATTTCTTTCTTTTCCAGCATGAACATAGACAATTTAAGAATTTTGAGGGTACATGACCATGACAAATCGCAATTACCATATTTATCGTTTTCCTTCATGTTAGAAAGGATGAATTCTTTTCCTAAGCATTTTTGTATTTTCAAATGCTTTATACGTACCTTTATTTTCATAACCTATAATTTAACGCGCATGGCCTGCTCTCATGATGTTTTCACCGCAAAGATAACCAATAGTAACCAAGTAACGGATATACACTTTGTTAATCTTCGTTAAAGTCGTTTCCTGACAAGTCCGATAACTTCACAATTCCTACTTTTTGGTAACTATCTCACCAAAAAGTGCCTTCTTGCAAAGACGGTTTTTCCATATTACCTTTGCATCGTAAAAACAAACAAACAAACAACATTTAAAACCATAGAACATGAGACAGATTGAGACAATTGCAACAGGCAAGAATTTTAGCGCAGTGAGCGTGGGTAAGATGAACGAGATTATCGAGCATGTGCTGCCAATGGGCCCCGAAGTGACCATCCAGGGCAAGGTGTTCGCAGGACAGGCCGTGGGTGCCACGGGCAGCGAGCTGTCGTTCCAGACACTGGTTCCCGGTCAGGACAGCGGCTTCCTGCACACGCACAAGACCCACGAGGAACTGTATATCATACTCAAAGGTGAGGGACAGTATCAGGTAGATGGTGAAATCTTCCCCGTCGGCGAGGGCACCATCGTACGCGTGGCTCCCGACGGCAAGCGTGCGCTGAAGAACACCGGCACCGAGAACATGACGATGCTCTGCATCCAGTACAAGGTCAATGCCTTCACCGAGGCCGACAGCCCCATGACCGACGGCACGATCCTTCAGGAAGAACTGAAATGGTAACGGACCGACTGGAGAATCTCAAAGACATCATTCGGTATCTGATGGCTGATTTGGATATCAGTCATCAGATACCCCATACGTTGGAAGAGCGGAAGACGATGATGCGGGCTTTGATGAATGTATGGATTCCAAAACCAATCGATACTATTTTCTTATCGGCACAAGATGCCGAATTGCAGATGCAACGTGAGGAAAAAGGCGTGGTGACTCTCCCCGGCGAGGGTTTGCAGCTTTGGCAAGGTGACATCACCCGCCTGGAAGTGGATGCCATCGTGAACGCCGCCAACGCACAGGCATTGGGTTGCTGGTCGCCCCTGCACAACTGCATCGACAACTGCATCCACTCTGCTGCGGGTATCCAAATGCGCAAGGAGTGCGCCGACATCATGCGAGGTCGTCTTTTGGATACAGGCGACGCCATCATCACGCAGGGCTATAACCTGCCCGCCAAACACGTCATCCACACCGTCGGACCGATTGTCGAGAGCGAACGGCCAACCGAACAGCAGAAGGAACAGCTGAGCCAATGCTACCGCAGCTGTCTTGGACTAGCTGAGAAACACCACCTGAAAAGCATCGCATTCTGCTGCATCTCGACGGGCGTGTTCCATTTTCCCAATGAACTTGCGGCGGAGATTGCTGTCAAAACCGTGAAGGAATATCCCCTTCATTCACTCAAAACCATCGTATTCAATGTTTTCCTCGACAAAGACCGTGACATCTACCAACGACTGGTCTGAACGCATCGCAAAAACCCGCCAACTGATTGCCGATGCCGACCATATCATCATCGGGGCGGGGGCAGGCCTGTCGGCTGCCGCAGGACTGGAGTATTCCGGAGAGGCGTTCGAACATGAGTTCCACGATTGGATACTCCGCTACGGCATCACCGACCTCTACAGTTCGTCGTTCCATCCCTTCGAGACCGAGGAGGAGCGCTGGGCGTACTGGGCCAAGCACATCTGGTTTGCCCGCTATCAGCCAGAGGCGAAGCCCCTCTACAGACAACTGCTGTCGATGGTCGAGGATAAGGACTATTTTGTCGTCACCACCAACGTGGACGGTCAATTCGAAAAGGCGGGATTCGCCCCACAGCGCATCTTCGCCACACAAGGCGACTATGCCTATTTCCAGCCCGCCGACGGCTCGCCCAAGGAACTATATTATAACAAACCATGGGTGGAACAGGCTCTGCCTGCCATCCATGACTGCCGCATACCCACAGAACTGATACCTCATACGCCCGATGGCAAGCAAGTCGCCATGAACCTCCGATGCGATGACACTTTTGTGGAAGACGGGCATTGGCACGAGCAGGCCGACCGCTACTGCCGATTTATCGAGAAGTCCTACGACAAACGACTGCTGCTCCTGGAGTTCGGGGTGGGCTTCAACACGCCCGTCATCATCCGCTTCCCCTTCGAGCGCATGGCAGCACAGTTCCCCAAAACCTCGCTGGTACGCTTCAACCGCGACTATCCGCAACTGATGACGCCTGCCGCCGCCAACCACTTCACAGCGTTCACGGAAGATGTGACGGCTATTCTCCACAGCGTCCAATCAGAAAAAAACAACAAGGATACGGAACGCAGGAGACAAACTGACTAAAAAGTCTCCTTTTATCAGACAATCGCATAGACACCCCATTTCTTCAGACGAAAGACGGGCGTGCATAATTACCAATTTATATATCACACATGGATTCCCAGGGCGTTGCCCTGGGCTGATATCTCGTTGGCCTTACAGGCCGTCCGGCATTAATAATCCAACCGCACCTTCGAGTAATTCTTGGACGAGCCAAGCGGCAGGCCAAGCGCGTGTTAAAAAAATCTCTCCTATTTTACAAACTGTAATTTCCCGTTTCGCTCAGGGCAGGGCAATATGGTGAACTGAATGGTTACCCAAGCAATCCAAAATAGTTAAACCTTGTTAATATTCTAAATTTTTAGAGCATTTTCTTGCTCATTCTAAAACTTTAGAATATCTTTGCTGCCGTAATTCTAAAAGTTTAGAACATGAAAGACAAGAAACAACTCACCAAATCAGAGACCCAGGTGATGAAAGCCCTGTGGGAACTTCCCGGAGGCCAAGGCTATTCATCAGAGATCATGGCCGGCCTGCCAGAACCCAAGCCAGCCCCCACCACCTTGCTCACGTTCCTGAAAATACTCAAGGACAAGGGGTTTGTATCCAGTGTGAAAAAAGGCAAGTCACATCTTTTCACCGCCATTATAAAGCGCGAGGAATACATGCACCATTACATGGAAGATGTGAAAAACACATTCTTCAGCGGTTCCCTGACCTCACTCGTTTCTTTCTTTGCAAAGGAAGAGAATTTGAGTGACCAGGAGATAAGCGACATCATCGACATCATCAACCATCAAAAATCATAGTCGGATGGTGGATGTGAATTGGTGCCTCCACCCATTGGAGGGAATAGCATTGGCTGGTGCCTTGTTTGCACTCTATTATTGGGTCATACGCCTTAGGTGCCGAGCCCGCATGGCGCAAGCATTCATCTTTGTCGCCGTGGTGGCAATGACGCTTTGCACGTTCACCACTCTGTCCATAGTGGTTGAGGCCGACGCCCCTGCACACACCAACCATGCTACCACGCAAGTCGCGCAACCACAACCCCTTGCCGTGGGTGAGGCTGCAGACACCCCGGTGCGGCAGGATGCCTCGCCATCGCCCGCTGTATCGCAGATAGACATTTCTTTGCTTCAGCGCCACGACCTATGGATTTGGCTTTACGCAGCCGGCGTCGTGGCTGTGATGGCAGGTTTCGTTGCACAACTGTCATGGTATTGGCGCATGCGCAAGAAAAGCACACTCGAGACAAAGGATGGAGGTGTGGAAGTGTTCTCCGCGTCTTGTGGCACACCCTTTTCGTTTTTCAACAGTGTGTTCTTGCCTTCCGGACTCGACGGTGATGTCATGCGGTATGCCCTGATTCATGAGGAAAGCCACATCCAGCATCGTCATTTTTACAAATTGAGCCTGATGCTGTTGCTGGTCGCACTTCACTGGTTCAACCCATTCGTGTGGATGTTTTTCAAAGAAATGAAAATGCAACAGGAGCTGGAAGTCGACATGGATGTGCTGGCAGAGGGCATCGACAGGCGAAGCTATCAGATGAGTTTACTGCAAATTTGTGTACAAAACAGCCGATGGCTGATGGTGCAGTCGGCATTCGGGTCCAAGTCATTGAAACAAAGGATTCTATTCATGAACAAGAGCATCAAAAGTTTTTCCAGTTATGCCAGGCTGGCAGCATGCATGCTGGGGATGGTCGTTTTCTTGGCCACGGCCATGGCGGTGGGGGCGCAGATATCGTTCACCACGACCCATCATCCGCTTGAGGGATGCTGGACAATGGATTTCACCCGTCCAGCCAGCACCAATATGGAACAATATCCGCCATTCAAGCAATATGCGTTCTACAATCACGAAACATTCTTCACGCCTCATTTTTCAAGCCGCGACGGCATGAACTTCTTTTTCGGCTTTTCGGGGGAAGAGGTGGTGATGCGCGACGGGACGTTGGTCAACGCCCATGGCGAAGCGTTGGTCTACCGCTTTGTCTCAGACAACACCTTCCAGTGCGACTGGAAAAAGTCCTCCACCGACAATTCGCTGGCACAAGGCGAGGTCATCACCGACCAGTGGTCAAGGGCGACGCCGCCGGCAGAGGTGATAAAGGCATTCCACCTGGCTTGTGACGCCGAACAGCATCAGCAGCGGTCATTCGATGGTGTCTGGCAACTGGAGCCCTCCGACAATGGTGGCGATGCCAATTCTTTCTTATTGGTCAATGGCGATTTGATGATGGCTATTGAATATGTCCCAGACCCGGACTCGACCATTTACAGATACTCCGGTGGCGGAATAAGCACAGTGATAACGGTAAACAACGATACGATAACGTCAGAATGGATGAAAGCCACCATCGTCATGCAAGGAAAAGACCGTGCTGTCATGCGAGTCGATGGAAGAGACGAAGCCAGCCGCTTGAACCGTATCCCCATGCCTCCACATATCCAGAGGATGCTGGCTGCAACAAAGACTGATGCAAGGTAGGTCCTCTCCATTTTCATATGACAGGCTTACGTAATAAAACATCATAAAGGTTAAATTCAAACTACCAAAAAACCTATATATAGGAAGGCCGCATCTTGTCGTGAGACAGGGTGCGGTCGATTTGGCTTGTGTGCATCATGGCATTCTTGTCGCCCCTGGACTTGCACACAAGACTTCTAACCAAAGAGAGATTCAAAAACGCCACAACAGACACCGGCCAACAATGATAGTAACAGATAATTTTGATTACATACTAAGCATAAAAATCCATTCTTTCTTGAATTGGCAAATAAAATTTCATATTTTTGCATTGATTTGCAAAACCACAATCAACAAAGTCGATATTCAAATCTTATGTATGGCATAAGAAACATACAGCGACAAACGGATATCCTGCACTGGTGCGAATAGCCTTGCGAGGATATGATGTACAAGATAATCAACCATAACATACAACAATGAACTTCCTTGAAGAAAAAATCCTAAGCGATGCCATTATCAAACCTGGTAACATACTGAAGATTGACAACTTTCTGAATCATCAGATAGACATCGGCATCATACGCCAGATTGCCATCGAACTGAAACGGCGGTTTGGCAACTTGGAGGTGAACAAAATCCTTACCATCGAAGCCAGCGGCATTGCCATTGCAACGATGCTGGGTAACCTGTATGATGTGCCAGTGGTGTTCGCAAAAAAGAGCGAGACTGCCAACAGCACAGACAACAAATACGTATCACAGGCCTATTCCTTCACACACAAGCAGATGAACAAGGTGTTTGTGTCCAAACCATATCTGCACCCGACAGACCGAGTGCTGATAGTCGATGACTTCCTAGCCGATGGACAGGCTGCACATGCGCTCATCGACTTGGTGCATCAAGCCGGCGGCGAGGTGGTGGGCATCGGCATCGCCGTGGAGAAAGGCCAGCAGGATGGCGGCAGACTGCTGCGAGAGGAAAACTACCGCCTGGAGTCTATCGCCATCATCGAGGAGATGGACAGCGAGACACAATCCATCCGCTTTCGGAACCAGGAAGAATAGCAATCAAACCATGACACTAAGTGACGATTAAAAAATAATAATAAAGAACACGAATTATCACGAATTAATCAAAAATTCTGACGCACAGAAATTTATGACTAACTGAACTTTCCCACCCTTTTTATCACGAATTTGAGAATTAAAGAATTTTCCGACCTGCGGTTGGATTATTAATGCCGGACGGAAAGGCCAACGAGATATCAGCCCGGGGCAACGCCCTGGGAATCCATGTGTGATATACAACAGTCACCCCTTTCCCACAACCCAGGGCGTTGCCCTGGGCTAAGAGCAGGTTGCCCTTTCAGGGCGTTTCAACCGCAGGTCGGAAATTTTTGACAAATTATAATCCCAGATTACCATCTTTTCATACGACTTTCTTATCCCTAACTGAGGTAATGCAGGTTAGAACGGCAGATGATATTTTACTCCTCCAACAAGCCAAATGCCTGGTTGGGGCACATTGCCGTAGTCGACGTAGTGGCGGTTGTCAAACAAGTTGTTGACCTCTGCGTAAAGAGTGCACCGCTGTGTCTGCCATTGCAGGCGAGCATCCACCAATGCATAAGGCTTGTAGTCGCAGACGTCGCCGCTGAATGTGGTGTAAGAGCCTACACGGTCCTGCCAACGGGCATTGAGTGTCAGTGAGAGACGCCGTCCAATCGAAGTGTTCAAGGTGGCGACCAACTTGTGACGCAGGTACTCCAAAGCATACTGCGAGACTATCCCTTCTTCATGGCTCTTGTCCTGTATGATGTAACTGTAGGAAAGACGGAGGGTTTGGAGACGGAGGAGCGAAGAAGGAGGAATGAGAATGGACAGTAGCTGTTGGAGGTTGACATCGGCCGAAACCTCGAAGCCCGTAGCATTGATGCGGGTGTGGTTGATGCTCTGCCAGACAGCAGCGTCCCCCTTACGGGTGTCCATGATCCAGTCTATCATGTTGTGACCATGATGATACCACACTGTGGTTTTTGCCTGCAATGCAGGAGTGACGATTTGCGCTCCTGCCTCCAGTGCATCCATCTCCTCTGGTTTGAGATGTGGGTCTGCATCGTAGCCCTGAAGTTTGTAATACATCTCAGTGAATGAAGGCAGACGAAGCGAGGTGTTGTAAGATGCGAAGAGCTTGATGCTGGAAGGCGAGTCGTCGGGCATAGGGAGCAGGTAACTCACATCGATGCCAGGAAAGATTTTCCATCCTGCATTGCTCCACGAACTCTTGGTAGCAATCATACCAGCCGAGACCGTCAACCTGCGAAGCAACACGTTGTGTTCAAGATGGGCAGAGAGATTGGTGCGGTTGATGCCCCGCGAATAGGTTGAGGTTTGCCTGGAGAGAGGTTCCCCAAGGTTGCCGCTCACCAGGTCCTCGTTGCGCATCTCGGCACCGATGGCCGTTCGCCCTGCCTTCCAGTCGAAATAACTGTTTAGGTTTACTCCAATGATGTCACACCTGTTGTGATTATACTTCATCAAGTCTGGACGGTTGTGATAACCCTCATAGCGGTCGCGGTATTGGTTCCAATAAACGGCAGGACGAATGTGGACCGCCCCCGTCCTCGTCTCGGCTTGGAGCGACGTGAAGAGTTTGGTCGTGTGCTCGTATTGTTCGTCGGCCTGCCAGCGTGGCGTGGCGTAGAATGTTCCCGAGCCCCATCCCCTGTCGGAAAGACCGGCATGCCACCAGACGGTCAAATGTTCGCTATCGAACCTTCCTTGATAGAACGCTTTCGAACCACTATGGCCCGTGTTTAATGCACCTGTTTTCGAGCGGCTATAGCCATCGCTGCGCTGGTAGCTGGAACTGAATTGCTGGTGGGTTTTAAGACTTGAGGAGGATGATTGTGTAATGAGCGCGGCTTTGGCATAGCCGAAGGAACCACATTCCAAATTCAAGTCGCCCATCATGGGCCTCCTTTCACCGTTTGCCTTATGTCCTTCACCAGAAGAGGTCACAATATTGATAGCCCCCACGAGCGATGCCGTGCCATAAGCACGACCGGCGGGCCCTTCGAGCACCTCTACGCGTATGATTTCGTCAAGCTGGCAGGGCAGGTCCATCACATTGTGTCCTGTCTGCGGGTCGCAGATGTTGATGCCGTTCAGCAGTACTGTGATTTGCTCCTGTGTGCCGCCCCGAATGGAGATGTCCGTCTGGTAGCCAAATGCTCCTCGCTGGCGGACGTCGACACCGATGGCCAACTTCAGCAAATCGTTAACACTTTGTACTGCCGCCTGCGCAATATCGTCGTGGCTCAGTACAGTTACCATTCTCGCTGCCTGACTCTGAGGCAAAGGGGCGCGCGAACCGGTGACGCCTACGTCACCAAGCCATATCTCCTTTGTCGTGCGCGTGGTGTCAGAATGCCACACTTGATTGCTGACGCTGGCTGCACTCGTCGCAGAAAGAGTAGCCACACTCAGCACGGAGATGACAACTTCACGCCCTAGACAGGCAAAAAGCGCCCATCCCTTCCGCTTGAACTGGCGGAAGACGATGACCTCGCGCTTCGTAAAATCTGGTTTGTACATTGAGTGATAAAAATAAAATGGTAAAACGTCGGCAAAGGTAGCAAGAAAAACTAAAAAGGGTTATCATGATTCCCGCCATTTTCCCAACAAATGGCAAAAAATCCTTTTTTTGTAGGATATATAATGAAAAAAGAACTATTTTTGCGTTTTGTAATAACATAATTGAAGGTAACACAAAAATGAAAGTAAAAAACTATTTGTTGAATATATCATCGTTCGTAATGATAGTTGTAAATTTTTCATGCTTAACATCATGTGGTGGTGATGATGATGAAGACATTGACAATTATACCAAATCTTATTTGTCATGCCCCAATGACCATCATCCCCACCTCATCGACCTCAACCTGCCCTCGGGCACCTTATGGTCATGCTGCAATGTGGACACGGACCATCCGAAAAACCAAAGCCCCACCAATTATGGCAGTTACTATGCATGGGGAGAGACGGAGTCAAAAGCTACATATGACTTTGACAACTATATCCATTTTGACCGATCATCGCGAACTTATCACGATCTCGGCAGTGACATCGCCGGTACTCAGTATGACGTAGCCCATGTGAAGTGGGGCGGCTCATGGGTGATGCCATCCAGGACACAGCTAATAGAGTTGCTTAACAATTGCATTTACGAATGGACTACGGAGAACGGAGTAAATGGAGTTAAGTTCACCAGCAAGACGAATGGTGCGAGTATCTTTCTGCCCGCTACGGGTTACCGCAACGAATCCGACCTTTACGATGCCGGCTTGAGCGGCGTTTACTGGTCATCGACACTGGGCTCTGCAGCCATGTGCTACTCCTACGGCTACTACTTCAGTTCGGACAACACGGTCGAGAGCAACAGCAGCCCAAGTTTCGGGTATACGGTGCGCCCTGTTGCCAAAAATTAGAATGATTATTGGGGTATAATAGTCCCCATTTTTCAGACAACCGCATAGACTCCCCATTTTTCGGACAATATGTTTTGCATATATGATGAAAAACGGATCAACAACTCCGTCCCCATGATCTACCCATGATCTATGGGTGAGCGAGCGGTTTTCTTCTGTCCTGTATTCACCGAAGTGCCTTATCATCTCCTCGCCATATCGTTCGACACAGGGATGGAGGGTGTCGATAAACAGTAGTCGTCGTATTTCGAGATTTTCCGTCGAATTTTTCTCGCACGCATGCGCGGGTGTGAGGTTGTTTCTTTCTTTTTTTTGTTTTTTTTCTTCTATAGGGGGTGCAGGGGGGAATTCTTCTTTCTTTTGTTGTACTAATTTCCGCATAGCGTAAAAGCTAAAGCCCTTCGGCTCATGCGGTGTTGTTAATAATTATTTTTCTTCTTCCGTTATAAGTTTGTAAAGGGGGCACGGCCACCCGCGTCGGGCGAGCCGTTAACTCCCCT
>JAFWSS010000031.1 GCA_017524385.1 Prevotella sp.
GTGGCGCTGTTCTATGCCATGCACGTGTGGGGACCCCTGGTGCTGTTTGAGCACAACCAGGAGGTGGTCGACAATCCCGTTCGTCCCCGCAACCCTGAGGAGGATGTGTTTAGATTCATCATCAACGACCTGACGTATGCTGCGGAAAACCTGCCCGACAAGCCTTTCGTTGCTGGCCGCGCCACATGCTGGAGTGCCAAGGCGATGCTGGCAAAGGTCTATCTGGCACGCTCGGGTTGGGACAAGACGCAGCGCGACGAGGCGGATCTGGCACAGGCCAAGAAGTATGCTCTCGACGTGATAGAGAACAGCGGTGCCAAACTGCTCGACGACTATCACAACCTGTTCAAATACCGTTACAACAACAACGAGGAGTCGTTGTTGGCCTGCCAGTGGTACAAATCGACCACCATGCAGTGGTACGTCTGCAACTGCACCATCTCCGACCTCTGCGCCGACAGCAAGATGCTGGGGGGTGTGATGTGCTGGAGTGCGCTGAATGCCTCGCCCGACATGCTCATGCAATATCGCTACAAGGGTGCAAACGGTGCCTACAAGTGGGAGGTGACACGTCGAGACGCATCCTTCTGTACACATGGCGTCTATTATGACTATATCTGCAAAGCCGACGGCGGCTATACCTATGAGGGAACGGCAGCACCCATCAAGAAAGGCGTGGTGGGCGGACCCGATGACGACAACGACGGCTATGTGGCGATGATGTGCTCGCCGCTAAACACCTATATCATCCGTCTGGCCGATGTCTATCTCATCTATGCCGAGGCCTGCTTGGGCAACAATGATTCGCTGACGGGCGAGGGTCTGCAGTACTTCAATGCCGTGCGCCGACGTGCGGGCATCGACGAGGCAAAATCCATCACGTTTGAGGACATCATCCGCGAGCGACGTGTGGAGTTCGGCATGGAGTTCCTCAACTGGTACAGCATGCTGGAGTGGTACAAGTGGAAGCCCAACTACATGCTCAACTATCTGAACAACCAGTATCGGGGTTGCACCTACAACGAACTGAGGGTAGGGGACAAGAACGAACTGTCGTTCTACCACAATCCCGACAACAGTTGGGAGAACACCGTCAGCACCGAATTCGGAGAACTGGTGTTGCCCGACGTCACACCCACTATTACCAATGACAATATTTTCCTGCCCTATCCTGAGGCCGACGTCATTCAGAACCCGTATCTGAAGCGCGAACCGGAACATTACAATTTTAACGAATAACACCCACCAGTATGATGAACATATCAAAATAAATCCCAATATGCCTGTTGTCGCTGATGGCTGTCTGTGCCACCCTGACTCTGACAGCATGCAGCGACGATGACAAAGAGGGTGGACAACCCGTCATTGAGCGAGTTCGTCTGACCGACCCCGAAAAGGCCGACTCCGCCTTCACGGTGGGCAGGCTTGGACAGATGATTCTCATAGAGGGCCACAATCTGGGCCACGCCTTGAACATCTATATCAACAACCAAGACTGCTACTTCAACGCCAATTACAACACCGACACGCATATCATCATGACCATCCCGTCGGACCTGATTGTTTACGGCCAGGACAACACGCTACCTATGGAAATCCGAGTGGAAACGACGCATGGCACGGCAGTATATGCTTTCCACGTCATTGCCGGCGTGCCCACCATCGATTTCTACAAGGCCGACATGGAAGAGAACGAACAGGGAATACCGGAGATACAACCTGGACAGATCATGGAACTGCACGGTTCGTTGTTCCACGAAATCCAATCCATCTATGTGGCAGGCCTCGACACCATGAAATTGGCCGACTGCCCTTCGTGGGAAGTGAACGACAGTTGCACGGTGGCGTATGTGAAGATGCCCAATGTCATTCCTGCCAACGGAATCATGGTCATGGAATGCTTCTCTGGAACAGCCTACTGCGGATTCTCGAAGTCGCCCATGAAACCGGAACTCTACGACATATCGTCCGACATGCCTATCCCAGGGCAGACCATCACCCTCTTCGGCAAATACCTGGCCGACCTGACCAGCATCAATATCGGTGGTGAGATTGACATCGACATCAACACCGTTACCGTAAGCGCAGAGATGGACAAGGTGACCTTCACCATGCCAGATAAATTGCCCTCGACCGAAGCCAACGGCACCATCAGACTCAAGACCTTGGGCGGAGTGGCCGAACTGCCTTTCTATCGCTACGACTGGATATTGGAAGACTTCGACGGCAACGGCACCAACCAGAACTGGAACTGGGGTACAGACACACGTGGCGGTTGGTGGGATGCTGCAACGTTCACCGTCTCGCCTGTGTCAGGCAACTGGCTGGGCTTTGAGAACTACACAGGCTGGTGGGACCACAATGTACAATTCAACGGCAAGCAGGCTCCCAAGGGCATCGATGCCAGCACTCCGCTCTCCGACCTTGAACTGCGCTACGAGGTCTATCTGCCAGAGATACCCTCTGCCACCTGCTACAGCAAGATTACGTTCATGGGTGCTGAGGTTGACAAGATTGCCATAGCCGACCGCATCACAGGCCAGGCAACCGCTGGCGAGTGGATGAGTGTGGCTATCCCGCTCACACAGTTTGGTACGGGCACCTATGGCGACCTCGTAGGTTCTGCTCCCGGCGACGACGGCAACTTCAAGATTTACCACAGTTACGACGAAATCGGCATCTGGTTCTCCATCGTCTATGACAACTTCCGTATTTACCAAATCAAGTAAGCCATATGAAGACATTTAAATACATGCTATTAGCAGTTGCCGCCATCCTGACGGCAACTGCATGCAGCGACGACGACATCGAGAGTGTGACCAATCCGAAGGTGCAGTTCTGCGTTGTCAACGACACGACCTCCGCCATCAGTCAACTGACATTCATGAACTGGCAGGGTTTCCAAATGGTGGATGTACAAGCCAACACCAACTGGCAGTTGAGTTGCAACGCCGACTGGATCACGCTCTCCAACCATTCCGGAGTGCCTATGACGGGCAAGACACTTCACTTGAAAGTGTCGGTGGCAGAGAACGCGACGGGGCAGGACCGCGCGGCCGACATCATCCTGACGGGTAGCGGACTGACCTCCAAAATCACCGTGGTGCAGAAGGCGGCCTACATAGATCCCAGCGGATGGATTTCAGCCGAGGATGCCAGCAACGCCATGAAGATAGGCCTGAACTTATACAACACTCTTGATGCTTATGGAACATGGTTTGACTGGACGGACGACCCTATCGAAACGTTTCAGACCTGCTGGGGCAACCCGCTGGTCACTGCCGACTGGTTCAATGCCGTGAAGGCCAACGGCTTCAATGCGGTGCGCATCCCCGTGACATGGTTCCCTCACATGGACGAGAACAACCAAGTGAGCGAGAAATGGATGAACCGTGTGGAGGAGGTGGTGAAATACGGACTGGATGCCGGACTTTTCGTCATCATCAACGTACACCACGACACGGGTGGGGAGTGGCTGGCAGCCGACCTGAGCAATATCGAGTCAATCAGCAAGAAGTATGTCGCCCTGTGGACGCAGATTGCCACCCGCTTTGAGAAATATGGCGACCACCTGATGTTTGAGAGTTACAACGAGATTCTCGACGAGAACAAAGCCTGGGTCAATGCTGCCGGCGACGCTTTCATCGCCGTCAACCAATTGGCGCAGACCTTCGTCAACACCATCCGCGGCCTCGGCGGCAACAACAAGCACCGCAACCTCATCGTCAACACCTATGCCGCCAACGGCTCCCATGACATGCTCGACCCCTTCGTCATCCCCACCGACGAGACACCCGTCCACTTGATGGTGGAGGTGCATAACTACTCACCAGCCGAATTTGCAAGGATGACGATAGACTTGGATGAAAGCAACATGCCTGTATGGACGGAAGACTTCCAGAATGCTCTTGCTGCAGAACTCGATGTCGTGATAGCGTATGCCAACACCAACCACTTGCCCGTCATCATCGGCGAGTTTGCCGCCAACGACAAGATTGCCGAGGAAGAACGTGCCAAATATGCCGAGTTCATGGTGACCTACTGCCGACAGCATGCCAACATATCCCTTTTCTATTGGAACGAAGTCATCAGCCGTACCACCTTCCAACCCACTTATCCGCTTCTGATGAATGCACTGCTGAAGGGTAATGACTATTAAATGGTGGAGAATCAACTGTTATACGATGACCTACTTATTGAAAAAAGGCTTAACTTTGCAGCAAAAACATGAATATATGAAGAAACTGATTCTGATATCCTTTGCATTAGCACTCTCATTCGGGGGTGCTAATGCCACCGACCACTACCGCAATCCGGTAATCCCCGGTTTCTATCCCGACCCGAGCATCTGCCGTGTGGACAGCGACTATTATTTGGTGAACAGTTCTTTCGACTACTTCCCAGGCGTACCCTTGTGGCACAGCCGCGACCTCGTGAACTGGGAACAGATAGGACACTGTCTTACTCGCAAGAGCCAGGTAAACCTGAAAGGAACCCTCTCATGGGGCGGCATCTACGCCCCTACCATCCGTTACAACGACGGCACGTTCTATATGATTACAACCAATACGACCAACGGCGGCAACTTCCTCGTCTATACCGACAACCCGCGTGGAGAATGGTCCGACCCCGTTTGGTTGGAGCAGGGCGGCATCGACCCGTCGCTCTTCTTTGAGGACGGTCACTGCTACATGGTGAGCAACCCAGATGACGGCATCTGGCTCTGTGAGATCAACCCCAAGACAGGAAAGACATTGTCGCCCTCGCGCCGCATCTGGAACGGTACTGGCGGACGTTATCCCGAGGGGCCTCACATCTACAAGAAGGACGGTTACTACTACCTGCTCATCTCTGAGGGCGGCACGGAGCATGCCCACATGATCACCATAGCCCGCTCACCCAATATCGACGGCCCGTACATCGGCAACCCCTCCAACCCCATCCTGACGCACTGCAATCAACTAGGACAAAGCAGCCCCATCCAGGGGACGGGACATGCCGATCTGGTGGATGCGCCCGACGGTTCATGGTGGATGGTCTGCCTGGCCTTCCGTCCACAGACGAACATGAACCACCTGACAGGCCGCGAGACCTATCTCGCTCCCGTGCGCTGGGACACGAACGCATGGCCCGTGGTGAACGGCAATGGCACCATTGCCCTCGACATGGCAGCCGACTTGCCAGCCAAGCCTGCTCCGCAGAGGGATTTCTCCAGCGACATCCGCTTCAGCAACAAACAGTCGCTCGGCTTCGAATGGATTTATCTGCGTAATCCGTTGATGGAAAACTATCAACTGACTTCGAATGCCCTGCGTCTGACCGGCACATCAGCAACGCTGAACAGTCCCGACCTGCCCACATTCGTAGGACGCCGCCAACAGCATATCGGCTTTGAGGCCACCACGCAACTGAAACTCACCGAGGGCAATGCAGGCGACATGGCAGGACTGACCGTGTTCATGGACATGTTCTCCCACTACGACATCTCCCTGCGCCGTGAAGCCAATGGTGGGAACACCCTCGTTGTGGAGTACTGGCTGAGCAGCATCCACCACGTGGCAAAGGAGATTGCCTTAAAGGGCGGCAAGCCTTACCTGCGCGTCACCGGCACACGCGACCACTATCGCTTTGCCTATTCCGAGGACGGGAAGACTTTCACAGAGGTAGGCGTGGCCGACACCCGTTATTTGAGTAGCGAGACGGCAGGTGGATTCACAGGCATCATCCTCGCCCTTTTCTGCCAGTCTGGCAGTGAGTCCTCCAAGCCCCAAGCCGATTTCTATTCATTTATGTATCACCCTGCAGAATAATCATATCTATGAGAAAGAGCATTCTTTTTATGATGCTGGCGGCCACAGTCCTGTGCCAGGCCAAGGATGTCACGGTGAAGTCGCCCAATGGCGCATTGGAGGTGACGGTGAGCAACAACGACGGCCGGGCTACGTATGCCGTCACACTCAACGGGAATACTGTACTCCGCGAGTCGGCACTGGGCCTGAGGACGAGCATCGGCGACCTGACGCAGGGACTGACGTTGTCCGACACACAAACGACAAAGGTGGAGACGCACTACGACATGCAGAAGACCAAGGCCAGCCACAGCGACTATGAGGCCAATGAACTGACAGCCACGTTCAGAAATGACAAGAAGCAGGTGTTGGAGGTGACGTTTCGCGTATCCGATGATGATGTGGCCTTCCGCTACAACATTGCGGTGGAGCATCCCGAGCGTGACCCCGACCTGCAGCGGACGCTGATTTACGGCGAGGCCAGCAGTTTCAATTTTCCTGAGGGCACCACGACCTACCTTTGTCCGATGGCAGCACCAGGCATCCTTTGGGCGCACGCACGACCGAGTTATGAGGAGGTCTATACGCCCGACGCACCGATGACGGCGAAGTCGCAGTTCGACCACGGCTACTCATTCCCCTGCTTGTTCCGTCAAGGCGACACGTGGGTGCTCGTCAGCGAAACGGGTACGACAGGAGCCTACTGCGGTACGCACCTCTCTGACTATGAGGTCGGACGGGGCTATGCCATCGCCTTCCCTGACGAGCAGGAGAACGGTGGTTTCGGCTCGGCCTTCGTTGGTTGTCAGTTGCCGTTCACCACGCCATGGCGCACCATCACCGTCGGTTCACTGAAGACGCTTGTGGAATCGACTACGGCCTACGACCTCGTGGAACCGCGTTTCGAAGCGGGCGCTGACTACAAGCCAGGCTGCTATACATGGAGTTGGCTCGTATGGCAGGACGAGTCTGTCAATTGGGACGACCAGGTGCAGTTCATCAACCTTGCCTCAGAAATGGGATTTGAATACTGTCTTGTGGATAACTGGTGGGACACGCAGATAGGGCGCGACCGAATGTCCCAACTTGTGCGCTACGCCAATTCAAAGGGAGTCGATCTGCTGTTGTGGTATAGCAGCAACGGCTTTTGGAATGATGCGCCACAGACACCACGCAACTGTATGAACACGGCCATTGCCCGTGAACGTGAGATGAAATGGTTGAAGTCCATAGGCGTGAAAGGCATTAAGGTGGATTTTTTCGGAGGTGACAAGCAGGAGACCATGCAACTCTATGAGGACATCCTCAGCGATGCCAACCGCTACGGATTGCAGGTCATCTTCCACGGCTGCACCCTCCCGCGTGGCTGGGAACGCATGTACCCCAACTATGTGTCGAGCGAGGCTGTGATGGCCAGTGAGAACGTCTATTTCACCGAGGCGGATGCCGAACGTGAGGCTTTCGACCTCTGCATGCACCCCTTCTGCCGAAATGCAGTGGCCACGATGGACTGGGGTGGCGTCATCCTGAACCGCCATCTCAGCCGCGACAACAAAAGCCGCCACACGCGCAAGACTACCGACATTTTCGAACTGGCCTCTGGCATCACCACCCAAAGTTACATCCAGTGCGCCGCCCTCTGTCCGAACAATCTGACCGAAGTGCCGCAGTTTGAACTCGATTTCCTGCGCGGACTGCCATCGACATGGGATGAGACTCGCTTTATAGACGGTTACCCAGGCAAGTATGTGGTGCTGGCACGCCGTCACGGCGACCAGTGGTTCGTCGGTGGACTGAGCGCTCTGAAAGAGCCACTGAAGTTGACGCTCGCACTGCCCATGCTGGCTGGCAAGAAACTGAATTGTCTGGTGGACGACAAGCAAGGCCGGCCCACCAAAACCACGCTGAAGGTTGACAAGCAGGGTCGCGCCAAGGTCACCATACAGCCCAACGGTGGCATCGTTCTTGTTGAGTAGGCAAATGGTTGAGCCAATCAAGCAGGCACCACCTCTGAACACACTCAGCGGCAAGACCAGCACCAAAATACAAAAATACTCTGATTCGTTAATGGCAACAAGGATAAAATTGCGCTTCACCTGCCATTATCATAAAACTGTCCTTTTGGGACTATGCCTCGAACAAGGAGCGCATCGACAAGTTCTTCCGCGAGGGCATGGAACGCAACAAGGCCTACGACAATCTCGTCACCATCGGCATGCGGGGTGACGGTGACGTGGCGATGGGAAAGGGCGATGATGCGGAAAACATGAAAACGCTCGGCAAGGTGATTGAAGGACAGCGCAAGATCATCAAGGACATCTATGGACGTGCCGATGCCGTACCTCAGTTGTGGGCCATCTTTACCGAGGTGCAGCGTTACTACGATGCGGGATTCACCGTGCCCGA
>JAFWSS010000032.1 GCA_017524385.1 Prevotella sp.
TGTTTGAGGGGATATGCGCACCGAAGGCTGGAGGGGATATGCGCACCGACTGTTTGAGGGGATATGCGCACCGAAGGCTGGAGGGGATATGCGCACCGACTGTTTGAGGGGATATGCGCTCACGGCCTTTTGCCCTGACCATTCTTGCTACGTCAAGAATGCTTTTCCGGAACCGTAGGCCGACGTGCCACGCCAAGGATGTTCTGCCGGAACCGTAGGCCGACGTGCCACGCCAAGGATGTTCTGCCGGAACCGTAGGTCGACGTGCCACGCCAAGGATGTTCTGCTGGAACCGTAGGTCGACGTGCGAAGCGGAAGTCAATTGCAATCCGGCAGTATGAAGTATTAGGATTTTTAATCCGCTAAAATCGTTGTTTCCAATTAATTACGATGCTTAAATCGGATTGAAAATCTGTTGAAAAACTATCGGCTATTTCGTGGTGACTACTTGATTTCACCTTTTGGTCAAAGACCCCACCCCTGCCCCTTTGCGGTCAGGCACAAGACCTGACCCTACAGGGGCGGGGATATGCGCACCGACTATTATTTTTCTCATCAGTGGGCAGCCAACTCCGAAATATTTATTATTTTTGCAGTGCCTTTTTCTGCTACCCCGAAAACAAAAGCGCGATAACGATTTACCATTCGGACAGTGACAACCACCAAAATGGTTGTATGGAAACAGTCGAGAGGAACCGTTACAAAAGAAATAAAAATCAGTAAGATAGATGATTCTATGACCAAGGAAATACAAGTCAGGGTGTTGCCCCATGAGGCAGCCACACAGGAGGTGCTAACGGTGCTGGTGGCTCGAGAGTTGGGTATCGACGCCCGCACTGTGCGCCATCTGCGAGTGCTGCGCCGCAGCATCGACGCCCGCCAGCGCACCATCTACGTCAACCTCACCTTGCGCGTATATATTAATGAGGAGCCATCCGACGACGCTTTCGTGCGCACGGAATATGGCGACGTGTCGAAGTCTCCGCAGGCCATCGTGGTGGGCGAGGGTCCTGGCGGACTTTTCGCCGCCCTGCGTCTGATAGAGTTGGGTGTCTGTCCTGTCATTCTCGAACGAGGGAAGAACGTGGCCGACCGCCGTCGCGACGTGGCCGACATCAGCCGCAGCCACAAGGTGGATGGCGAGAGCAACTATTGTTTCGGAGAGGGTGGGGCAGGGGCCTATTCCGACGGCAAACTCTACACCCGTTCGAAGAAGCGCGGCAGCGTGGAGAAGATCCTCAACGTGTTTTGTCAGCACGGCGCATCTACCGACATCCTGGCCGACGCCCACCCCCACATCGGCACCGACAAGTTGCCGCAGGTGATAGCCGCCATGCGCGACACCATCCTTCGTTGCGGAGGTGCCGTGCATCACCAGACGAAGATGACACGGTTGTTGTTGGAAGGCGACGAGGTGAAGGGCGTGGAGGCCGTGGACCTGGCCAACGGCGGCAAGAGGTTGTTTCATGGTCCGGTGATACTCGCCACCGGTCACTCCGCCCGCGATGTCTATCGCTACCTTGACGGCGCCGGCATAGAGTTGGAAGCCAAGGGTTTGGCCGTTGGAGTCAGGTTGGAGCATCCGTCGCATCTCATCGACCAAATCCAATACCACAACGCAGCCGGGCGAGGAAAATACCTTCCAGCGGCGGAATACAGTTTTGTCACCCAGATAGACGGCCGCGGCGTATATTCCTTCTGTATGTGCCCCGGAGGTTTCGTCATCCCCGCCGCCACCGGCCCACACCAGTTGGTGGTCAATGGCATGAGTCCCAGCAACAGGGGTTCAAAATGGTCGAACAGCGGGATGGTGGTCGAGGTGCGCCCCGAGGATGTCTCCGGCGACAGTCCTTTGCGCATGATGGCCTTCCAGGAGCGCATCGAGGAGGAATGCTGGCGGCAGGGCGGATGCCGACAGACCGCCCCCGCCCAACGTATGGTTGATTTCGTGGCAGGTCGTCCGAGTCACGACCTTCCCCGCTCGTCTTACTCTCCAGGTCTGACCAGCAGCAGGTTGCACGAGTGGCTCCCACAGATGGTGTCCACGCGTCTGCAAAAGGGCTTTCAGGTGTTTGGAGCACGCAGCAAGGGTTTCCTCACCAACGAGGCGGTGCTCATCGCCGCCGAGACACGCACCTCGTCGCCCGTGAGGGTGGTGCGTGAGCAAGAGACGCTGCAACATGTGCGTGTGCGCGGTCTCTTCCCTTGTGGCGAGGGTGCGGGTTATGCCGGTGGCATCGTCTCCGCCGCCATAGACGGCGAGCGTTGCGCGGAGAAGTGCGCGGAGATGATTTTAGGAGAGGGTAGGAGGTTTTAGGTGGAGATAGGAAGTCTTAGGTTTTTGTGGTGAGTAGAAGAATCGTCAGAGTATGTTGATTTCTTCGATAGAGAGTCCTGTGATTTTCGATATCAGTGAAGAATCCAATCCTTCCTTCTTCATTCGCACAGCCATTTCTAATTTGCCTTTCAAGATGCCTTCTTCAAGGCCTTCCGCTTTTCCTTTGGCAATGCCTTCTTCAAGGCCTTCTGCTTTTCCTTTGACGAAGCCTTTTTTAATACCTTTTTGTTCCGCCGAGTTGACCACGTTGAATAGGTCGCGGTAGACCTTTAGGCTCTCCTCGTAGTCGAAAAGTTCGTCTTTGGAGAACCTGGCTATCTCCGCCTGTTCGAAAAGGCGATTGAACACACGTTCTTGAAGTGCTGCGGGACGCTCCATCAGCTTAGAGAGGTTGCGCAGCACATAGAGCCATTTGTCCATCATGGTCTCAAGCTGGTCCTCCGTCTTGTTGAACTTCGGCATTTCAAGATAGACGAAGGTGAGCTTGTCGTAGAAGACGTGCTTGTCCTCCACGTCCATCATCTTGACTTCGTGGTGCATGCAGTCGGGGGCGTATTCATCATCTGGGAACACGAAGTCGAGGATGCCCACGGTATACACGCTCTTGAGTTTGAAGTTCCATTTGCTGCCTGGTTGCGCCTGGTCGCGTATGGGGAAGGTGGCATAAAACACGCTCCTGTTCTTGAAATAGTTCTGTTCCGCTTTCTGCATCTCGACGATGAAGTATTCTCCGGCGGTGTTCTGGCAGTACACGTCGAAGACGGCCTTCCGGTCCAGCATGCCGCTTCCCAGCTGTTCGGTGTTGCGGTATCTGATGTCAGTGATCTCCTCTTGGTTGTGCAAGAGTGAATTGAGGAAGCTGATGAGCAGCTCTTTGTTCATTTCGGTGCCGAAGAGTCTCTTGAACCCGAAGTCCGTGAAGGGGTTAATGTATTTTCCTCCCATAGTCTTTCATTTTTTTGCAAAGTTAGTGAAAAAGATTGATAATTGCAAATTTTGTGAAGAATGTTTTGGTTATGTTTGAGTGAGAGACAGTTAAATTGTTTTTGTGTTTTATACCATTTTAAAGATGAGGGGGATTTGTCTTATGACAATATCCCCTGAGTCTTATTATTGGCTATGCTTATAGATGGTGGGGCGCGGGACGAAGGAGGATGTGTGATGAAGAAGTCATTCGCCGTCGTTCCGCAAGGGCCTTGCGTCTCGTGTCAGGGCAGAGAGGAACGGAACGGGAGGGAAGCGTGTGGGTGACATAAAGGATGTACGGCACCATCGCCCACGTCAAATCCATGTGTGGGAGGTTCAACGGGAAGAGCATCGACAGTTGGGCCACCCACTCTTGGATGGCTCGCTAGAAGCCTCGCTATAAAAACTTGAAAAGCAAAAATATTTCTTTTTGCTCGCCTAATCGGATTTTTTGCACTATCTTTGTCGCTTCAAAGAGAGAAAATCATCAAAAAAGATACACCATGATAGAGAAAGAGCAAGACAAGGAGCAGTTTCAACTGCCAGAGAATGCGTTTCGTGAATTGTCGGAAGGGGAAGAATACAAACCCGTCATGCGCCCCGACCGCCAGTATGCTGAGGTGAACACGTGGTCGGTGACCTGGGGCATCATCATGGCGATGCTGTTCTCCGCCGCCGCCGCCTACCTCGGACTGAAGGTAGGCCAGGTGTTCGAGGCCGCCATCCCCATCGCCATCATCGCCGTGGGAGCCTCCACCGCCGCCAAGCGCAAGAACGCCCTGGGCGAGAATGTCATCATCCAGAGCATCGGTGCCTGTTCGGGCGCCGTCGTGGCAGGAGCCATCTTCACCCTCCCCGCCATCTACATCCTTCAGGCGAAATATCCCGACGACCCGGAGATGACCGCCTCCTTCTTCAAGGTGTTCCTGTCCTCCCTCCTGGGCGGCATCATCGGCATCCTCTTCCTCATCCCCTTCAGGAAATACTTCGTCAAGGAGATGCACGGCAAATATCCCTTCCCCGAGGCCACAGCCACCACTCAGGTGCTTGTCAGCGGAGCGAAGGGCGGCAACCAGGCCAAGCCGTTGCTCATCGCCGGTCTCGTGGGCGGACTCTACGACTTCGTGGTGGCCTCCTTCGGTTGGTGGAATGAATTGTTCACCACGCGCGTGATGGCCTTAGGCGAGCAACTGGCCGACAAGGCCAAGGTGGTGTTCAAGGTGAACACCGGTGCCGCCGTCCTCGGCCTGGGCTACATCATAGGACTGAAATATGCGTTCATCATCTGCCTCGGTTCACTGTTCATCTGGTGGATAGTGGTCCCAGGCATGGCATTGCTTTTCGGCGACCAGGTGCTCAACGCCTGGACCCCCTCCATCACCACCGCCGTGGGAGCCATGTCGCCCGAGGAAATTTTTGCCAACTACGGGAAGAGCATCGGCATCGGCGGCATTGCCATGGCCGGCATCATCGGCATCATCAAGTCGTGGGGCATCATCAAGAGCGCCGTCTCCCTCGCCTCCAAGGAGATGAAAGGCAAGGGTGCTGAAACGGAGCAGGTGGAGCGCACCAACCGCGACATCTCCTTCCGCCTGATAGCCATCGGGAGCATCGTCACCATCCTCATCACCTTCATCTTCTTCTGGTTCGGCGTGATGAAGGGCAACCTGCTCTTCGCCGTCATGGGCATCCTGCTGGTGACCGTCATCGCCTTCCTTTTCACCACCGTTGCGGCTAACGCCATTGCCATCGTGGGCAGCAACCCTGTGTCGGGCATGACGCTGATGACGCTCATCCTCGCCTCCGTCGTGATGGTGGCGGTGGGCCTTAAGGGAACCGCCGGCATGGTGGCAGCCCTCATCATGGGCGGCGTGGTGTGCACGGCCCTCTCGATGGCCGGTGCTTTCATCACCGACCTGAAGGTAGGCTATTGGTTGGGCACCACGCCCCGCAAGCAGGAGTCGTGGAAGTTTCTTGGCACCCTGGTGTCGGCAGCCACTGTCGGCGGCGTGATGATTTTGCTCAACGAGACCTACGGTTTCACCAGCGGGCAACTTATAGCGCCCCAGGCCAATGCGATGGCAGCCGTCATCGACCCGTTGATGAATGGCGTGGGTGCACCGTGGCTGCTTTATGCCATAGGCGCCGTCATCGCCATCATCCTCACCTTCCTGAAGGTGCCAGCACTGCCCTTCGCCCTGGGCATGTTCATCCCCATCCAACTCAACATCCCGCTGCTGGTGGGTGGTGCCGTCAACTGGTATGTCACCTCTCGCAGCAAGGACAAGGCCGTCAACGACGCCAGGGGAGAGAAAGGCACGCTCATCGCCAGCGGATTCATCGCCGGCGGCGCCCTCATGGGTGTGGTGAGCGCCTTGCTGAAATTCTTCGGCTTCGAACACGGCAACGAGGCTTGGCTTGAAAGCCATGAGTCGGAGGTGTACTCCCTTGTGGCGTATATCCTCCTGATCATCTTCTTCATCTGGGCTACGAAGGTGTCCAAGGATAAAAGGGGATAACAGAGGCTAGAGGCACTGGAAGTCCTGGGAAAACCAGAGTCCAGGGACTACAGGAAAAATCATCAAAACAATAGCAACGCGAAATGAAGGTACAATTGGATTATACGGAAGCCAAGAAGTTTTTTTCCGAGAAATATGGCAAAGAACTGGTTTTTCGCCGTGTGAATGACAAGACAGCGACAGTGGGTCTCGTGGCCAGCCTTGGACCTTTTTCCAAGGAAGTGGCCATCGACTTGAACGTGGTGCGCGTGGAGAAGAACAACGACGTGGTGCTGGGCTACGGCAACAATGTCGCCGTGGGTATTGCCGTCAACACCCTGCTGCCTCTGTTCAAAGGGGTGGTGGCCGATTTCGGGAAGGTGCTGGAGAAAGGCAAGGACGACGACACCTTCGTACTTCATCTCGAGGCAATCGGGAAATTGGAGAAGCTGTTCAAGGTGGTCACGGTCAAGGACGTGAGTTTCAATGGTGAAGGCATCGTGTTTGCCATGAGCATTTAGGGGGCTGGAGGAACTAGATATCCTAGAGGAACTAGATGCCCTAGATGCCCTAGATGACCTAGATGCCCTAGAGGTCTTCAGGGCCTTGTATGAGAGACGATGAAAAAAGCACTGGTGTTGGAAGGCGGAGCGCTGCGCGGACTCTTTTCCGCCGGCGTGATGGACGTGATGATGGAACATGGCATCATCTACGACGGCGTCGTGGGCGTCTCGGCGGGGGCGGCCTTTGGTTCCAACTATGTCTCCGCACAACCCGGCAGGTCTATCCGCTATAACAAACGCTTCGCCAAAGACTGGAGATATTGCAGCATACGCTCCTGGATCACCACCGGCGACCTTTTCGGCGCGGAGTACGCCTATCACATCCTCCCCACCGAACTCGATGTTTTCGACAACAAGGTGTTTGAGGATAGTCCCACCGCCTTCTACGTGGTATGCACCGACGTGGAGACCGGAAAGGCCGTTTATAAACGGTGTGACAAGGGAGGGCACGACTTCTTCGACTGGGTGAGGGCCTCGGCATCCATGCCCTTCGTGTCACGCATCGTGGAATTGGAGGGACACAAACTGCTCGACGGAGGGGTGGCCGACTCCATCCCGCTGCGCTTCATGGAGGGTGAAGGCTACGACCGCAACGTGGTCGTCCTCACACAGCCCGAGGGCTACCAGAAACAGCACAACCGCCTGATGCCCCTCCTGCGCCTCTCGCTACGCAAATACCCCCTGATGGTTGAAGCACTCGACAAGCGACACTTGATGTACAACGAGCAGACGGCCTATGTGAAAAAGCGGGAGACAGAGGGCGACGCCTTCGTCATCAGACCCGACGCACCCCTCCCCATCGGCCACACCTCGCACGACCCCGAGGAGATGCAGCACGTCTATGACCTTGGAAGAAAGAAGGCGGAGCAAAAGATGCAAGAGATGGAAGATTTCCTGGAGAAGGGATAGAGCCCTTAAAGACCTTAGAGTCCTTAAAGTTCTTAAAGACCCTAAAAGCCTTAAAGACCTTGTGTCATCTTGTCGTAAATGGGAGACAAAATGGCACATCTTCATTATGGCATGTTTTTTGAAAAACACAAGGTAGAAAAAACAAAGAAAGGAAAAACATCATGACATTCGACAAATTCACCATCAAGGCGCAAGAGGCCATGCAAGAGGCCATCAACAGCGCACAGCAGCGAGGGCAGCAATACGTCGAGCCGGAACACCTGCTCAAAGGCGTCATGGTAAAAGGCAAGGACGTATGCAACTTCCTCTTCCAGAAGTTGGGCATCAATGCCAACCAAGTGGGGAAAGTCCTCGACAGCGAAATCGACCACCTGCCTCGTGTGCAAGGCGGCGACACCTATTACAGCAGCACCACCAACATCGTGTTGCAGCGTACTCTTGACATCTCACAGAAGATGGGCGACGAGTTCGTATCCATCGAACCCCTCATCATCGCCCTTCTCGAAGTGCCTTCCACCGCATCACGCATCCTGAAGGACGCCGGTATGAACGACAAAGACCTGCGCGAGGCCATCAAGGCACTCAGGAAAGGCGACACCGTCAAGTCGCAGTCGGCCGAGGACAACTACCAAAGTCTCAACAAATACGCCAAAAACCTTGTGGAGGCAGCCAGGGCGGGAAAACTCGACCCCGTCATCGGACGTGACGACGAAATCAGGCGCCTTCTCCAAATCCTCTCACGACGCACGAAAAACAACCCCATCCTGCTCGGCGAACCAGGAACGGGAAAGACCGCCATCGTGGAAGGACTTGCCGGGCGCATCGTGCGTGGCGACGTGCCAGAGAACCTCAAGGACAAGCAGATATACTCCCTCGACATGGGGCAACTCATCGCCGGAGCAAAGTACAAGGGTGAGTTTGAGGAAAGGCTCAAGAGCGTCATCAACGAGGTGGTGAAGAGCGACGGGCAAATCATCCTCTTCATCGACGAGATACACACCCTCGTGGGAGCCGGGGCAAGCGAAGGGGCGATGGACGCCGCCAACATTCTCAAACCGGCACTCGCCAGGGGTGAACTCAGGGCCATCGGTGCCACCACACTCAACGAATACCAGAAATACTTCGAAAAGGACAAGGCCCTGGAACGCAGGTTCCAAACCGTCATGGTGGACGAACCCGACGAGATGAGCGCCATCAGCATCCTCCGAGGACTGAAGGAGCGCTACGAGAACCACCACAAGGTGCGTATCCAAGATGATGCGTGCATCGCTGCCGTCAAACTCTCCGAGAGATACATCAGCGACCGCTTCCTGCCCGACAAGGCCATCGACCTCATGGACGAGGCGGCGGCGAAACTTCGCATGGAACGCGACTCCGTGCCCGAGGAACTCGATGAAATCTCCAGGAAACTCGCACAACTCGAGATAGAGCGCGAGGCCATCAAACGGGAGGACGACCAACCCAAACTCGCCCAACTCGACAAGGAAATAGCCGACCTCAAGGAAAAGGAGGAGGCCTTCAAGGCGAAATGGGAGAACGAGAAGCAACTCGTCAACCGCATCCAACAGGACAAGCTCAACATGGAGGCACTCAAGTTTGAGGCAGAACGGGCGGAGCGCGAAGGCAACTACGGCAGGGTGGCCGAGATACGCTACGGAAAACTGCAGGAACTGGAAAACGACATCGAGTCTATCAAGGCTCAACTCCATGAGGCACAAGGAGGCGACTCCATGGTGCGTGAAGAGGTCACCGCCGACGACATCGCAGAGGTGGTGAGCCGCTGGACAGGAATACCCGTCACCCGGATGCTGCAAAGCGAGCGCGAGAAACTCCTCCACCTCGAGGAAGAACTCCACAAGCGCGTCATCGGTCAGGACGAGGCCATCTCAGCCGTCAGCGACGCCGTAAGACGGTCGCGGGCCGGACTGCAAGATCCGAAACGCCCCATCGCCTCGTTCATCTTCATGGGAACCACCGGTGTGGGAAAGACTGAACTGGCGAAGGCGCTGGCAGAATACCTCTTCAACGACGAGACGATGATGACACGCATCGACATGAGCGAATACATGGAGAAATACAGCGTCTCAAGGCTCATCGGAGCGCCTCCGGGATACGTGGGATACGACGAGGGAGGACAACTCACCGAGGCCGTCAGGCGCAAGCCCTATTCCGTCGTGCTCTTTGACGAGATAGAAAAGGCGCACCCCGACGTGTTCAACATCCTCCTGCAAGTGCTTGACGACGGCCGACTCACCGACAACAAGGGGAGGACCGTCAACTTCAAGAAAACCATCATCATCATGACCTCCAACCTCGGAAGCCAGTTCATACAAAGTCAGATGGAACAACTCAACGACTCCAACCGCGAGAGAATCATCGAACAGACCAAGAACCAGGTGATGGAAATGCTCAAGAAAACCATCAGGCCGGAATTCCTCAACCGCATCGACGAGACCATCATGTTCCTGCCGCTCACCAAGGAGGAAATCGCCGACGTCGTAAGGCTGCAGATGAAGAACCTCGCCAAGATGCTCGAACCGCAAGGTTTCCAACTCGAGGCCACGCCACACGCCATAGAATACCTCGCCGAGGTGGGATACGACCCGGAGTTCGGGGCAAGGCCTGTGAAAAGAGCCATCCAGCACTACGTGCTCAACGAGCTCTCACGCCGCATCCTCGCCGAGGAGGTCACTCGAGACAAGCCCATCATCATCGATGAGTTCGGCCAGGGCCTGGTGTTCAGGAACTAAGAAGTCAAGATTGAAAATTTTTATTCAATTGAAAATTGAAGATTGAAAATTGAAAATTAGGTGCACACCCTCCCCTAATTTGTAGGGGCGGGGTTTGTGCTTGAAGGGCGGTGCGCATTTCCCCTCCCCTCGCAGGGGAGGGGATAACTAACAGCGCTATTTGCTCAAACTGACTGTTTAAAGTGGATG
The DNA here is from genome assembly GCA_017524385.1 of Prevotella sp. Classification (GTDB taxonomy): domain Bacteria; phylum Bacteroidota; class Bacteroidia; order Bacteroidales; family Bacteroidaceae; genus Prevotella. Next base: position 10,214 of record JAFWSS010000032.1, read on the forward strand.
CAATCTTCAATTTTAGCTTGACTCTGCCCTCGCTGCTCCAAATTAGCTTCGCTGATTTTTGTCGCGACTCGGCAGAGTTCAAGCAAGCTTGACTCTGTCCTCGCTGCTCCAAATTAGCTTCGCTGATTTTTGTCGCGACTCGGCAGAGCTCAAGCAAGCTTGACTCTGCCCTCGCTGCTCCAAATTAGTTTCGCTGATTTTTGTCGCGACTCGGCAGAGTTCAAGCAAGCTTGACTCTGCCCTCGCTGTTCCAAAAAGTCTATCTTGAGTCCACTTGAAAAAGTGGACAGGGAGCAAAAGGGCGGTGCGCATATCCCCTCCCCTCGCAGGGGAGGGGTTGGGGTGGGGTGGATAAGTTCTGAAAAACAATAAGTTACAGACCCCTCCCCTGCCCCTCCCCTTGAGGGGAGGGGATAACTAATAGCGCTATTTGCTCAAGCAGGACTTTTTAAAGTGGGCTCAAGATTGAAAATTATTGAAGATTGAAAATTGAA
>JAFWSS010000033.1 GCA_017524385.1 Prevotella sp.
AGCAAGCTTGACTCTGCTCTCACTGCTTCAAAAATTAACTTCGCTGATTTTTGTCGCGACTCGGCAGAGTTCAAGCAAGCTTGACTCTGCTCTCGCTGCTTCAAATCTTCAATTTTCAATTTTCAATCTTCAATTTTCAATTTTCAATCTTCACTCCCCTACCCTATTTTCTTCATCCATTTTCCTCCTGCCATGCATGCCACACCGATAATGATGAACGGTATGCTGAGTAGTTGTCCCATATCAAGTGGCAATGAGTTTTCAAAATCCACTTGGTTTTCCTTGGTGAATTCTATGAAGAACCTGAAGGTGAAAATCAGTGTCAGGCAGAGTCCGAAGAAGAATCCCGTACCCACCTTTTCTGGTTTGTGACGATAGAACCACCATCCTATGAAGAAGAAGATGAAATAGGCGATGGCTTCATACAGTTGTCCTGGATGCCTTGGCATATCGTCGACTTTTTGGAAGATGAAAGCCCAAGGCACATCTGTGGCTTTTCCTATGATTTCGGAATTCATCAGGTTTCCCAAACGTATGAAGCAAGCCGTGATGGGTGTTGCGATGGCTATGAAGTCGAGTACACGCCAAAGACTTATTTTGGTTCTTTTGCAATAGATGATAAGTGCCAGCATCAGTCCCAATGTGCCTCCATGTGAAGCCAAACCTTCATATCCTGTGAATTTCCATGACCCATCGGCCATCTTGTGTATGGGCAGTAACATTTCTATGATATGTTCGAAACTGCTTAGGAAATAGTCAGGCTCATAGAAAAGGCAGTGTCCCAGACGTGCTCCCACAAGTATTCCAAGGAAGCAATAGATGAAAAGCGGATCGAACAACTCATCCTTAATTTTGGCTTCTTTGTAAAGTTTTTTTACTATAAAATAAGCCAAAATCAATCCTGTGAGCCAACAAAGTGAATACCATCTGAAGGAAAAACCACCTATGCTGAAGGCTGTTTCATCAGGATTCCAGGTAATAAAGAGTAAATTCATCATCTTTTTATACGTTGAATCTGAAATGCATGATATCTCCGTCTTGCACGATGTAGTCTTTTCCCTCTATTCCCATTTTTCCTGCTTCCTTCACAGCTGCTTCAGAACCATACTTGATGTAGTCATCGTATTTGATGACTTCCGCGCGTATGAATCCTTTTTCGAAGTCGGTGTGAATGACTCCGGCACATTGTGGTGCCTTCCATCCCTTGCGGTAGGTCCATGCCTTCACCTCCATCGGCCCGGCGGTGATGAATGTTTCCAAGTTGAGCAGTGAATAGGCTTTCTTGATGAGTCGGTTGACACCACTCTCTTCCAATCCTAATTCGTCAAGAAACATCTTTTTGTCCTCATAACTGTCAAAACTTGCGATATCCTCTTCAGTCTTTGCAGCGATGACCAATACTTCCGCACCTTCTTCCAGAGCCACTTTCTCCACCCTTTTAGAATAGTCGTTGCCATCTTTTGCACTGTTTTCATCAACATTGCAGACATAGAGTACAGGTTTTGCCGTCAACAGGAAGAGGTCGTGTGCTGCCTGTTGTTCTTCCCGGTTGTCGAAAGTGACAATGCGAGCGTTGAGTCCTTTTTCCAACACTTCCTTGTAAGCGAGGAGGACACTGACTTCCACTTTTGCTTCCTTGTTGCCTACAGAAGCCGCCTTTTGTTGCTTGGCAAGGCGTGCCTCTATGGTTTCAAGGTCTTTCAATTGTAGTTCGGTATCGATGATTTCCTTGTCGCGTATGGGGTCGATGGTTTCATCCACGTGTGTGATGTTATCATCATCGAAGCATCTCAACACGTGTATGATGGCATCAGTTTCGCGTATGTTTCCCAAGAACTTGTTTCCTAATCCCTCGCCTTTTGAAGCTCCTTTCACCAATCCTGCGATATCGACGATTTCACAGGTAGCGGGAACAATCCTTCCAGGATGTACGAGTTCTGCAAGACGGTTGAGCCTTTCGTCAGGAACTGTGATGACACCGACATTGGGTTCTATGGTGCAGAATGGGAAGTTTGCTGCTTGTGCCTTCGCACTCGACAAGCAATTGAACAAAGTGGACTTACCTACGTTGGGTAGTCCGACAATACCACATTTTAAAGCCATTTATTTCTTTTTTTATTTGATTGTGCAAAGATAGTGCAAGCCGAAGACAATACAAAACAAAAAACGATTTTTGTTTTTGTAGTGACTCCTATGGAGGGTATGATATGTTTTTTAGTGACGGCGGAGTCGTCACCTACGGATAACGGGAAGACAATGAACTAACAGGAAGACAATGGACAATAGTCTGAAGACCATTTGAACCATAGTCTCCATAGTCATAATCTTTCATCAATGTGCTTCGAGCCAGTTACTCCCCCATCCTGCGTCAGCTATTAGCGGCACTTTGAGAGCATATGCGTTTTGCATCTCATGTAAAACGATTTGTTCCACGCGTTCTTTCTCTTCCGGAAATACACTGAAGTTGAGTTCGTCGTGTACTTGTAGTATCATCTTTGATTTCAGTTGTTCCTCTTTGAATCGTTGATGAATGCGTATCATGGCCACTTTGATGATGTCTGCAGCCGAACCTTGTATAGGCGCGTTGATGGCGTTTCTTTCGGCGAATCCCCTGACAGTGGCGTTACGGCTGTTGATGTCGGGAAGATACCTCCTTCGCTTGAAGAATGTTTCCACATATCCTTTTTCACGTGCTGTTTCCTTGGCTTTTTCCATATACTCCTTTACTTTTGGGAATGTTTGGAAATATCCATCTATGAGTTGTCGTGCCTCTGAGCGCTCTATTTCCAGTCTTTCTGCCAGTCCGAAGACAGTGATGCCATAGATGATGCCGAAATTAGCTCTTTTTGCTTTCCTTCTTTGGTCGCTGGTGACTTGTTCAATGTTTTCCTTATAGATGTTTGCTGCCGTTGCTGCATGAATGTCATATCCTTTGTTGAAGGCGTCTATCATGTTTTCGTCACCACTGAGGTGAGCCATCACCCTGAGTTCTATCTGACTGTAGTCAACAGAGAAGAACAGGCATCCTTTTTCTGGTATGAATGCTTTTCTGATTTCCTTTCCATCTTCTCCTCTTACGGGTATGTTTTGCAGGTTGGGGTCGCTTGACGATAGTCTTCCCGTTGCTGTCACTGTTTGGTTGAATGAGGTGTGAATGTGCCCTGTCTTTTTGTTGATGAGTGTGGGCAGTGTGTCAATATATGTACCAAGCAGTTTTTTGAGTCCTCTGTGTGCAAGGATTTTTTCCACGATTTCGTGTTTTCCCTTGAGGTTTTGCAAAATTTCTTCCGAGGTGACATATTGTCCTGTTTTTGTCTTTTTGGGTTTGTCGATGATTTTGAGTTTTCCGAATAGGATGTCACCTACTTGTTTTGGCGATGCGATGTTGAATTGTTCTCCTGCGAGTTCGTAGATGCGTTGCTCGATGTTGTTCATTCTTTGAGTGAAGGCCCTTGATGTTTCGGCGAGTGCTTCGGTGTCGATACATACTCCATTTCTTTCCATGGTAGCCAGCACTCTTACAAGCGGCATCTCGATGTCGTAGAACAGTTGCTCCACGCCCGTTTCCTTGAGTTTAGGAAGCAATATGTTTTTGAGTTTGAGAGTTACGTCTGCATCTTCTGCTGCATATTCATACACTTTTTCTGGTTCGAGGTCTCTCATGCTTTTTTGTGTTTTTCCTCTCGGTCCGATGAGTTCATCGATGTGTATGGTTTTGTAGTTGAGATATGCCTCAGCCAGAAAATCCATATTGTGTCTCACTTCAGGTTGTATGAGATAGTGAGCCACCATGGTGTCCCACAATGGACCTTGCACCTCTATACCATAGTTGGCAAGAACTTGCAAGTCGTATTTGATGTTCTGTCCAATTTTCAGTGTTTTTGGATTTTCATAAAGTGGTCTTAGTATTTCGATGATTTTTTGAGCTTCTTCCCTATTTTCCGGTATTGGTATGTAAAAAGCTTGGTTTTCCTTGATGGAGAAGCTTACTCCCACCAATTCTGCTTCCATGGGCATGGTGGAAGTGGTTTCTGTATCTAGACTTAAAAAATCATTTGTCAATAAAAAGTCACGTAATTTTTCAATATCTTCTTTATTTTCAATAAGTTGATAATCGTGTTGAATGGTTTTAAGGCTTTCAAAACTCGAATTTTTAATTTCTCCTTGGTCGTCGTCTTGAAAATCAGCGAATAAATCGAGTTGGACATTACCTTTTTTAACATTTTTTACAGGTTGCTTGATAAATTTCTCAGCGAGGCTTTTGAATTCCAATTCATCAAAAATCTTTTTGAGTTGCTGTGCATCCGGTTCTTTGATTCTCATCTCCTCGAGGTTGATATTGATGGGAACATCGGTTTTGATGGTAGCAAGGAATTTCGACATATTGATGTCCTCGATATGTTCTTCGACTTTTGTTTTAAGTGCTCCTTTGAGTTGTTCAGTGTGTGAGAGCAGGTTTTCCACATTTCCGAATTGTGCGATGAGTTTCACAGCTGTCTTCTCCCCTACCCCTGGACATCCTGGGAAATTGTCAGCAGTGTCTCCCATCAGAGCTAGTAGGTCAATGATTTTCAGAGGATCATCAATCCCATATTTGCTTTTTATTTCTTCCTCTCCAAGCACTTCATATCCTCCTCCATAGCGTGGACGATATATTTTCACATTTTTTCCTACGAGTTGCCCGTAATCTTTGTCGGGTGTAAGCATGTAGGTTTCGATGTTTTTATCTTTCAACTGAGAAGCCATAGTCCCTATGATGTCATCAGCTTCATAGCCTTCCTGTATCAGGATGGGTATGTGCATTGCAGTCAATATTCTCTGTATGATAGGTACAGAGATGAGAATGTCTTCCGGTGTTTTTTCCCTTTGCGCCTTGTATGCCGGGAATGCTTCGCTTCTGAAAGTGAGTCCATGTGGGTCGAACGCCACAGCAATGTATGTTGGTTTTTCTTTAGAAATGACCTCGTGCAATGTGTTGCAAAATCCCATGATTGCAGATGTATTGACTCCTTTAGAGTTGATTCTAGGGTTTTTGATGAAGGCATAATATGCTCTGTATATGAGCGCATATGCATCTAAAAGGAACAGTTTCTCCATACTAATTTGATTTTTCTGTGTAAAATTACAATATTTTTTTGATTTATACGAGATAAAATGCTTATTTTTGTATCAAAATTATGCACAATGGATGTTCTTTCTGAAATCAGGCAACCTATCGAGCGTGAGATGGAGTCATTCATCCATCTTTTTGATGAGTCGTTGTCGCATACTGATGGTCTATTATCCAACACTCTTGACCATATCCGTAAGCGTGGTGGGAAGCGTATGCGTCCCATTCTTACCTTGTTGATGGCTAAGAATTATGGTGATGTGAATTCCACCACACTTCACGCGGCAGTTGGTTTGGAGTTGCTTCATACAGCAAGTTTGGTTCACGATGACGTTGTGGATGAAAGTAGCGAGCGCCGTGGTCAACCCTCTGTCAATGCTTCTTTCAACAACAAGGTTGCAGTTCTTGTAGGCGACTATATCCTATCCACCGCTCTTTACTATGTATCGAAGAGCGATAACACCAAAATCATCACCAGTCTGGCACAGTTGGGCAGGATATTGTCGAGTGGTGAATTGCTTCAATTGAACAATTATGAAGATGAAGGTATCTCCGAGGATATTTACTACCAGGTGATCAGCAAGAAGACCGCCTCTCTTTTCGCCACTTGTGCTCAGAATGGTGCCATATCAGTAGGAGCCAGCGATGCTGAAGCACAGGCCGCCTATGATTTCGGTATGTCGATAGGTATGGTATTCCAAATCAAGGATGACATATTCGATTATTATGACTCAAAGGAAATAGGCAAGCCAACTGGCAATGACATGGCCGAGGGTAAATTGACTTTGCCGGTGATTTACGCCTTGAAGAATAGCAATTATGAGTCAATGTATAACTTGGCCCGTAAGGTGAAGAAGGGTATGATCAACAGTGATGAGATAGCCGTTTTGGTTGATTTCGCCAAGGTGAATGGTGGCATTGACTATGCAGTGAAACGTATGAATGATTTCAGCGCGCAAGCGAGGAAATATATAGATTTCCACGTGAAACAACCTGAGATACGCGAAGCCTTGTCGAAATATCTGGATTTCGTGGCTATGAGGGATATGTGATTTTTCAGGAGTTAAAGGGGAGTTAAAAGGGAGTTAAAGGGGAGTTAAAGAGGAGTTAAAGAGGAGTTAAAGGGGAGTTAAAGAGGAGTTAAAGGGACATATGTATCGAGTGAACATAAGACTGAAAAGGCTTTGAAAATAGGATAAAAAAAGGATGTGGGGAATAAATCTCCACATCCTTTTTTGCTGAATGTATAATCAGAAGAATTTGATTTCTTCCCCCATTACTTCGCTAAGCAACATGTTAGCCAGTCTGCTTGTTCCAAGTCTGAACCATTTATTTGTAAGCCATTTCTCACCTAGTATTTCTTTGACGATGGTATAATAAGTGAGTGCATCGACTACGGTGTTCAGTCCTCCGGCTGGTTTGAAACCTATCTGAATACCTGTTTTGTCGTAATATTCCTTGATGGCTTGGCACATCACATATGCAGCTTCTGGTGTAGCAGCTGGACTGAGTTTTCCTGTAGAAGTTTTGATGTAGTCTCCACCTGCATACATGGATAATATGGAAGCAATCTTGATGTTTTTTGCTGTTTTGAGGCATCCAGTTTCAAGAATGACTTTCATATCTTTGTCGCCACATGCGTTTTTCATCTCGGTGATGTCGTCGCATACTCCTTCGTAGTCTCCGCTGAGGAATTTTCCCACAGGCATGACGATGTCGATTTCTGTTGCTCCGTCCTTCACGGCCAATGCAGTTTCAGCCACTTTGACTTCAATGAGTGCTTGTGATGATGGGAAACTTCCGGAGACGCATGCAATTTCGACGCCTTCGACATCTAGTGTGTTTTTGACGACGCTTGCGAAACAGGGATAGACACAAATGGTAGCAACGTGTGGTAGTTGAGGATATGCATCATCGAATTTGTTGACTTTCTCAGTGAAAGCCATTATGCTTTGGTCGGAGTCAGTAGTGTTGAGAGATGTGAGTTCCACACTTCCCATAAGGAATCTTTTCACTTCCAAGGTGTCGTTTTGCGGCACTTTTTCCATGATGAGTTTTTTCACTGCTTCTTGTACTTCAGCATCGCTGATTTCAAGATTGTATTCGCTGAGCGCTTGTTCAATCTTGCTTTTTGGTTTGTCATTTTTTAGTTCCATACGCTTATTCATTTAGAGTGTTTTATGCTTTTAATTTTGGGTTAGCAATATGTCTGAGACTGTCTCTGTTTGTTTTTTTCTCGATGGTTTTGTGGAATTCTTCCGTGAGGTCCACGCCGGTTTGGTTTGCTAGGTATGCTAGTACGAAGAGTATGTCGGCCATTTCTTCTCCGAGGTTGTTTTTATCACCAATTTTGAAACTTTGGTCTCCGTATTTTCTTGCCATTATACGTGCGAGTTCACCTACCTCTTCTGTGAGGCATGCCAGGTTTGTTAGTTCGGAGAAATATCTTACTCCATATTCTTTCACCCATTGGTCAACGGTTCTCTGTACGTTTTTCAATGTGATGTCTTTATTGTTCATTTTTTTTTTTTTGTTTATTCATTCCTTGTTTTTTGTATCCATGCATATGGTAACAGGTCCATCGTTGAGCAATTCCACTTTCATGTCAGCACCGAATACTCCTGTTGCGACATCCTTTTGTATGGCTTGAGATAATTTGTCGCAGAAGAGTTGGTAGAGTGGGGTAGAGGTTTCTCCTTTAGCAGCCCTGAACCACGATGGTCTGTTTCCTTTTTTATAGGATGCATAAAGTGTGAATTGGCTGATGACCATTATGTCGCCTTCCACGTCGAGGACAGATTTGTTCATCACTCCGTTCTCATCGTTGAATATTCTAAGGTTGACCACTTTTTTGACCAGCCATTCGATGTCCTCTTCGTTGTCCTCCTCGCAAATGCCGAGCAAGAGCAAAAGTCCTTGCTTGATCTTTGATTTGACTATTCCATCTATGGTTACGGATGCGTGTGAGACTCTTTGTATGACTGTCCTCATGGCTTTTAATGCTTTTCAGATTACAAAGATATGATAAAAAGGTTTTAATTCAAAATAAAAATGAAATAATATGAAGATGGTGTATGTTTTTTCTGTTTTTCAATGCTGTGATGAATGGAAGAATTGGTAAATGATTTGAGCTTTAGCTTTACCTATGATGTTGGTCAGTTCTTCCATTGTAGCGTTTTTAATTCTTTTTACTGTTTTGAGTTTTTTGATCAGAATTTCTTTAGTTTTCGGTCCTATCCCTTTGATGTTGTCCATTTCCGATTTGAGTGCATGTTTGCTTCTCTTGTCCCTATGGAAAGTGATGGCGTATCTGTGTACTTCGTCTTGTATGTTGGTGAGAATGCGGAAGAGTTCGCTATCTGTTTTCATGCCTATGACAACAGGGGGGAATCCAAAGAGCAGTTCATTGGTTCGGTGTCTGTCGTCTTTAGCCAGTCCTGCGATGGGTATGTTTTGTTTCAGTTCGTCTTCCACGACTTGTCTGACGACTTCCATTTGTCCTTTTCCTCCGTCTGTGATGATGAGGTCGGGTAGGGGAGTCCCTTCCTCAATCATCCGTGTGTATCTTCTTCTGACAACTTCTTGCATGGATGCGTAGTCGTCGGGTCCTACTACCGTTTTGATGTTGTATTTTCTATAGTCTTTCTTGCTAGGTTTCATTCCTTTGAAAACCACGCATCCAGCCACTGCATCTGTTCCACTGATGTTTGAGTTGTCGAAGCATTCGATATGGTATGGCATTTTTTCCATTTTAAGTGCTGTCTGCAGTTCTTTCATCAGTCTTGTCTGCCTTTGCTCTGGGTTGAGTTTTTCGCTTTGTTTCAGTCTGTCCACCTTGTATTGCTTTCCGTTCATCTCAGAGAGTTCGAGCAGGTGTTTTTTCTCTCCTCTTTGCGGTATGGTGTATTCAGCGCCTTCTATGTTCCATTCGATGTTGATAGGTACGATGATTTCCTTTGCTGTGCTCCCGAATCTTTTTCTTATTTCGGGTATTGCAAGTGCTAGGAGTTCGCTGTCTGTTTCTTGCAGTTTTCTTTTGTATTCGATGGTGAATGCTTGGTTGATGCTTCCATTTGTGACGTGCATGTAATTGATGAAAGCGTTGTTGTTTTGGTCATCGTTGGTGATGCTGAATACGTCGATGTTGTTGATGGTGTGGCTGACGACTTCACTTTTTGCGCAGTAGTTTTCTATGAGAATGATTTGTTGCTTGATGTATTCAGCATCTTCGAATCTGAGTTGTTCCGCCATTATCATCATAGTCTCTTTGAGTTGCCTGATAAGTTCTCTAGTATTTCCCTTGAGAATTTCCTTAGCCATTCTGATGTTTTCTTGATATTGCTCATAGGATTGTTTTCCCACGCATGGTGCGTCGCAGATGTGTATGTGGTATTTGAGGCATGTCTTGTATTTATTTTCTTTGATTTTCTCGGTTGTCATCACCATGTTGCACGCTCTTGGTTTGAAGAGTTTCTTGATGAGTTCGAGCACTGCGTACATGGGTCCTTGGTTGCTGTAAGGTCCGAAATAGGTGCCCCATTTGCGGTTGATGTTTCTTGTCTTGAATATGCGTGGGTATGGTTCGTTGGTGACGCAGATGCTTGGGTATGTTTTGCCGTCTTTGAGCAGTACGTTGTATTTTGGGTTGTATTTCTTGATGAGGCTGTTTTCCAGTAGCAGTGCGTCTTCTTCTGTTTTCACCACGGTGTATGTGATGTTGTGTATTTTGCTGACGAGCACTTTTGTTTTGTATCTGTCTACTTCCTTGTGGAAATAGGTGGACACTCTGCTTTTTAGTTTCTTAGCCTTACCTACGTATATGATGGTGTTGCTCTCATCCCAGAACTGGTAGCTTCCGGGTTGTTCTGGCATGTTGAGCACGATGTTTTTCAGCCTTGTGTAGCGTTTTTCTTTTTCTTCGTTTTCCATAGTTGTTTCACGTGAAACATTTGTTTGTCAACAGGCCTGGCTGTCAATGTGCAACCAGGCCTGTCATATGTCAGATTTGCATGAGTGCTGTGATTTCGATGTCATCGTTTTCGAAGGGTTTTCTCCCGTTGAGGTTTTCGTTGACGAGTTCGATGAGGAAGTTCATATAGGTTTTCTTTGGGTGGAATTTGTTGACCAGGTCGAGAGCAGCCTTCATGGTACCTCCTGTAGCGAGCAGGTCGTCGTGTAGCAGCACGACATCGTCCTCTGTGATGGCGTCCTTGTGTATTTCGATGGTGTCGGTGCCGTATTCCTTGTTGTATGTTTCCTGCACGGTTTCAGCGGGCAGTTTTCCTGGTTTTCGGCAGAGTACGACACCTGCTCCGAGTTTGACGGCGAGTGCGGATGCCATAACGAAACCTCGGCTTTCGATGCCTACGATTTTTGTGATGCCTTTGTCCTTGTAGAGTTCGTAGAGTTCGTCTTCCATGATGCGCAGGCATTCGGCGCTTTTGAAGAGTGTTGTGACGTCTCTGAAGTTGATTCCCTTGACGGGGAAGTCTGGGATGCTGCGCAGGTTTTGCAGCAGTGTTTCATTGTTCATGTCTTTTGTTGTTGATGGGTGAATGTTTCACGTGAAACAATAAAAATATTTTACAAAATTTATTTTCTGGTTCATGGTCAAACGAGTGCAAGCCAAGTTCTCCCAATTATAAATTTTTAATTGTCAATTATTAATTATTAATCATCCTCATCTTCCAATGAGCACGAGCATGGCGTTGATATCGCTTGGTGACACTCCTGGGATTCTGCTGGCTTGCGCCAGTGTTTCGGGGTTGATTCGTTGGAGTTTTTGTCGTGCTTCGATGGATATTTGTGTCATGTTCTGGTAATCGAAGTGTCCTTTGATTTTGATGTTTTCTAGTCGGTGCATTTTCTCGGCCACCAGTCGTTCTCTTTCTATGTATCCTTTGTATTTCATGAGCACTTCTGCTGCTTCGGCGATTTCTTCTTTTCTGTTGGGCAGTTTTTCGATGGTTTGCTTGAGTGCAGGCATCATGTCCTGCAGCACGTCGAGATTGACTTGCGGTCGTCCGAGGAGGTCGATGGCTTTGCATCCGTAGTGGAGTGGGGTAGTGCCGAGAGCTTCGAGCCTAGTGTTCACCTCTTTTGGTTTGATGGATGTCTTTTCGCAGAGTTCGATGATGTGTTCCACATGTTGTTTTTTCTGCATCCACCATTGGTGTCTTTCCGAGGAAGCCAGTCCCAGTGAGTATGCCCGTTCGGTGAGTCTTGAGTCGGCATCATCTTGTCTGAGCAGTATGCGATATTCCGCCCTTGAGGTGAACATGCGGTAGGGTTCGTCCACTCCCTTTGTGACGAGGTCGTCGATGAGCACTCCGATGTAACTTTCGTCGCGGTGCATCACGAATGGTTTTCCCCCTCCGCAGTGTATGGCGGCGTTGACCCCTGCCACGAGTCCTTGTCCTGCGGCCTCCTCATATCCCGTGGTGCCGTTCACTTGTCCTGCAAGGAAGAGTCCTTTCACCTTTTTAGATTCAAGGGAGTGTGAGAGCAGTGTAGGGTCGAAGAAGTCGTATTCGATGGCATATCCTGGGCGGTAGACCTTGAGGTCTCGGAGAGCTGGTATTTGTCGTAGTGCCTCTATCTGCACGTCCATGGGCATGCTTGATGAGAAGCCATTAAGGTACATCTCGTTGGTAGTCTCTCCTTCCGGTTCCAGGAAGAGCATGTGCTGTTCACGTTCCGGGAAGGTGACCAGTTTGGTTTCTATCGATGGGCAGTAGCGTGGTCCTATGCTTTGTATCTGTCCGTTGTAGAGTGGTGAGTCGTCGAGTCCTTTCCTCAGTATGTCGTGCACGGAAGGGTTGGTGTAGCATATCCAGCATGTGAGTTGTTTCAAGGGTCGTGGACCTTCGAGGAAGCTGAACTTGTGGAAGTCGTGTTCTCCTTCCTGTATTTCCATCTCTTCGAAGTGCACCGACCGTTTGTCGATGCGCACCGGTGTTCCTGTTTTCATTCTCGCGGTAGTGATGCCGTGGCGGGAGATGCTCTCAGTGAGGTGGTCTACGGCTGGTTCTGCAATCCTCCCTCCACGCACTTGGCATCGTCCTATGTGCAATAGTCCGTTGAGGAATGTGCCAGCAGTGATGACGACGCTTTTGGCTCTCACCTCAGCTCCCCATAGTGTTCGCACTCCGGTCACCTCTCCATCTTTCACGAGGAGTTCCTCCACTTGGTCTTGCCAGATGTCTAGTCCCGGTGTGTTGTCGAGTCTTTCTCTCCATTTCCAAATGAACTTCCCCCTGTCGCACTGGGCACGTGGACTCCACATGGCAGGTCCTTTCGAACGGTTGAGCATTCGGAACTGTATGGCAGTGCTGTCGGTGACGATGCCCATCTGCCCGCCGAGTGCGTCGATTTCTCGCACGATTTGTCCTTTTGCTATTCCTCCCACGGCAGGGTTGCAACTCATCTGGGCAATTTTGTTCATATCCATCGTCACCAGCAGTGTCTGGGCTCCCAGCCTTGCTGCAGCACAGGCGGCCTCGCAGCCAGCATGTCCTCCTCCCACCACCACCACGTCATATGTCATCTTATGGTTCATCTTGCTTGTTGTCTTTGTTTTTTCCTTTCCCTTTCCACCTGTTTTTGGATGTAAGTGGATGAAAAAACCCCTTTCATCCGCAAAAGTAAGCATAATAATCGGATTTTTTCCCAAAAACCTTTGATTTATAACAAAAATATACTATTTTTGCATTCAAAAGCGGTCTGATGCTACCTATTCATAGGTATTTTTCGGCCTTTCTTAACCCTATTTCGATGCATTCATATTCATTCAATAAATTAAATAATTAAATCTCAATCATTTATGTGGTTAATTAATTCTTCTATTGGTAGGAAGGTAGTGATGTCGGTTACAGGCATCGCACTTATCCTTTTCCTGACGTTCCACTGTTGCATGAACGTCGTGGCTCTCTTTTCAGGAGATGCCTACAACACCATCTGCGAGTTGCTCGGAGCCAACTGGTATGCTGTGGTGGCCACGTTGGGCTTGGCAGCTCTTGCTGTCATCCACATTGTTTACGCATTCATTCTCACCGCCCAGAACAGAAGGGCACGTGGCAATGAGCGTTATGCTGTCACCGACACGCCTCAGAAGGTGGAATGGGCTTCTCAGAACATGCTCGTGCTGGGTATCATCATCCTTCTTGGCTTGTTGCTGCACTTGTTCAACTTCTGGTACAACATGATGTTTGCAGAGCTTTTGGAGATGGAAACCAAACTCGAACCCTCCGATGGTTTTGGTTGGATTCAGGAGACATTCTCCAACCCTGTCTTCGTAGTGCTTTACCTGATTTGGTTCGTTGCCATCTGGTTCCACCTCACCCATGGATTCTGGAGCGCCATGCAGACGCTGGGATTGAGTGGCAAGATTTGGTTCAACCGTTGGAAGGTCATCGGCATTGTCTATGTCACCATCCTCATGGTTCTTTTCGCCATCGTCGCGTTGGCTTTCGCCTTCGGGTGTGCACCAAGCCTCTGCTGTAGTTAATGCTAACATCTATCTTACATTTTAATCCTGATTTACCATGACTAAGAAAATAGATTCAAGAATTCCTGAAGGACCAGTAGCAGAGAAATGGACCAACTACAAGGCTCACCAACGTCTGGTGAACCCAAAGAACAAGCTGAAGCTCGATGTCATCGTCGTGGGCACCGGCCTGGCAGGAGCCAGTGCCGCTGCCAGCCTTGGAGAGATGGGCTTCAATGTCATCAACCTCTGCATCCAGGACTCTCCCCGTCGCGCTCACTCCATCGCCGCACAAGGTGGTATCAACGCCGCCAAGTGCTACCAGAATGACGGTGACTCCGTTTACCGTCTTTTCTACGACACCGTGAAGGGTGGCGACTATCGTGCCCGCGAGGCAAACGTCTATCGTCTGGCCGAAGTTTCCAACAACATCATCGACCAGTGCGTGGCACAAGGTGTGCCTTTCGCCCGTGAATATGGCGGCATGCTCGCCAACCGTTCCTTCGGTGGTGCTCAAGTCTCGCGTACGTTCTATGCCAAGGGACAGACAGGACAGCAGCTCCTCCTTGGTGCCTATTCCTCACTCAGCGCACAAGTGCAAGCAGGAAAGGTGAAACTTTACACGCGCTATGAGATGGAGGACGTGGTCATTGTCAACGGCCGCGCCAGGGGCATCATCGCCAAGAACCTCGTCACCGGCAAGTTGGAGCGTTTCTCGGCCAACGCCGTCGTCATCGCCACCGGTGGATACGGCAACGCCTATTTCCTTTCCACCAACGCCATGGGTTGCAACTGCACCGCTGCCGTGCAATGCTATCGCAAGGGTGCCTATTTCGCCAACCCATCCTATGTTCAGATACACCCCACCTGCATCCCCGTCCATGGTGACAAGCAGTCGAAACTCACCCTTATGTCTGAGTCGCTTCGTAACGACGGCCGTATCTGGGTGCCCAAGAAACTGGAGGATGCCAAAGCCCTTCAGGCAGGCACCAAGCAGGGATATGAGATACCTGAAGAAGACCGTGACTACTATTTGGAGCGTCGCTATCCTGCATTCGGAAACCTTGTTCCTCGTGACGTGGCCTCTCGTGCCGCCAAGGAGCGCTGCGACAAAGGCTTCGGCGTGAACAACACCGGCCTTGCCGTCTTCCTCGACTTCTCCGAGTCAATCAACCGCCTGGGCATCGACGTCATCATGCAACGCTACGGAAACCTCTTCGAGATGTATGAGGAAATCACCGATGTCTTCCCCGGAAAGAAAGCTTGCGAGAAGGATGGCGTGACCTATTATCACCCCATGATGATCTTCCCCGCCGTACACTACACGATGGGTGGCATCTGGGTGGACTATGAACTGCAGACATCCATCAAGGGCCTCTTCGCCATCGGCGAGTGCAACTTCTCCGACCACGGCGCCAACCGTCTTGGTGCTTCCGCCTTGATGCAAGGTTTGGCCGATGGCTATTTCGTGCTGCCTTACACCATCCAGAATTACCTGGCCGACCAAGAGATTTGGCCGCGCATCTCCACCGACCTTCCTGAGTTCGAGGAGGCAGAAAAGGGTGTGGAAGCCGAAATCGACCGACTGATGAACATCAAGGGAAAGCGAAGCGTCGACTCCATCCACAAGGAGCTTGGCCACATCATGTGGGAGCACGTTGGAATGGGCCGTACCGCAGAAGGCCTCAAGGAAGGTATCGAACTCATCAAGAAACTGCGCAAGGAATTTGACACCAACCTGTTTATTCCTGGAACGAAGGAAGGTCTCAACATCGAACTTGACAAGGCCATCCACCTGCGCGACTTCTTCACCATGGGACAACTCGTGGCCTATGACGCACTCTCTCGCAACGAATCGTGTGGCGGACATTTCCGCGAGGAATACCAAACCGAGGAAGGTGAAGCTAAACGCGATGACGAGAACTATTTCTATGTGGGATGCTGGGAATACCAGGGCAGCGACGACAAGGCTCCAGAACTCATCAAGGAACCGTTGGAGTATGAGGCTATCAAGGTGCAGACCAGGAACTACAAAAACTAAAACCTTTTAAATTCAAGAACAATGGCTAAGAATATCAGCTTTACAATAAAGTTTTGGCGTCAGAACGGTCCACGTGAGAAAGGTTATTTCGATGAGCACGAGATGAAGGACATCCCTGACGACACCTCGTTCCTTGAGATGCTTGACATCCTCAACGAAGAACTCATCAACGATGGCAAAGAGCCTTTCGTCTTCGACCATGACTGCCGCGAGGGTATCTGCGGCATGTGCTCCCTTTACATCAACGGCACTCCACATGGAAAGACAGAACGTGGAGCCACCACTTGCCAGCTTTACATGCGCCGTTTCAAGGACGGCGACGTCATCACCGTGGAGCCTTGGCGCTCGGCCGGCTTCCCTGTCATCAAGGACTGCATGGTGGACCGTGGTGCTTTCGACAAGATCATCCAGGCAGGCGGTTACACCAGCGTGCGCACAGGACAAGCTCAGGATGCCAATGCCATCCTCATCCCCAAGCAGAATGCCGATGAGGCGATGGACTGTGCTTCATGCATCGGCTGTGGTGCTTGCGTGGCAGCTTGCAAGAATGGTTCTGCCATGCTCTTCGTCAGTTCGAAGGTCAGCCAGCTCGCTCTGTTGCCACAGGGCAGGCCAGAGGCTGCCAAGCGTGCCAAGGCCATGATGGCGAAGATGGAGGAACTTGGATTCGGCAACTGCACCAACACGCGTGCTTGCGAGGCTGTCTGCCCGAAGAACGAGACCATCGCCAATATCGCCAGGCTCAACAGGGAGTTCATTAAAGCCAAACTGGCCGACTAAGCCAACTTGTCTTTGTATATAGGTGGGTTCTATAAATTATGTCGAGGCGATTTTTAGCTTTTAGGCGAGAGCAATGTGTAAGTCAAAGAGGGAGTGTAGCGGGCTACACGACCGATGAGACTTGACACTTTGTGCCGAATAAAAGCAAAAAGCGGCCGAAATAATAGTTGTAAAATCCTGCCTTCATAAAAATCAGAATTAATAGGACACACCTATATTCAACCGCCCCGATGGCCAGTCTGCCATCGGGGTTTCTTCGCTGCAAGGCATGAAATAACTGTTATTCAAGTTCCGCATTTGCTCAACTTTCAGGAGTTAAAGGGGAGTTCTCCCTCGCCCCCGGCCTACGGCCACCCCCTCTCGGGCAGAGGGGGAGGAGTTAAAGGGACATATGCTCACTTTTACCGCCTTTTGGAAAGAAATAATGCAACCTATGCTTCTTTAAAACCTTTTTCACGCCTCATTTTCCCAACTTGCGAAACTTGAATTACTTAAGTTTCGGAAGTTCAGGCTTATTGTTATTCAATCATTTACAGCTGATTCTTTAGCCTACGATGAATTAAATTTTGAGTCCACTTGAAAAAGTAGGATAAGTTGGTCGTGAGCCGAATGGTATCCCCTCCCCTCAAGGGGAGGGGAGATGCGCACAGCCCTTTTGCTCATAGTCCACTTTTTCAAGTGGACTCAATTTTAGAATTACATTCAGCAATTGTATCCTATCAGTGATTGCCATAGTTTTGAATGTTTTTCCTCCTTTTTCAAGCTGTAATCTTGAGAACCGAAATTCCCGATTCTAACCATAAATATGGTTAAAATATTACAAATATCTACAATTAAGCACCTTTTGATTTGCGTATTTGTGTCTTTATGGTTATATTTGCATCGGAAATGTATGCAGATATGGACAATCATAGTTACAACATCATCAAGATCAAGGCCAAGAACGGCACGACATACGTATATGAGGACTACTCATACTGGGACAAAGCTCGCGGATACTCGACCCACAAGCGCCGTTCCATCGGCAAGCTGGGAGACGACGGCGGAATCATCTACAACAAGCGCCACCGTGAAAGGTTGGCGGCCCAGGAAGCAAAAGGGCACCAGCCGCACCCTGACGCTTCCCCAGGTGCGCCTGAGGAATCCCGTGAAGAGCCATTGGCCGTGGAGGCCGGCGCCGGCGACTTGGCCGTCTCCCGCACCATCCGCATTGGGCAGAAGATGATACTCGACAAGGTCTGCTCCGACACGGGCATCCGCAAGTCGTTGCTTGACGCATTCTCCACAGGGGAAACGGACGCCATCCTTGCCCTGGCCTACTACACCGTCTGCCGCGGCAAGGCTTTCAGCCACAGCGAGGACTGGCTCGAGGCGCGCGGATATGCCGACCTCGGGCTGACATCGCAGCGCATCTCCGAGCTGCTGGCATCGATATCCGACGACAAGCAGAACGCCTTCTTCAAGTCGTGGATGGCGCGTCAGGACAAGGGCGACAGCCTGCTGTTCGACATCACGAGCATCAGCACCTACGGCAAGGGCAACCCCTGGGCGGAACGGGGCTACAACCGCGACCACGAGAACCTGGAGCAAGTCAACCTGGGGCTCCTCTCCTCCGTTGCGTCCGGCCTTCCGGTGTGGTTCGCCATGACCCCCGGCAGCATGTCCGACAAGGCCGTGCTGGAGTACGTGCTGAAGATGCTCTCGAAGCTCGAGGTGAAGAAGTTCACCTTCTTCGGCGACAGGGGCTTCTTCAGCGACTACAACCTCCGGCTGCTCACCAAGAAGGGGCACAAGTTCACGGTCCCCGTGCCTTCCACGGTGGGGTGGCAGAAGAAGATGATTGCCGAGCACAAGGCCGGCCTGCTCTCGCCGAGGAATGCCATCGAAATGGAGGACGGCCAGCTGATTTACGGCAAGACGGTGTTCAAGATGACGGAGTACGGGCGTACGTGGTACCACATCTTCTTCGACGCGGCTCGCAAGGCCAAGGTCATCGACGACTTCATGCGGCGCCTTCGCAGGTGCAAGGACGAGCTGGCGGACGGCAGGCTCGTGGAGAAGAACAAGGCGATGTACGAGAGGTACTTCCGAGTGACGGAAACCCCCAAGCGGGGGCGTGTGGTGGAATACAACGACAAGGCCGTCAACGACTTCATCGAGAACGACAGCTGCTACTGGGTGCTGATGTCAACCTCGCAGAAGGAAACGCGCAAGTCGCTGCTAGAATACCGCGACCGCAACGACGTGGAAGTCGGCTTCGACGACGTGAAGAACGCCGAGGACATGCGCCGCATGAGAAACCACAACGAGAAGACCGTCAAGGGAAAGATGTTCGTCGTGTTCGTCGCGCTGATCCTTCTCACCAAGCTAAGGATGGAGGTGAGGAAGGTGGAGCCGAAGGACAGGCACTATTGGTCGGAGAGGGATTTCCTGGAGAAAGTGGACACCTACACCAGAATCCACTTCGAGAACAAATACAGGGACGTCTATACCATACCGACTGCGGCACAGAGGGACATCTTCGACTTCTTCCAACTGGAATACAGCTACAAGGGGAAAAAAATCAACGCCAAACAAAGCAGAGAACCGAAAGAAGCCTATGGCAACCAAGATACAGCCAAACCATCAGAATGAATGTGTATGGTTATAAATACTACGGGAATTTCGGTTGAGAAAACAAAGTCAACCGATTGTCTTGATTGTTGTCCTCGTTGTCCTTATTGTTGTCCACGTTGTCCTAAATGCTGTCGTTGTTGTCTTGAATGTTTCAACCGCACCTTAACGAAAATATTTAGATTTTACAAACTACTACGCTTTCATTTTCTTTTGGCTTTTCGCTTTAAATTCATTACTTTTGCATAAATTATTGAATTAGCACTTGTCTGATTTTAATCCAAGTCTTTAACCTTTATGCAAAAACTATTATATGCCTTCGTTGCCGTTATCATTCTTGCTGCCTGTGTAGGCAACGGGAAAGAGCGTGCCAAAATAGACGTGGCACAGTCCATCATCAACGAACGCCCCGACTCCGCTCTTGCCATACTCGACTCTTTGGAAGCGTCATCCAATCAATTCTCGCAAAGCACACTCCGACGTTGGCAACTCCTGCGTCTGATGGCACAGAACAAATGCGACACGGTCTTCCGTTCCGACAGCCTACAGCTCGTGCTTACCGATTACTACGACCACCACGGCTCACCCAATGAGAAGATGTGGGCGCACTATCTATTAGGAAGGGCTTTTGCAGATATGGGCGAGATTCCTGAGGCAATCCGCGCATACCAAAAGGCTGAGGAAAGTGCTGACACCGCTTCACGAAACTGCGACTTTCGGACGCTTTGTGCTATCCTTGGGCAAAAGGCTTACATCTTCAACATCCAACGTATGCCAAAGGAGCAGATAGATGCCCTAAGGCAATATAGCTATTTTGCAAAGAAGGACGGGAGAATCTACGATTACATCAGAGGATACGAGCAGCAATTGCCTGCTTGGTATGCATTGGATGATACGGCACGCTGCTTCCGCCTCACCAACAAGTGCCACAGGATGTACCTTGAAAACGGAATGGTTCAAGAGGCGGAAAGCGTCTATCCCACAGCTATTCTCATTCTTTTGTTGGATTCGCAATATACCAAAGCCAGGCCCTTTATGCAAGCTTTCGAGAACAAATCAGGGCTGTTTGACCAAAATGGCGACATTCAACAAGGAAGGGAACACTACTACAACAGTAAGGGAATGTATTACAATGGTGTCAACCAACTTGATTCGGCCGAGTACTATTTTAGGAAACTGGCTGGATACGACATCGCCTTCAACTATGATGCCTACATCGGCTTGCTGGAAGTCTACAGGAAAAGAGGTGCGTTGGATTCTATAACCAAATATTCGATTTTAGCAGAAAGGGCGCTTGACAGCATCCACACGGAAAGTGAAGCTGATGCGTTGTCTTTGGTTATCTCCTCCTATAACTATGCAAGGAAGGAAGAAGTTGCAAGAGAAAAGACTATGGAAGCCGCCAAAGCATGGAAATTATTGACAATATCCACCGTGTTGTTTGTTCTTACCTCGATTATCATATGTTTGCTTTATATGAAGAGAAGGAAGGAACGGAGAGAAAAACAGCAAGAACTGAGTAGGTTGGAATCGCAATTTTTGGATGTGTCTAAAAAGTATGAAAAAACAGAAGACGAACTGAAATCTTTGAGGACAGATAAGGACAGGATTGTAAGGGAGAAAGAAGAAGAGAAGGAGAATCTCCTTCTTGAGATAAAAAAATATAAGGAATCTATCAACAATCTGAGTAGAAAAGAGAAAGAATCCATGCTGATGGACAGCCCTGTCGTCAAGAAATACCATAATGCGGCTTTCTTCACAAGCTCCTCCCAACTCCCACCAAACAAAACCGATTGGAATGATTTGATGGTAATCATTCGGCAATGTCTCCCTTTTTTTACAAGCAAAGTGATAGATGGTGGCATACTCGGTGAACAAGAGCAAAAAGTGTGCATCCTTACACGTCTTGGACTGCACAACGGCGATGTCGCCTTACTTCTTGACATCAAACCACAAAACGTCACTAACGCAAAGGTTAGAGCCAACCTCAAACTTTTCGGGGAAGAAAAAGCTTCTGCTCTGTATAAAAATCTGAAGAATGTTGAAAAGTTGTTTTTGTAAGTTGATTGTTTACAGTCGCTTGTAATCCATACGCAAAATCAGGTATAAGTCAGGTGTAAAACAGGTGTAAAATAATACAACGTAGGTTTTGGATTATTTTTTGTAATGTCATAATTTTGGCGTGCTAAACTTAAATTACTAAAATTATGACAAAGAAATTATTTCTATTGCTTTTGACTGTAATAGCCTCAATCAATGTCGCGACAGCACAAGCCCCTTATGTACCACAGGATGACAGCCTGATGGTGGTAGTGATGAACGAGAAGGTGGTAATCCCCATCGGTGAACATGGAAGTTTACCCAAGTCCCCCTCCCCGTGCCTTTATATTTATATGTATGGGAACAATCTTGATTTCGGCACCAACTTGGCTGGATGTCCGGTGAGACTTGTACAAGATGACGAAGTGGTGTTCTCTTCCCTTGTAGAAACGGATGGGACTGTCATGCTTCCTACAGGATTGTCTGGCTTATACGAACTGCAAATCACAGTCGATGACGTCATTTATTCGGCTTATTTTTTATTCAATGACGATTGAATAATCCAAATACATGGTATTTGATATGAAAAAAGAATGGCAGACGATGTGGTCATTCAATGAAAATAGGGTATACCTTATTTATATTATGCACTATTTTCATTCCTAAAGGGTCATTATGCCTGCCATTTTTTACATCTAATTGAAGTCAAGCTTTATCAAATAGCTACTATTTAAAGTATTCATCAAATCAAGAAAATACATACGATGAAACACCTTTTTCTCATTTCTGCTTTGGCATTGCTATTCGGTATGACATCGGTCCATGGGCAGGTGAACCTGTCCGGGATGGAGCTTGCATCGGCCGACAGCTTGGTGAAAAGCAGGATACGCTATTTCTCCCCCGGCATAGGCGGTAGAAACAGGGTTTGGGACTTCTCAGAGAAACTTGGCTCCAAGGGGTTGTCGCAGGTGATGTTCATAAAGGACAGCACAGGCGTTGTGTCCATCGTGGAACCTGGCAGGATCAGCTATTATCGCACGACTCCCGACACGCTCATTCTCCTTGGCAGCGAGTCGGCCTTGGAGAAAAGGGAGTATGCCGTGAACAAGGTTTTTAGGAAATTCCCCCTTGTTTATGGCGACTCCGTCGTCAGGCATTTCAGGTGCGAGGGAATGTACTGCGGCGACCATCCGTTCCGCGAGGTCGGAACGACGACGGTCAAGGTGGACGCCGACGGCTCGATTGTCCTTGCGGAGAACGACACGGTAAGGAATGTGTTGAGGGTTCACACCATCGACTCCTACTCAATCTGCATGGACATTGACTCCGCCGCCCTTGACACCGCGAGGCTCACGCAGGTGATCGAGGAACGCTACGAATGGTATCTCCCCGACTCCCAGTATCCCATCATAGAGGACGTGACAAGCACCACGTTTCTCGACATGGATGTCATAGGTTGCACCAGACATGCCTGGTGCAACCTTCCCGAGGACAAGGTTACCTGTTACATCACACCCGATGATGAAGATGAGACAGACGAGCAGGAAGGTTTCTTTAATGAAGACCAGCAAATCCCCGACATCATCCATTACGAAGTGGAGACCCGGGGGAATGTCATCCACATGACATACGACCTCGACGAAGGCGCAACCATCACAACCATTGTTGCCAATCACATGGGAATGTCATACAGATATGACCAATGGACGCAGGAGGCCGGCCAAGGCTATTTCTCAGAGATAGATTGCAACGGCCTGCGTCCGGGAATATACATCCTTTACATCAACGTCAACGGAAAGGTATATAGCGAAAAAGTGACATTATGAGAAATAAAGAAAACACAATAAGGAAAGCGGCACTGCTGGCAGTGTGTTATTTTATTTCATCCTCCCTGTCAATAATGGCGGATGATGTGCAGGATGGGCTCAACCTCGATTATTTCAGGACGCCTGAGGCATCGGCCTTCATGAGATACGGAGATGTGTCGGTCAATGAATATACAGGGACTGCAGATATCTCGGTTCCGCTGTACACTATCAAGTGCAAGGACATCGAGATACCCATCGTGCTGCGGTATGACGCATCCGGCATCAAGGTGGAGCAGGAGGCGTCATGGGTGGGACTCGGGTGGAACCTGATGGTCGGAGGCTGCATCAACTACGTATGTGCCGGCGGGCATGACCAATATACGCAATGCGCCATCAGCGAACAAGAATGGACGGAGTATCTTACCAACATGAAGACTCCGAATTCCGGAGGTACCCAATACTTCCATTATGCAACCGATGATATAAACACGTGGATGGAGACAGTACCTCACAGTTTCGCCTTTGATCCCCCATATTACAGCAATCTATCTCAGGACATGAAGAACTATCTAATGTGGGGCTACGGAGAACGGGATTTCTACTCCGTCAACGTGCTGGGGAAGTCATTCAAATTCTTCATCGACCCCGCCACGTTGAATCCCCACATAATAGGCGAGGCTGGTGAAGATTTCAGGATTTTGCCGGACTATCAACTTGAAACGACAATAGGCATCGGGAACCAGAGCAATGTACGCAAATGGACAATAACAGATTCCGATGGTTATGCCTACCGTTTCGAGAACGCAGACACATTAATCGATGATCATGGAATGAATTACCTGTCCTGCTGGTACCTGACAGGAATCCGGACACCTCTTGGAGAAGAAGTGGAACTGTCATACACGCAGCATCAGGAATGGGGAAGAAGCAGATTGACAGAATCATATACCCACATCTCCAATTCAGTCAGTCCCGGCGACATGGGCTACCACCAGAGGGGGTATGACAAATGCTTTGTTAACGGAAGGGTGAAGAATTCCTACCTCAATGAGATAAGGACAGGAAATCAGAGAGTGACTTTCGAGACATCGGTCAGCAAGGAATGCAGCGGAAGAAAGCTGAATGCCATAAAGGTCTGGTCTAACGATGGTACTTTACTGAAAACGATAAAGTTCTCATATGGTTCTTTCGGGTATTCCGACATAGGCGGGAACTATGCTCCCGCCCAGGATCCCGATGCGGAATTGAGACTGAAGCTGGAAAACGTCAGCGAAATCGCATCGCAGGACACTCTTACGACCAGTTTTTCCTACAACCCGGTGAATCTCCCGTCAAAAAGATCCTGTGCGCAGGATTATTGGGGATATTACAACGGTCAGGACAACCCTTCGACTGCCGACGTTGGATACAACGGGCATTCCCTGGTGCCTACACCCAGAAATTTTATGACCAAGAATTATCATGATGACTTATGCAACATCAAAGGCGCTGACAGGTCTTGCCGCGGCGACTCCATGCAGGCTGCCATGCTGAACAAGGTGGTGTATCCTACAGGAGGCTATACCACCTACGAATATGAGCCGCACAGTTTTGCCGTCAATGATTACACACAATCCCAGGAATATCAGGAATTCATGAACAGGCCATACGATATTGCTTTGGAAAAATCATTCAGCTATACACCCTACAGCTATCCAGACTCATTCATTGTCTACAACGATCCCTGTGATTTTACGCTGAGCGAGGAGCTGGCCTTCAGCCTTTCTGTAAGGTGCAATGGAAATGTGATGAACGGGAACGAGATACGGATCATCATCGCACCGGCTCCACAGAGATCGGTTTCAATCCCGATATCGATCCCTGTGACCTATATGTCATCAAATGACCCTGTCGTAATATTGCAGGATACACTTCCGGCAGGCAGTTACCAATTGATGATCGGAGCGCCGACCAATGTCAGCCAGGGCTATGCCATTGGCTGCTGGCTGAAAGGTTATTACACATCCACCTCATCCTTCAACTATAATCCACAGAGTACATATTCTCAGACTGGCGGCGGTTTGCGAATCAGGAGAATCAGCAATTATGACAGTGACGGATCTCTGATCGGTTCAACAGCCTATGACTATGTTAATGAAAGCGGTTCGACAGGAACCCTGCTGGATGAGATGGAGACGATAGAGCCTTTCAGCTTCACATATTTGAAATATGAGCCGAACGGCTTGGGGCCGGCAACGGTGTACTCAAGACATCCTGTCTCCGGCAGTACCATAACCACAGGTCAGACCCGGTTCCCTGCTTTCTTCGCATCCTGCAATCCCGGCAACGTGGGATACTCAGCTGTGACGAAACGCATCTGTGACGCTAATGGGAACACCGAGAAACGCGTAGTCACATCTTTCATAAACCATGCGCCCCAATCCTTGACGGTCATGGATTATTACAGGTGTTTCGACAATGGGAAGATTCTCTGCCAGAAAACATTCGACGCAAACGGCAACACCATTTCAAAGGTGGAGAATGAATATCTTTACCATGACAATGGAACTGACGGCGCAAGAGACAGATGGTACTCGACAAACATGGTGTGTCGTGACGGAATAGGCATTGATCCTCAAATAGCATATATCAACGAAAACGGGAATCCGGATTTCATGTATCGATACAAGATTTGGAAATACCCCTACATCCTGTCCCGTGTTGAGCTGTCAAGGACAACAACTACGGAGTATTGCCCGGACGGCAGCTCCATCATCAGGACAAAGGACTATCTCTACAACGCAACCAACCACCAGGTGTCGCAGGTGGATGACAGCACGGGCCTTCCCAACCAGGTCATGAGGACAAAAATCACTTATTCTGTTGACGGAACGGACAATGTGAGCATAGATATGAAGAATGACCACAGACTGAATGATGTGGTGGAAAGCAAAAACTACTTGGTGGAGAACAATATGGAAAAAATCATAAGCACCAAACATACGACCTATGGGAAAACTACAGTCAATGACACTCTTCGTTATTATCTTCCCGCTTCGCTTTCCACATCCATTGGCAATGAGACTCCCGAAATCCGAGCTACATATTCATACGACGAGATGAGGAATGTCCGTTCAATCGTGGTCGACAGCATCGAGACGGTCTATGTCTGGTCATACAACGGTCAATATCCAATCGCCAAGATCGAAGGTCTCACCTATGCCGAGGTCGAGGCCACCATCGGAGCCTCTACGATATCCAACTTGTTGCACGAAGCGGTGCCAAGTCCGGGAGAGCTCGGTTCCATGCGCAATGCCGTCAAGGCGGTAGGAGGCCATGTCACCACCTATACCTACAAGCCCCTGGTCGGAATCGAGTCCCAGACGCTGCCGAATGGATACACCATGTATTATGAGTATGACGGGTTCGGACGATTGTCAAGGGTCGTCGACAATGACGGAAATGTAATCTCCACCAACAGCTACAACTACGGGAGGCCATGAACATGAACAAGACACATGCAACAATGACAGCCATGATGGCGGTGCTCATGCTTCCGCCGTGCCTTTCACGTGCGCAGGACACGTCGAGGAACTTTGTCAAGACCGTGACGATGCTCGACGCCGACGGGACGGACTCCCTGCAGGCCGTGCAGTACTACAACGGGCTCGGCTGGCCGACGGTCTCCGTGGCTACCGCCGGCGCCGACGGTGGGACGGCTTGCGCCATGACCACCTACGACGGCCTGGGGCGCGAGAAGCGCAAGTACGTCCCCGTGCCGGGCAACGGTCTCGACTACATGACCGAAAGCGACATCCTCTCCAAGGCATGGTTCCACAACGACCCCGGAGGCTACGCCCAGAGCCACCACGACGCCCTCGACAGGGTGACCGCCGTCGATGCCGCCGGGATCAGATGGAGGATGGCCGGCAAGCAGGACAGGATCGAACATCTCGCCAACACCTCGTCGGACATGGCGCTGCACTACGAGGCCCCGGACAACGGCTCCAACAGCCTGACCCTTCCGGAGGACACGTCCTTCCAGTATTATCCTGAAGGCTCGCTCGTCAAGACGGTTTCCTACGATGCCGACAGCGTGTGCGTCACGGTCTTCACCGACCTGACCGGAAAAAAGATCCTCGAGCGCACCGCCGCCGGCGACACGTACTATGTCTACAACGACCTCGGGCAGCTCCGCTTCGTCCTCACGCCGGCATTCGAAGAAATTTCACGCTCGAAGACAATGTTCGCCTACGAATACCGTTATGACAACAGGGGACGTGTGAGTATGAAGGTCCTGCCCAAGGACGGCACGGAGGGCTCCGTCACCGAGTACTGGTACGACAAGGCCGACCGGCTGGCCTATATGAGGGACCCCGCGCTCGGCGGCAGGTACAGGTTCTACCTGTACGACCGGCTCGGGAGGCTGTGTGTGCAGGGGACGTGCACCAACCGCAGCAGCCTGTGCGGCTCCAGGCTCGCCAAGGTGTCCTACGCAAGCGGCACGGGAGGCATCTGCCAGACAGGCTACACGGCCCCGTACTTCATCGTCAACCCGCAGCTCGAGATGGTCAACTACTACGACAACTATGGTTTCATAGGCAATAATTTTGCAAATGCCATGCCCACGGTGAACATCGATGCAACCCAGGAACAACATGCCACCGGCTCCCTGACGGGGCGGGTGGTGTATGCCACCGACGGCGAGGCCCTCGGCACCGTCAACGTGTACGACCAAAAAGGTCAGGTCGTCAGGTACGTCGGCAAGAGGCTCGGCGGGCTCGTCGAGGACGTGAGGACCGCATACTCGTTCACCGGCGCGGTGGACACCGTTCAGGTCGATGTCAACGTCGGTTACGGTGGCAGCCTCGTCGCGACGACCGTCTATACATACGACCATGGCATGAAGACGAAGATGAAGCTGTCCGTCAGCCACGGACGGCCTGTGCAGTCGCGTGAGACGGAATACACATACGACGCCGTGGGCAGGCTGACCGGCAAGGATAGGCAGCTGACCGGCACGGGCAAGTCTTCCTGCTCGTACACCTACGACGTGCACGGATGGCTCACGAGCGTCATCGAGGGCGAGTTCCAGGAACGCCTGTATTATGCGGACGGCCTCGACGGCGGATGCTGGAACGGCAACATCAGCACCATGAAATGGACGGGTGCCGGCGCCGGCGGCGCCTATCAGGGCTACAACCTGGAATACGACGGCTGCAACCGCCTGCATGACGCCGCCTATGGCGAAGGCGACAACCTCGCCAACTACAGGAACTACTTCAGCGAGCATGCGGACTACGACTGCAACGGCAACATCACCAGGCTGCGGCGCCGCGGGCTGGTGGACAACCTGCACGGCGGCTTCGGGCTGGTGGACAACCTATACATGACATACGAGGGCAACATGCTGACGAGCGTGTGCGACAGCGCCTCCCACCTTCCATACTCGAGCGCCACGGACTTCGACGGGGTGCCCGGACAGGAGTACCCCCTCACATACAACGGCGCAGGCTCCCTCGTGAGCGACGCAGGGCGCGGCATCACGTTCGTCACCTACGACGCCAACAACAACCCGCAGCAGATCTACTTCGCCAACGGAAATGACACGAAGTACGTGTACGACGCCTCCGGTCGGAAGCTTCGCGTGATACACTTTACGGCGGTGCCGAACATCATGAGAAAATTCGGGAGGAAGCCCGCCGACCTGACCCCGTCGCAAATCCTGTATGCGGACACCACGGACTACCTCCTCGGGGGCAGCCTCACGCTGAGGAACGGGCGCATCGACAAGCTGCAG
>JAFWSS010000034.1 GCA_017524385.1 Prevotella sp.
AGTCGTCATCGTCGTCATCGTCGTCATGGTGATGATGATGCTCGTGCTCATCATCGTCGTCATCGTCGTCATGGTGATGATGATGTTCATGCTCATCGTCGTCGTCATCTTCATGCTCATCCTCATCGTGATGTTTATCCAATTCAGCAATCCATGTTGCCGACGAAGCCACCTCGTTGAAGTCGAACATACGAGTGTCAAGTATTTTTTCCAAATCCACGTCTCCATAATCACATTCGATGATTTGTGCCTTGGGCTGCAAAGAACGAATGACTTGATGGAGTCTCGCCAGTTCCCCACGTTCCACTTCCGATGCCTTGTTGAGCAACACGATGTTGCAGAATTCTATCTGTTGTATGACAAGGTTTTCAATGTCCTCTTCATCAATGTTTGATTTCAAGAGATCGTTGCCACCACCGAAATCGCTCTTCATCCTCAATGCGTCAACAACAGTGACAATGCAGTCGAGCCGAGCCAGTCCATCCTTCACATATTCCAGTCCCATGGTAGGAATAGAGCAGATGGTTTGAGCGATGGGAGCCGGCTCGCAAATACCGCTGGCTTCAATGACGATGTAGTCGAACTTATTGAGTCTGGTTATGTCGCGTAATTGCTCTACGAGGTCCATCTTCAGTGTGCAACAGATGCAACCATTTTGCAAGGCGACCAGGCTCTCGTCTCTCTTTCCGACGATGCCACCTTTCTCAATAAGATCGGCATCGATGTTGATTTCCCCGATGTCATTGACAATCACTGCAAATTTAATTCCTTTCTTATTGGCGAGAATCCTGTTCACCAACGTCGTTTTCCCGCTTCCAAGATATCCTGTGAGCAGGAGTACAGGTATTTCTTTTACTCTCATTATTGTAAATTTCTGAATTGTATATTTCTGATTAAGACTGCAAAATTAGATAAAAAAACCGAAATTATAAGTCTGTCGAGATAAAAAAGAGAATTATTTGCCATTTGTATGCAAAAAAAGAGAAACGAAAAGGTTGGGAGCGTTAAAAAAAGTCTAAATGCTTTGTTTTTTCATCAAATTGTTCTAACTTTGTACAATCGATACAAAGGGTGGAAACCCACACCGAGGTTATATGTTAATCCCCCAACCCAACAAGCTCCAATCGACAATGAAGAAGAAAACACTATGGAAGGCAAATATCATCTTATGGATGTTTCTGTTGTTTGCCACAACGATGATGGCCGTTCCCGTCAAGCGTGGGATATGGCGCAAGCTTACCTTGACCGATGGCAAGGAGGTCAAAGCCCAACTGGTGGGCGACGAGTGGTTCCATTACTATGCTGATGTTGACGGCAATGCCTATGTGGAGAAAAGCCAGGGCAAGTATAAGAAAGTCAGCAAAGGAAAACTGGAAAGGATGCGCAAGAAGAGTCAGAAAAGAAGAAACACCATGATGAGGAGATGAAAATGCGACGGATGACATTTTCAGCCATGATGCTGCTCCTTTCCTTGGTTGGAAACGCCCAGGAAGCAGAACCCTTCTGGCTTGGGGCTGACATCAGTGGCACGACAGCCATGGAGGCACGAGGGCAAAGACTCTACAACACGAAGGGCGAAATCAGGGAAAGCACCGCCTTGATGGCCGAGTATGGGTTGAATGCGGTCAGGCTGCGTGTATGGGTGAATCCCCGCGATGGTTTTTGCAACAAGGAGGATGTGTTGGAGATGGCCAAGCGTGCACGGTATCATAGCATGGCATTGATGCTGGATTTCCATTACAGCGACTGGTGGGCCGACCCAGGCAAGCAGCACATCCCCGCCTCTTGGCAATATATGAAATATGACGAGATGAAATACGCCCTGGCAGCTCACACCCGCGACGTGCTCCAGTTGCTCAAGGATCACCATATCGATGTGAAATGGGTGCAGGTGGGCAATGAGACCACCCACGGTTTCCTGTGGCCGATGGGAAGGGCAGAAGAGAACATGGAGCAATACGCCGGACTGACGCAAGCGGGATGCCAAGCGGTGAAAGCCGTCTATCCCGATGCCAAGGTCATCATCCATCTGGACGGAGGATGCGACCCCAAGCGTTTTGATTTCATTTTTGACGGCTTGCGAAAACATGGCGTCCGTTGGGACATCATCGGTTTGAGCGTCTATCCTTATTGGGATCAGGAAGCCGGGTTGGAGAAAGACGCAGAAGGCACAATCCGAGACTTCCCGCTCAACATCAAGCGAATGTATGAGAAATACGGGACAGAGTCGATGGTCGTAGAGACAGGAGTTGAGGCGAAAAAGCCGGTCGAGGGCAAAGCCACGATGAAAGCCATCATCGATGCCGCCCGCAACGATTGCGACGGTCATTGCCTCGGCGTATTCTATTGGGCACCCGAATTGGAAGGACCCTACCCCCTTGGGGCTTTTGAAAATCATCGCCCCACCATTATCATGGACGCCTTCAAGGAAGCATCGAAATAAGATATGTCAACTTTCTTAGAATCAATAATTAAATGAAACACACAACGACAAAAATCATCGCATTGATGACATTGGCAATAGCGCTTTTCGCTTCTTGTGCCAGTACGCAAACCCCTGGCTTGTCCAAGGCGGAAAAGAAAAGGCTACAGGCAGAGAAAGTGAGGCAGGCTCTTTATGACCGTCATTTCACCATCAATGTCACAAGTGCCCATCCCACCTCTTTTCCACCCGTCAACCTCACCAGCCCATATTCGTTGGAGGTGCGTGGCGACAGCGTCATCTCCTACCTGCCATATTATGGAAGAGCCTACTCCGTGCCTTATGGCGGTGGCAAGGCACTCAACTTCTCAGGCAAGATGAGCGGATTTGACCTTTCCAGGACGAAAAAGGAATACAACATCAAATTGGCGATTGAAAATGATGAAGACAAGTATCTCTATTATATCGACGTCTTCGACAATGGGCATGCATCCATACTCGTCGCGCCACAAAACCGAACCGACATCCTCTTCTATGGGGAAATGGAATGAAAGATATTTGTAATTCTATATAAAACAATCAAAAATAATTTAGGTTTCAATGAGAAAACATGCCACCCTTTTGTTGTTCGCCTTTGCCTCCACGGCGCTTTGGGCACAAAAGACATTTGATTTGACACTTGACAATGAGAGCAAGATGAATGTCAGCCAACACCCCGTCAGTCTCCAACTGAAAGACTACGACATCGACACACATTCCGCATTGGTCACCAACGAGGGACGTGAAATACCATGCCAGCTTGATGACTTGGATGGCGACGGGAAGTATGACGAACTCTTTTTCTTGACCGACTTGGACAAACGAGGAAGCAAGACCTTTCAAGTGACACTTTATGACACAGGGGTGCCAAGACAATATGAAGCACAGGTATATGTAGACATGATGCTCACCAACAGCAAAATCAAGGAGTCCAACAAGCAGAATCTATATATCCAAAGCCTCATGGTTGACCGTGGGGTCAATCCTTACTCGATGTTGCATCACCATGGTGCTGCCTTTGAGAACGAGTTGGTGGCCTATCGCATTTATTTCGACCATCGTCAGACAGTGGACATCTATGGCAAGTACAAAAAGGGACTAGAATTGAAACAGACACAGTTCTATCCAGACAAGGAGCAGGCGGCAGCCGGTTTTGGCGATGATGTGCTCTGGGTGGGAAACACATTGGGCCTTGGCACACTTCGTGGATGGGACGGTTCTGCCCCTGTGATGATCAACGATGTGGAGCACAGAGGGCAGCGCCTTGTGGCACGTGGCCCGTTGCGCACCATCGTAGAGGTGAAAGACGAGGCTTGGCGCATGCTTCCCGACAAGCAACCTGTCGACATGACCACATACTACACCCTGTATGCAGGACGCCGAGACTGTCGTGTCGATGTGAAGTTCGACCGCAACGTGAGCGACATGAAATTCGCCACCGGAGTCATCAACGTAAAGAACTCCACCGAACATAGTGACAAGCATGGCCTTCGCGGCTGCTGGGGGACAGACTGGCCTGTATCTGAGAAGGACTCGGCAGGTCACAAGCGGGAGACGGTAGGCCTTGGCATCTGCCTGCCTCCAGAAGTTGTGGAAAGCGAATTGCCTGTCGATAAAGACAACTATGCATACGTGTTGCATTTTGACGGCGACCACCTCACCTACCATATCTCTTTCTGCAGCAACAACGAGTCGTTTGGCATGCACAGTGCCAAGGACTGGTTTGCCTATCTTGAGGAATGGAAAAAGGCTTTGGCAGTGAAAGTGACAATGAAAACGCGTTAAAACTCAAATAAATTTGGCTTTTCACTCGATTATTCGTATCTTTGCAGTCTTGTAGGACATCATCCGAAGAATTGTTATCATTAATTAGGAAATATGGATTTTACAGCTAAACAGATTGCGGAATTGACAGGAGGCAAGCTGGAGGGCAACCCAGAAGCCGTTGTCAACACTTTTTGCAAAATAGAAGAAGGCCGGGAGGGAGCCATTTCTTTTCTCTCCAACCCTAAATACACCCATTTCCTTTATGAGACCCAGGCGAGTGTCGTCATCGTCAATGAGGACCTTGCGTTGGATAAACCTGTCTCAGCAACGCTCATTCGAGTGTCCAATGCCTATGAGACTGTGGCAAAGCTGCTGCAATTGTATGAGTCGATGAAGGCAAAGAAGAGCGGCATCGACCCTTTGGCATTCATCTCCCCCACGGCAAAGATAGGCAAAGACTGCTACATAGGAGCATTCGCTTATGTTGGAGAAGGTGTTGTTCTTGGCGATGGTTGCCAGGTCTATCCCAATGTATATTTGGGCGAAGGTGTGCAAATGGGAAACAATTGCTTGGTCTATCCCAACGTAGTGGTCTATCATGGTTGCAAAATTGGTAACAATGTCACCCTCCATGCAGGTTGCGTGGTAGGGGCCGATGGCTTTGGTTTCGCTCCAGGTCCCGATGGTTACGACAAGATTCCACAAATCGGAATCGTCACCATCGAAGACAATGTTGAGATTGGTGCCAACACATGCATTGACAGGTCCACAATGGGAAGCACCTATGTACGAAAGGGTGTTAAACTAGACAATCTGGTGCAGATAGCACACAACACCGACATCGGTGCCAACACGGTGATGTCGGCTCAAGTTGGCATTGCAGGCAGCACCAAGGTTGGACAATGGTGCATGCTGGGCGGCCAAGCAGGTTTGTCCGGCCATATCACTGTTGGCGACAAGGTGAACATTGGAGCCCAGTCTGGTGTCATAGGCAACCTTGACAGCGGTTTGACATTGATTGGATCCCCCACCCGGGAGCCTCGGGCATTTTTCCGTGAAGTGGCTCTCACACGACGACTCCCTGAAATGTACCAGCAACTGAAAAACCTGCAAAAAGAATTATCTGAACTCAAGAAAAAATTGGAACCAAATGAATAAGCAAAAGACTCTTAAAGGCAGTTTCTCCCTTTTTGGAAAAGGTTTGCATACCGGACTGAACCTGACCATCACCTTCTATCCCGCCCCGGAGAACAGCGGAATCAGAATCCAGCGCATCGACCTTGAAGGCCAACCCATAGTTGAAGCGAAAGCCGAAATGGTATGCGACACGAGGCGAGGCACCGTGCTCTGCCAGAACGATGTCAAGGTGTCAACCGTTGAACATGGCCTTGCCGCCTTGTATGCCCTAGGCATAGACAACTGCCTGATTCAAGTCAATGGTCCAGAATTCCCCATCCTCGATGGCAGTGCCGCCATTTATGTCGAGCACATCAACAAGGTCGGGGTTGAGGAACAGAACGCCCCCAAGGATTACTACATCATACGTCATAAGATAGAAGTCAGGGATGAGGAGAATGGCTCTTGCATCACCATCTTGCCAGACGATGACTTCAGCATCACCGTGATGTGTTCCTTTGAGTCCAAGTTCATCAACAGCCAATTCGCCACACTCGACAACATCGGCCTTTTTTCCGACGAAGTGGCTCCCGCCCGCACGTTTGTCTTCGTTCGTGACATCGAGCCCCTCTTGAATGCCAACTTGATCAAAGGTGGCGACATGGACAATGCCATCGTCATCTATGAAAAGCAGATTCCTCAGGAAAGGCTCGACCAATTGGCCGACCTTCTCAAGGTTCCACATATGGATGCCACAAAAATGGGTTACATCCAACACCGCCCCTTGCAATGGGAGAACGAGTGCACACGCCACAAATTGCTCGACATCGTCGGCGACATGGCACTCATCGGCAAACCCATCAAAGGTCGCATCATAGCCACGCGCCCCGGTCACACCATCAACAACAAATTCGCCCGTCTCATGCGCAAGGAAATCCGCAAGCATGAGATACAAGCCCCCATCTATGACCCCAACGAAGCCCCGGTGATGGACAACAACCGCATCAGAGAACTATTGCCCCATCGATACCCCATGCAACTGGTGGACAAGGTGATTGAGTTGGGTCCCAACTATATCGTAGGTGTGAAAAATGTCACTTCCAACGAGCCGTTCTTCCAAGGGCATTTCCCCCAGGAACCAGTCATGCCAGGTGTTTTGATGGTTGAGGCCATGGCCCAATGCGGAGGGCTGCTCGTACTTAACACATTGGAGGAACCTGAACATTGGTCAACCTATTTTATGAAAATCGATGACGTGAAATTCCGTCAAAAGATTGTCCCTGGCGACACATTGCTCTTCAAAGTTGAACTGCTTCATCCTTTAAGGCATGGGGTGAGTTCGATGAAAGGCTACATGTTTGTAGGCGACCATGTCGTAGCCGAGGCCACTTTCACTGCACAAATCGTGAAGAACAAGTAAGCATCACCAATAAATAGATAAAAGTATAACACCCCTAATAATAATTGAATATGAACCAAATCAGTCCCATGGCCTATGTGCATCCCGATGCCCAATTGGGCGACAACAACATCATAGGTCCATTCTGCTATATCGACCGTAACACGGTATTGGGCGACAACAATGTGTTGCAGAACAGTGTCACCATCAATTATGGTGCGCGAATCGGCAACAACAATGAGTTCTTTGCAGGTGGAAGCATTTCCGCCAAGCCCCAGGACTTGAAATTCAAAGGCGAGGATAGCATTTGCGAGATAGGAGACTTCAACAGTTTTCGCGAGAATGTGAACATATCCCGAGGTACGGCTTCCAAAGGTACGACTCAAATAGGCAACCATTGCCTTTTGATGGAAAACGTCCATATCGCCCATGACTGTTTCCTGGGCAACAACCTCATCATAGGAAATTCGACAAAAATCGCGGGTGAGGTGTTGATTGACGACAACGCCATCATCAGCGCCGCCGTCCTCATGCACCAGTTCTGCCATGTA
Organism: Prevotella sp.; assembly: GCA_017524385.1. Lineage (GTDB taxonomy): Bacteria > Bacteroidota > Bacteroidia > Bacteroidales > Bacteroidaceae > Prevotella. Next base: position 7,295 of record JAFWSS010000034.1, read on the forward strand.
GGTGGGTATGTGATGATTCAGGGAGGAAGCCGTTCAAGCATGGACATTCCACCCTACGTCATTGCGGGCAAGGAGCCTTGTCACTATTGCGGCATCAACATCATCGGCCTGCGCCGTCGTGGCTTCAGTGCGGAGACGATAGATTTGATACACAACACCTACAGACTGCTCTTTTCCAAGGCAGTGAAGGCTGAAGGCATCGAGGCAGTCCAGGCCGAACTTCCTCAGACCGACGAGGTGAAATACATCCTTCGCTTCATCCAAGAGTCAAAGCGCGGCATCATCAGATAGTCTTGGCGCGTATGGAAACGCTGTTCGTGGTGACGGGTCCCACGGCTGTCGGCAAGACAGAACTCACCCTTCGCATAGCAGAGTTGCTAGGAGTGCCGGTGGTCAATGCCGACTCACGCCAATTATACCGTGAGATTCCCATAGGCACCGCCGCCCCCACGGCAGAGCAACAGGAGCGTGTGAGGCATTACTTCGTGGGGACACTTGGCTTGGCCGACTATTATAGCGCATCGAAGTATGAGAATGACGTACTCGGCCTACTCACCCCTCCCGGCGAATTGTCATCCATGCCCTATGCCTTGATGTCGGGAGGCAGCATGATGTATATCGACGCTGTGTGCGACGGCATAGACGACATCCCCACAGTCGATGACGACACTCGCTCACTTCTGAAACATCGACTAGAGGAAGAAGGACTTGAAAGGCTTCTGGAAGAGTTGAGATTGCTTGACCCGGAATATTATCGCATCGTTGACAGGAAGAATACCCGAAGAGTCGTGCATGCCTTGGAAATCTGTTACATGACCGGGCGCACTTACACATCGTTCCGCACCAACAAGCGCCGTGAGCGCCCTTTCAAGATAGTGAAAATAGGACTTAACAGAGAGCGTGAAGAACTTTACCTCCGCATCAACAAGCGTGTGGAGAAGATGGTGGAAGACGGATTGGTGGAAGAGGCACGCAGCGTGCATCCGATGAAAGGAGTCAATGCACTCGACACGGTAGGTTACCGTGAAATGTTTGATTATTTGGAAGGACGTTGCAGCCTAGACGAGGCCGTCACACGCATCCAAGGCAACACAAGGCGTTACTGCCGTAAACAACTCACTTGGTTGAAACGCGACGAACGCATCCGTTGGTTTCACCCTGACGAGGAGCAAGAAGTGCTTTCCTATGTAACAGAAAAGGCGGGGGTTTGACCCCAACCATATAAAAACAATGCCGTATGAGGTTTTTGTCTTGGCCTTTCAAGATTATGAAAAAGGTGCTCAGATGGTATGTGCACCTATTCAAAGGACGTCGATGGTATGTAAAAATCCTATCGACCATTGTTTCGTTCATCGTATTCACGCTGGTCTATTTCGGCATGGTAGACATCAATTTCCTAGGATTGTTTGGGAAATCCCCCGGATTCTACGAAATACTCCATCCACCAACGAGTGTTGCCTCCGAGGTTTTCAGCAACGATGGCAAGTTGATAGGCAAATTCTTCAATGAGAACCGCAGTCCTGTGGAATACAAGGATGTCGCCCCTATTTTCTGGGACGCCCTTGTTGACACAGAGGATGAGCGTTTTTACAGCCACCGCGGCATCGATTTCGCAGGTGTCTTGGGGGCTGTCAAGGATGCCTTGGTCAGGCGTGACGCTCGCGGAGCCTCAACCCTCACCCAGCAGTTGGCCAAGAACATGTTCCGCATGCGTTCCCAGACATCCACAGGATTGCTTGGCAACCTGCCGGGCTTGCGCATGCTGATTGTGAAGAGCAAGGAATGGATATTGGCAACAAAGATAGAGTTGGTTTATGACAAGCAGGAAATCTTGACAATGTATGCCAACACCGTTGATTTCGGCAGCAATTGTTATGGCATAAAGACCGCCAGCAAGACCTATTTCAACACCACCCCCTCCGAATTGACCACAGACCAAGCAGCTGTGTTGGTGGGTATTCTCAAAGCCACCTCCTTCTACAATCCTCTTATCAACCCCGACAACAGCCATCAACGTCGCAACGTCGTTTTATCCCTGATGGTGAAAAACAATCATCTCTCACAGAGTGAATACGACCGCTTGGCTCCTGTTCGCACTCCACTCAATTTCCATTCCGATGCCGGTACGCAAGGGCAGAACGCATACTTCAAGGATGCCGTCGAGGCCAGTCTTGCCAAATGGTGCCATGACACGGGATACGACCTCTACACATCCGGTTTGAAAATATACACCACTCTTGACACAGACTTGCAGTCTTATGCAGAAAAGGCGGTATTGAGCCAGATGCGTACGTTGCAAGTCAGTTTCAACAAAGATTGGGCAGGACAGGAGCCTTGGAGAGACGACGACGGCAAGGTCATTCCCAATTTCGTACAGAAACTGGCCAAGAAACGTCCAGAATACGCCCAATTGAAACAGCAGTATGATGGCAATGTAGATTCCATCGACCACTATATGAACCTGCCTCACAAGGTGACCCTATTTGATTATAACAAGGGAACTTATGAGGCAGAAATGAGCACTCTCGACTCCTTGCGCACGATGTTGCGCTACCTTCATGCAGGGATGGTTGTGATGGAGCCTCAAACGGGTCACGTCGTGGCATGGGTTGGTGACGTGGACTACAACACCTGGCAATACGACAAGGTCTCAGCCATGAGACAGCCAGGATCGACCTTCAAGCTTTTTGTTTATACAGAAGCAATGAACCAAGGTTTGGCCCCTTGCGACAAGCGACGAGACGAAGCCGTGAATGTTCCCATATATGACTCGGAGACCCATTCAGAGTCAGTGTGGTCGCCCACCAATTCAAGCAAACGTTTCTCGGGTGACTCGTTGTTGCTGAAAAGAGCGTTCGCCACCAGCATCAACTCCGTTGCCGTCAGGCTTGGTGTCGAGATGGGTGTGAAAAACGTCATCAAGACTGCTCATGAGATGGGTATCAAAAGTGAACTCGACCCCCACCCCTCCACCCTTCTCGGAGCCTCGGATGTCAATTTGCTTGAAATGGTCAATGCCTACTGCACGATAGCGAACAATGGCATGCGGCATGAAGCCATTTTGGTCACACGCATCCTGGACAGCGAGGACAATCTCGTGTATGAAGGTCCTGTTGACAGTCCTCGTGCCATTCCTTACAAAAGTGCATTCATGATGCAGCAGATGCTCATGTATGGCGTCGATGAGGGAACGTCGAGAGGCCTTCGTCGCTATGTAGGCAAATGGGCAGGAACAGACTTGGGAGGTAAGACAGGCACGTCGAACAATGCAGCAGACGGTTGGTTCATAGCGGTCACCCCCAAATTGGTTTGTGGAGCATGGGTGGGTGGAGAATACCGCCAAATCCATTTCCGTAGTGGAAGGTTGGGGCAAGGTGCTTCCACTGCATTACCCATCTGCGGAAAATTCCTTGAATCGGTGTTCATCGACCCTATGTATGACAAATACCATGGTCGATTCGAAGTGCCAGCAGGCGAGGATATCAATCTCGACCTTTTTGCTTGCGAACCGAAACGTCCAGCAGTCGCCAAGCCTGTTGTCAACGACAGCTTGTATGTAGAAGACACCAACGACGAAATGGACGAAGAGAAAGAACCGACCGACGAGGAAGACAACAGCAATGGCCGGGAAACAGAAATCTTTGTCCCGGAAAAAGAGGAAGAATTCTTGTTCCAAAACTAAAGGCAACTTGGAAACGCGCATCACCATAGACAACGAAAATCCGGAATTTGGCAAGGCACTTCAAATAGTCCAATACACCAACCAAAGCCTCTTTCTTACAGGCAAAGCCGGCACGGGAAAGTCCACTTTCCTCAGGCATGTCTGCGCCACTACGAAAAAGAAGCATGTGGTGCTCGCTCCTACGGGTATCGCCGCCATCAACGTGGGTGGCAGCACGTTGCATAGTTTCTTCAAGATTCCATTCCATCCCTTGCTTCCCAACGACAGCCGTTTCTCGGAGCGCAACATACGAGAGACATTGAAATACACGGGCATCAAGCGCAAAATCATCCGTGACGTGGAACTAGTGATCATCGATGAAATCAGCATGGTCAGGGCCGACATCATCGATTTCATCGACAAGGTGCTGCGTGTCTATACGCGAAACCGCTACGTCCCATTCGGTGGAAAGCAGATGCTTTTCGTGGGCGACATCTTCCAACTCGAACCCGTCGTTCGTGATGAGGACAGACAATTGTTGCGTCCCTTCTACCCCTCGCAGTTCTTTTTCGACGCACATGTGTTCAGGGAATTCCAACTGGTAAGCATAGAACTCACCAAGGTCTATAGACAGAACGACCCATCTTTCATCAGCCTGCTCGACCACATACGCACCAACAGCATCACCCAAAGCGAACTATCACAATTGAATTGCCACGTAGGGCAGCAGGTCAACCATGAAGGGGAGTTATCCATCACGCTTTCCACCCGCCGTGACACCGTGGATTTCATCAACGAGCAACAACTTGCGAAATTGCCTGGCGAAGAGACTTGCCTGCATGGTGAAGTCGAAGGCGATTTTCCCACCAGCAACCTCCCTACGTTGATGGAACTTTATGTAAAGGTTGGTGCCCAAGTCATTTTCTTGAAAAACGACTTCGAGCATCGATGGGTAAATGGCACTTTGGGCACCATCACCGCCATTGACACTGATGAAGAAGACGAGGAGATACTCACCGTGCTTTGTGACAATGGCGAAGAGTATGAGGTTACTCGCGACTATTGGAGCAACATGCGCTACACCTATAACGAAAAGGAAGAGAAAATAGAAGAGGAGGAAATCGGACGTTTCATCCAATTCCCCCTCCGTCTGGCATGGGCCATCACTGTGCATAAAAGCCAGGGTATGACCTTCAACCATGTCAACATCGACTTGTCGGGAGGTGCTTTTGCCGGAGGTCAAACCTATGTGGCATTGTCGCGATGCAGGTCCATGAATGGCATCAGCCTGGCAGAGCCCGTCCGAATGAGCGACATCTTCGTGCGTTCCGAGGTGGTACGCTTTTCACGAAATTACAACAACGAGCGTCTCGTCAATGCAGCCCTCGAGTCGTCACAGGCCGACAAAGAATACCATGACGCAGTCGTCGCCTTAGCCGATGGCGACGCCGAAGGCTTCATGACCAACTTCTTCAAGGCCATTCACCATAGATATGACATAGAGAAGCCCCGTGAGCAACGATTCATCCGTCGCAAACTCAACCAATTATTGGCCTTGCAAAAAGAAAATGAACGGCTTTTGGAGGAACGCGCCAAGCAGCAGGCGTTTCTGAGGAAATTGGCTGCCGAATACACCCTCATGGGCAAGGATTGTGAAAGAGAGGGCATGCCAGAGGCAGCCATATCCAACTATCGCAAGGCGCTAGAACTCTCGCCAGACTCCAAAGAACCTCTCCGCCGACTCAAAAGATTGGAGAAGGGGGAAAAAACAACAAAATAAAAGAACGAAGAAAATGATAATCAAGACATCAGCATTCACACAGAGTAGTGCAACATTGGACCAATGCCCTCGTGACACCAAGCCAGAATACGCCTTCATCGGACGTTCCAATGTGGGGAAGTCAAGCCTCATCAACATGCTCTGCAACCACAAGGGTTTGGCCAAGACCTCTTCCACCCCAGGCAAGACGCTGCTCATCAACCATTTCATCATCAACAACGAATGGTATCTTGTGGACCTTCCCGGATATGGTTTCGCCAAGCAATCAAAGAGCATGAGGCAGAAACTTCAGAACATGATCTCATCCTACATCCTCATGCGCCAGCAACTGGCCAACGTTTTCGTGCTCGTTGACATCAGGCATGACCCTCAGAAAATCGACCTCGAATTCATTGATTGGTTGGGAAGCAGCAACATACCCTTCTCCATCGTGTTTACGAAAGCAGACAAGCTATCTTTCCAGAAGTCGAATGAAAACGTGCGCAAATATCTCGATGCATTGCTTGAGACATGGGAGGAACTACCTCCGCATTTCGTCACCAGCAGCGAGAACAAAAGAGGACGTGAAGACATCCTAACCTACATAGAAAACATCACCAAGGAAATCACATCACCCACGCCTTGACCCATGAATCCATATCTTGACGTACAGAACCTCACGAAGACATTCGGTGCGCTGACGCTCTTTGAGCACATCTCCTTCTCCATTGCGGAAGGTCAACGCATCGGCCTCGTTGCCAAGAACGGAGTGGGCAAGTCCACACTCCTCTCCATCCTAACAGGCAAGGAAGGTTATGACGAAGGTGAAATCATCTATCGTAAAGACTTGAAAGTGGGATTCTTGGAGCAGTCGCCACAATTCGACCCCGAAGAGTCTGTCCTTGATGCCTGTTTCAACCATCACGGTGACGATGAAAAGGTGCTTCGTGCCAAGCAAGTGCTTACCCAACTGAAAATCAGCGACCTCACCCAACCCATGGGTCAACTGAGCGGTGGTCAGCAGAAACGAGTAGCGCTAGCCAATGTATTGCTCACCGACCCAGACCTTCTCATCCTCGATGAACCAACCAACCATCTCGACCTTGACATGATAGAATGGTTGGAAAGTTATCTATCAAGGGGCAGGAGAACGTTGTTGATGGTCACCCACGACCGTTTCTTTCTCGACCGTGTATGCGACATGATCATCGAACTGGATAATCATTCACTCTACACCTATCGAGGCAATTATGCCTATTATTTGGAAAAGCGTCAGCACCGCCTTGAAGTGGCACGTGCCGAGATCACGCGCGCGAACAATCTTTACCGCCGTGAATTGGAATGGATGCGCCGCCAGCCTCAGGCAAGGGGTCACAAGGCAAAATACCGTGAAGACGCCTTCTATGAACTGGAACGAAAGGCTAAGCAACGCATCGAAGAGCGTCAGATGCGCCTGAAATCCACCAATGTATATATCGGCAGCAAGATTTTCGAGTGCCAATATGTGTCGAAGTCATGGGGCGACAAGGTGATGCTCAAGGACTTCTACTACAATTTCGCACGCTTCGAGAAAATGGGCATAGTGGGAAGCAACGGGGCGGGTAAGTCCACCTTCCTCAAACTCCTCTTAGGGTATGAACCCGTTGATTCAGGTCGTTTCGACATCGGTGAGACAGTACGTTTCGGATATTTCTCACAAGAAGGTTTGCAGTTTGACGAGCAACAAAAAGTGCTTGACGTGGTGCGTGACATAGCCGACTACATCGACCTAGGCGGCGGTCGCCATTTCACCGCTTCCCAGTTCTTGCAGCATTTCCAATTCACTCCTGAGCAGCAATACAACTATGTCTACAAACTCAGCGGTGGTGAGCGAAGGAAACTGTATCTTTGCACAGTATTGATGCGCAACCCCAATTTCCTGGTACTTGACGAGCCCACCAACGACCTGGACATCCAAACACTCCAGATTTTGGAAGAATACTTGTCAGACTTTCCCGGGTGTGTCATCGTGGTGAGCCACGACCGTTATTTCATGGACAAGGTAGTTGACCACCTGTTGGTGTTCAAAGGTGATGGCGTCATCAAGGATTTCCCCGGCAACTATACTCAATATCGAGAATGGTGCAGCCTAAGTGAGAAAGAGGAGTCATCGGACGTGAAAGTTGACAAACGCGTGAAACGAGAGTACCATAACACCGAGAAGCGCAAGATGAGTTACAAGGAGAAGATGGAATACGCCCGTTTGGAACGTGAAATTGCCATTTTGGAAGAGGAAAAGCGCAACATAGAAGCCATGCTTTGCGGAGGAACCAGCGATGTGGAAACCATCACAAAGATGAGCAAGCGCCTCCCTCTTCTCAACGAAGAACTTGACGAGAAGAGCATGAGGTGGTTGGAGTTGAGCGAATTGGAATGATTACTTCATTGCTTCCAACACTTGATTTGCAATGGCTTGCATCCCATTCTTGGAGGGGTGGCCGTTGATTTTGTGGATGTCGTGAAGCGAGATGCACTTCACGTCATAATGCTTGCAGATGACCTTGCATGACTCAGTAATGTCATCCCTTAATTCAGAATTGAGGATGAAATAAACCTTCACATTAGGATACCTGCATGTGACGTGGTGCAGCATATATGCCATGGCCGGCCTGAAGGTGTAGAAATCTCCCCTTTTCCAATCCTTGTATTTGTATTCGCCTACCGGTTCTCCCGCCCAACTGTCATTGGTAGCCCCGAAGATGAGGATGATGTCAGGATTGCCAATGTTGTCCATCCTGGTGAGGAAAGAGCGGTCGGCATAGTCGTTTCCATCATATCCAAGGTATCCGATGGTGCTTCCACTATATGAATTGTTGACACAAATGCGGTACCCACCTTGTTTGGCAACGAGCCACCACCAAGTTTGTGTCACGTCGTCCACGTCGGTCCTATTTCCACTTTCTTCATAATACCACATCTCGTTTGTTGAAGGTGTCACATACCCTTCGAATGTGGAATAAGAGTCACCCAACACCGAGATGGATGGGCATTGTGCACAAGCGCTTGTTGTGTAGATTGCAAGGAGCGCGATGATGAAAGAATGTCTCATGATTGTGAAAATTTTGGAATGGGTTTGTTTGTCAGAATGGAGTTTCAGGTGGTGGTGGAGGCCCTAACGGGTCAGGCAGGCTGTTCATTCTAGAGCCAATGATTTCCCCTCCAGCTGTGGGTGGAATGTAAGAGTCTTCCGGATTGTCGAAACGTGTGTATTGTCCTCTGAAATGTAGAAGAACATCGCCGACGGCACCTTTTCTATGTTTAGCAATGATGATTTGTGCCATCCCTCTGAGGTCGTTGCCGTTCTCGTCATGGTAAATGTGATAATATTCGGGACGATGTACGAAGAGCACCATATCGGCATCTTGCTCTATTGCTCCCGACTCTCGCAAGTCGCTGAGTTGCGGCCTTTTCCCTCCGTCGCTGTCACGTTGTTCCACCGACCTGTTAAGTTGTGACAAAGCGATGATTGGAACGTCGAGTTCCTTGGCAAGGGATTTGAGCGATCGGCTGATGGTGGATACTTCTTCTTGCCTGCTCCCGAAGCGCATGCCACTGGCGTTCATCAGTTGAAGATAGTCGATCATGATGATTTTCACGTTTTTCTCTCTTGCCAGTCTTCTCGCTTTCGTCCTAAGTTCGAAAATGGAGAGTCCCGGTGTATCATCGAGAAAAAGCGGGACCCCCTCCAGTTTTCTGATGTTCTTGTCGAGCCTTCCCCATTCCGCGTCATCCAATTGTCCATTCATGATTTTCTTGCTGTCAATTTCGCAAGTATTGGATATAAGGCGGTTGACCAATTGCAAGTTGGTCATTTCCAGAGAGAAGAAAGCCGTAGGTATTCTGTTGTCCACCGCAATGTTCTTGGCCAAAGAAAGAGCGAAAGAGGTTTTACCCATGGCAGGCCTTCCAGCAAGTATGATCAAGTCGCTTTTCTGCCATCCAGAAGTCATATCATCAAGTTTGGCATATCCAGTGGTGATTCCCGTCAGTCCTCCAGTGTTAGCCGCCGCCCTTTGTATGATGTCGAGGGCGTTTTTCACGATAGGATCTATCTGGGTGTAATCCTGCCGCATATTGGTTTGTGAGATTTGGAATAGTTTCCCTTCCGCCTCTTGCATCACCAGTTCGATGTCATTGCTTTCATCAAATGCAGCAGTTTCAATGAGACTGGCATATGAAATAAGTTCTCGTGCAAGGAATTTCTGTGCCAGTATTCTGGCATGATATTCAACGTGTGCAGAAGAAGCGACATGTGCAGTGAGGTCGTAGATATACATTTGCCCTCCGGCCTCTTCCAGAGTCCCGTCTCTTTTAAGTTGCTCTGTTACCGTAATGATGTCGACAGGGTGCTCGTTGACACTAAGTGTTTGTATGGCGGCAAACACTTTCTGATTCCGAGGTTCGTAGAAAGTTTCCGGTTTGAGGATTTCGCTGACAATAGTGAAAGCGTCTTTATCCACCATCAGTGCTCCAAGCACCAGCCTTTCTGTTTCGGCAGACTGTGGTGGCAAATGTCCCAATCCAGGGTCAAATGCAGTTGTTTTGCTGGCAGTTGGCTTTCGACTGCCATTATTGTTATTATTGTTATTGGGCATAAAATAAGTTTTGAATGATAATGGATGGCAAAGTTACGAAAAAACGAGCGGAGAGCAAAAAGAACTGTTCTTTTTTTCTATCCCGAAAAGATATGGTCAGCAGTAGACGTTCTGCAAATATCACTATGGCATATAAATAGCGTACAATTATTCATGAATATTTGCTCATGCACATGGCAATCAAGGGGAATTAAAAAAGAGTTTAAGAAAACAAGCAAGAGTCGGAAGATGCCATTTCACCAGCGAATAAAAGTTTGGATGACAGAGTGACTTATGAAAAAGGGCGTGTCAACCACGACACGCCCCATATAAATAAATAAGGTGTAGCAAGATTAATCTTCTTCGGCGAGTTCAGCCTCATGCTGCTTGATGAGTTCCTGCTGGATGTCGTTGGGCACCAGTTCGTAGCTTGAGAACGATGTGGTGAAAGAAGCACGTCCACCAGTGATAGAACTCAGTGCGATGCTGTAGTTGGCCAGTTCCTTGAGAGGAATCTTAGCATTCAACTTCTGATATCCAGCCTCGCTGTCCATACCCATGATGATGGCACGACGTCCTTGCAGGTCGCCCATCACGTCGCCCATATAGTCAGCGGGCACAAGCACCTCGAGGTCGTAGATGGGTTCCAACACCTTTGGTCCTGCATCTTTGAAAGCCTTCGAGAAAGCATTTCTAGCAGCGAGCATGAAGGAAAGTTCGTTGGAGTCAACAGAGTGCATCTTTCCGTCATACACGATGACCCTCACGTCGCGTGCGTAACTTCCAGTGAGAGGTCCTTGTTCCATACGTTCCATGATGCCTTTGAGGATAGCAGGCATGAAGCGGAGGTCGATGGCACCACCAACCACGGAGTTGAGGAACACGAGTTTTCCACCCCATTCGAGGTCGATTTCCTCACGGCTCTTGATGTTCATCTTGAACTCCTGTCCTCCGAACTTGTAAACCACGGGATCGGGCATGCCTTCAGTGTAAGGTTCGACGATGAGGTGCACCTCACCGAATTGTCCTGCACCACCGGATTGTTTTTTGTGGCGATAGTCAGCACGGTTGACCTTTGTGATGGTCTCACGATACGGGATTTTGGGTTCTTCGTATATGACAGCGATTTTCTCGTTGTTTTCGAGTCTCCACTTGAGTGTGCGTAGGTGGAATTCACCTTGTCCGTGGATGAGGATCTGCTTGAGTTCCTTGCTTTGCTCCACCACCCATGTTGGGTCTTCCTGTCTCATTTTGAGCACAGCAGCCATCAACTTCTCGGTGTCGCTTTCATTAGCGGCCTTGATGGCACGTGAATATTTGGAGTTGGGATATTTGATGAAATCGAAGCGTGAGTCCACATCTTTTGCGTTAAGGGTGTTGCCCGTCTTCACATCCTTGAGTTTGACTGTGCATCCGATGTCTCCAGCCTTCAACTCGTCAACGGGGAAGCGGTTTGATCCTGCGCAAGCGAAGATTTGTCCCATGCGCTCCTTGGAACCACGGTCTGCATTGGTGAGGTCGTCGCCTTGTTTCACCGTTCCACTCATCACCTTGAAATAGCTCACTTCTCCAATATGCGGCTCCATGCCAGTCTTGAAGAAGAAGAGGCTCTCTGGTCCGTTGCTGTCGATGGCGATTTCATTTCCATTGGTGTCGGCCACTTTTGGCATGTCAGTTGGAAGTGGCACCACATTGCCAAGGAATTCCATCAACCTTCTTACGCCCATATCCTTGTTTGAGCAAACACAGAAAACGGGGAAAATGCTGCGTGCGATGAGACCTTTGCGAATGCCTTCACGGATTTCGTCTTCGGAAAGCGTCTCCTCTTCAAAGAATTTCTCCATGAGAGCCTCATCGTTCTCAGCAGCAGCCTCTATCAGTGCTGCGTGCAACTCTTCAGCCTTGTCCATTTCCTCTGCAGGGATGTCTTCGATGATGGGAGCTCCGCCTTCGGGTTTCCAAGAATATTTCTTCATCATCAGCACGTCGATGAGTGCGTTGAAGCCCGGTCCCGTTGCGATAGGATATTGCACTTCCACACATTTGCTTCCAAATGTCTCGCGCATGTTGTTCATCACGGTCTCGAAGTCGCAGTGCTCGCGGTCAAGCTGGTTGATGAGGAAGATGACCGGTTTACCGATTTTCTCAGTCACCCTGAAACTGTTCATAGTTCCCACTTCTGGTCCATATTGGCCGTTGACGACAATGACCGCTTGGTCGGTGACATTGAGTGCAGTGATGGCACCACCTACGAAGTCGTCGGATCCCGGACAGTCAATGAAGTTGAGTTTCTTGTTGTTCCATTCCAATTGGAATACTGTGGGGAACACAGAGTAGCCATATTCCTGCTCCACAGGGAAATAGTCGCTTACGGTGTTCTTGGCCTCAACGGTTCCACGACGTTTGATAACGCCAGCTTCATAGAGCATGGCTTCGGCAAGAGTCGTCTTGCCGCTACCCGCACTGCCAATGAGTGCGATGTTTCTGATTTCGTTTGTCTGATAGACTTTCATAAATGATATTGGTAGATATTAAGTGAAAATATTCTCATTTTCAAATTTGAGGTGTAAAAGTACTCATTTTTTGATGAACAGCCAAAATATTTCCGCTAAAACTGCATTTCTTTACAACATTTATGGATTATGAAGAAAAAAAGGATGCTGTATAGGTTTGTATTTTGTGTTTTTTCTTGTCAATGTATGCCTAAAGTCTTACCTTTGCATGATGGCTGGTCTCTATATCCATATACCATTCTGTCAGCGGCGTTGCTCGTATTGTGGTTTTTTCTCCACGACGTCTTTGGAATGTCGTGAGTCATATGTTGACGCCTTGTGCCACGAGATGCATCTTCGTGGCGGTTGCTCTTTGCGCACCATCTATCTTGGTGGTGGCACGCCATCCTTGTTGGCACCTTCGATGTTGGAGCGGTTGTTCGCCACCATTTTCGATGTTTATGACATCTCCCCTGAAGCAGAGGTGACGATGGAGTGCAATCCCGATGACGTGAGCGACGAGTATGCTCATTTCCTCTACCACTTAGGTGTCAATCGTGTGAGCATGGGGATTCAAACATTCTCCGACGACCGTCTTCGTTTCCTCAACCGTCGCCATGACAGCCGCCAAGCATTGGAGGCGTTCCGCCTTTTGCGTCATGCCGGATTCGCCAACATCAGTGTTGATATGATGTTCGGTTTTCCCGACGAGACGCTATGCGATTGGCGTGACGACATCGATAGAGTTCTTTCCCTTGGCATGGAGCATCTTTCCGCCTACAGCCTCATGTACGAAGAAGGCACCCCGCTCTATCGGTTGTTGGAGAAAGGAAAGGTGTCTGAAGTGGATGAGGAGACCTACCTTTCCATGTATGACATGCTGGTGGAAGCCCTGTCAAAATCAGGTTATGAGCATTACGAGATCAGCAATTTTGCCCTTCCTGGTTTCCGTTCTCGGCACAATAGCAGTTACTGGGATGGTACGCCCTATATAGGCATCGGTGCTGGCGCCCATTCCTTCGACGGTTCTGTCCGTCAATCCAATATAACAGACTTGTTGCGTTATATGACGGCCATATCCAAAGACATCCTCCCATGCGAGGTGGAGATGCTTACCATGACCGACCATTACAACGACATGATCACCACCGCGTTGCGGACTAAAGAAGGAATCTGTTTGTCGGATGTGGAAAGGAAGTTTGGCACGGCAATCTTGGATGACATGCTGGCAAATGCACAGGTTCACCTTGATGCCCAACGCCTAGTAATAGAACAAGGATTCATCCATCTCACACTAAAAGGCATTGCATTGAGCGACATGGTGATGAGCGATTTGGTTCGCGTATGACCTTCACCTAAATCATGCATAGGAAACATACATCTTGCAACAAATAACATGGATTACTCCCTAAAAAAAATACAATGTATGGAAGAGAAAAATGAAGTGTTTGAGAATTGGTGGCAGACCAACAAACAGACGGCTCTAGCCGAAGACCGTGAATACCGTGAAGCAATTGAAACCTACAAGATGAAATCTGGGGCAGACTGGCTCTTGTTCGGCATCCCCGTAGTGACGGGCATTATTTGTGTTCAGTCTCTACCCATCAGCCATGAGATACTGCGCTGGGTGGCAAGTATCGCCATCACTGTTGTCGTTTTCGTCATATGTGTTTATGTCAAATCCCTCTCCCACCCCCACCGCCCCATCAGCGACATCGAGGCAGACGTAAAAAAGCGTTGTTTGGAGGAATATCTTCGCACAGGGAAACTCGGGAAACAGGAAGGGAGAAGTAAGTCAAAGTAAGCAAACGTCACTTTAACCTGCATTATTTACTCTAATTTTCAATCAAATAGCGTAAATTGTCCTTAACATATAATTTCCATTAATTAATCATTAATTGGTGCGCACCAACATTTATGGATAATTGATGGATAATTGATGGTATTTTTCTTGGACAAGCCATGCGACAAAGTCGAGCGCGGGTAAAGACAAGTTTTTGCCATTGGAGAGATTAATTACCATTAATATTTCAAGTTAACTCCCCATGAACTCCCTTTTAACACCAGAAAGAAGTGCGAACGCTCAGCCTGGGTCACAAATTGAATTTATAACCCACGGTGAAGGTGAAGAACTTGTTTTTCTCTGTAGGCCATGAGTCGTCCTTATACAATCTTGTAAGTCCAAAATGGTAACGGGCATCAAGCACCACATTGAGATATTCGTAAGAAAGACCAACGGGGATGGAAATATCCATGGAACGCCGGACTGACTTTTGGTCCATCTCTATCTTCTCTGTCGTCCCATACTCCTTCCTACCATCAGGATGATGAGTGATTGGAGTTGTGGAATAAGAAAAATTGGATTTGACAAGGAAGCCCAACTGCACACCTGCCTTCAATGCCAGTCCTTCTGCCACATATTGGTTGACAGTAAGTGGACATTGGATATAGTCCAACTTGTCGCGCATTTTGTCCAGGCCTTCCGATAACATATCGTTGGTGTCACCTATCACTAAATCAGAGAAGCGGCAACCTTGCTGCACATAAGCCACCCCCAAGGAAACACTTGTTGTTGGCAGCATCTGGTATTCCGCCTCAACCCCACCTACGAACCTTGCATTGTATTTTCCCTCGATAGACAACACCTTCGCATTATCAACGAAGACCTTGTCGCCCGACACATTGGCGATGCTTACTCCGATTTTTGGTATGAGCGAAAAAGTGCCCACCTGTTCTTGTCCTTTCGCCGATGACGCGAAGACCATGGCTAAGACGGCCATCACAAACAAATTCTTCATACTATCTGTTTTTTCTAAAAAACGTTTCGCCTCCTCAGATTATTGTCAAGTGGTGGTAAAAAATGTTATTAGATTCTGTTTTTGCTTTATTTACAATACCATTTCACCTCAATTTTCCACAAATATTAGTCAAACAAAGAAAAAAGTGAGAAAAAATTTGGTGGTTAGGAAAAATAGCATTACCTTTGCACCCGCAATTAGAAAAACATCGCGGAGTGGAGCAGTTGGTAGCTCGCCAGGCTCATAACCTGGAGGTCGCATGTTCGAGTCCTGCCTCCGCAACCAATCAAAGCGCTAAGATGCTGATAATAAAGCACTTGGCGCTTTTTGTATTTAAAAAATAACCGAAATTTAACCGAAATAAAGAAAAGTGCAATCGTCATCCCGACGAATGCACTCAAAATAGTTTTAATCAATGCGCCATAAACTATGCGCGGTGCAAAGATACGAAAATAATCTTTTTGGGAAAAACATAATGGCTTTTTTATTCTTACCATGCTTATCGTCTTGAAATCGATGACGTGAAGATGCTGCTTCATCAGCGTAGTTGCCCTTGGCTTAAAAAAGATGGGTACAATCGAATTGGGGTCATCAAAGATAGTTGTTGTATTTCACCATTTATAGGGATGTCCACCAAACGGACATCCTCTTCATGACTTCATATCTTGCCCATGGTTGGATTCCATTGGTGGGTATCAGTCCACCGTGCCCACCCGGAGCCTGTGACGTGCTTTGTATGGGCGTGTGCCGGTGTCATCGGTGACGTGGATGATGCTCCCAGACTTCACACCGTGTTCGTGGTCGGCTTCCATTGGCGAAGGTGGGTATCAGTCCACCGTGCCCACCCGGAGCCTATGACGTGCCCCGTATACGCGTGAACTGGTGTCATCGGTAACGTGAAGGTGCTGCTTATGGTAGGGGTGTTAATCAGACTAACCCCCTAATAATATAAACCGGGGCAACAGCATTAAGCCCTTGCCCCAGGTTCTTATGTTCTATTATTGTTTTATGCTTTTTTCAAATCTTTGTTGCATACACGTCTGGTTTGGTATAGTCAAAAGCCTGTTCTTTCATATGCTCCACAATCATTTCCCATATCACTCCTTTGAAGTTGACAAGGGATTCAGACATCTTTTCGCTCCACATTTCGTATTCTTCATCTGTATGTGAAAAACGCTCACCCCATTCAAGCAATGCGATGTTTGCTTTATCGTATGATTGTTGTGCCGTCCTCAAAGCCTCGATGAAGGCAAGGGTTACCGGGGTCATATTGACAGGCTTCATGCCCTCGACGATTGCCGCACAACAATCGTATGTTTCCGGTGTCGGTCTGTTGTTTTTGCTCTCGTTGTCCATGGCTTTAATGCTTAGAGTTGGTTAAACGCTTTTCCGTCTAAGTACTGTTCTATCATAACAGAGTACATGCCTTTACTCATGAACCGCCAAATTGCATCTTGGAACGCATTGTGACTTTCCAATACGTCCGTGTTTAGCTTCTCGGTTTGCAAGTCGAATTCATCTACCAGAAGGTCGCGTGCTTCCATTGCCTTCTCCAGAGCCTCACAAGCGAGTTGCAAGGCTTCCAGAAACAACGCCGTTGGCTCGGCCAGCTCAATCGTGCGTTTCTCGTTAAGTTTCTCTTTCATGTTACTATATTTTAGGAAAAAAATGAAGCCTCCCGTTTAGGTGTCCTGGGCTATAGTAGATGCCCTACGGTCGTTTCCGATACCGTCACCATGCAAGAGGCAAAAATAAGTTTGTCAACCCTCAAAGGGGCTGCTACTATATTTAGGAGATTGCAAAATTAATCATTATTTCCGAATCTCCAAAAAAAATCTGCATAAAATTCACATACCGTATGCCAGATAGTAAAACAAAGGCGTGAACACCTCACGATGACCACGCCTTCTGAACAAGAACTTGAACTTCTTTCAAAATAGTTCAAACGTCTCACGACATCCAAACTAAAAAGATTAATAAAAAACTTTTACGTACAAAGGAATGCAAAAAAAATTCTCAAATCTATGCTTGTACAAAAATCATATTCTCTAGAAGGTGAGGCGCCTGCATGTGACGCCTCACATGCTCCGAAGATGGAGCAACAGGATGAAAAGCAAAAGACATTTTATAGAGTCAATTCAAGGAAAGTATTTTCCGTGTCCATTAGCCTTATTAAACACTGAAGACGCTTCCTCTCATAAAATCCCCGCTGTTCATCATCCTTATTCAGCATCTCGCGGATGCTGACAGATGTCTGGGGATAGGCCGGATCTAGGCCGATTGTAAGCGCGCCGATGGCCTCAAACGTCCGGTGGTATATGGTTGTTTCGTTCCCGTTCTCCTTGATGTCGTAATATTTCGGCCAAAACTCAAAGCTACATCCGCTGTAGTCACCACGGCGAACCATCTCAAGAACGTGGTCACCCAAGTATGATTTTGGTGCTTCAAATTCGAAGTTTACGCCCTTGTTGTCAACCCATAGCCGCAAAGAACCTATTCCTTGGTTCCATCTTGCTACAGTCTTGTCACGTTGATGGAGAAGGTTCATCTTGATATCCTGAGTCTTCAGGAAGTCCATTGAAGCGGCTGAAGGAAGTATTATTTCCCTGAATCGTTGTCCACCCTCTTCAAGGATTTGGCTAGGTTGATTAAAGACGATCGCCGTGCCGGTGATGGTGCGAGACTCGCCTTTCTTGACTCCTTCCCGTTCCCTGACGGCAAACTTGCATTCAGGGGTTCGGATTTCTCGTTTCTTGTTTGGCATATCATTGTTTCCTTTTTTTGTTGTTAAAAAATGCGATCGGCCAGAGACAACCCATTGAAGACAGCTGAAAGGCTGTAGGCCTCTCACACTTCATTTAGTATGAAAGATATCAAATTAACCGGCCATGACCCCAAAGGATGCCTTCAGGACTTACGAGAATGTTGCCGTTCTTGTCATAAGTAAAGAACGGATCAATTCTTGACTTTTTGGTAACGCCTAGAGCGACAAGGCCTTCAACGAAGGTTTTGGCCAGTTCGTATGCCGCTTGCTGCTTTTGGGATGGCTGAACATAGCAAAGGCTCTTCAAGTGGCCGTAATCAATGGACAGTTTGCAACCATCCACCTTGATACATCCTACGAACTCCGATGCCCCGGAGACTTGTGTGAATGGCATGTCACAGAATTCGAAACCAGGTGAGCCGGGGCGCGCACGAAGGGCAAAATCCTCATCGCTCTCGTCTGGTCGTCTTGCGCCATTCTTTCGAAAAGGTGCCCAGAAATCGTCATTGGTCTCCTCCATAAAGGAGATGAGGTATTTGGTTTGAGGGTTGTCCTTCAAGTCTGCATAGATTGTTTCGAAAGTCGGAGCCGTGAGATACTTCCGAATATGGTCATCGTCACACATCCTGAAGCGTTTCAGAATGGGGATGATGCTGCCGGTGAATTGCTTAACGAAACACTCGGCACACTGTTTCAGTCCGAAGCATAGACCGCTGTATTTTTGCCGGTCGAATACGCTCGGAAACTTGGAGTTGTCTTTTGCTTTGTCCATTTTTTAAAATTTTAAAATTAGTATTCATCTACCGATGTTTTTACATCGAAAAGTTTACTTTTTAGATTTTTATTCTTGTCGCCTTTTTCCGCCCTATCTTGCCCAGGCGCGCATAACTATCCAAGTTGATTGAGGTAGGGTTAGGTCGTATACTTCCCCCATCGAACACGAAATATTTAAAAAATTCCTCTTCAGTGATTTTATATTCGATGCCGAAAAAAGCATTAAGGGTGTCCGCTGCTTCTTTGTGGGCTTTCATCGTTTTGCTTTTTGCGGCGGCGGCGAACGAAAAATATATTTGTCTAAACATTTTCGCGTTAATATGGATACCCTCTTCTGGATTGAATTCGAAACTTGGGTAAAATATCTTCATCGTGTCTAGTTCCGCAAATGGAGAAGGTGACGGATATGCGCCAAACTCTGAAACGTAGTCATTGTAAATTTTCGAAAATTTTGCTCGGTGCGTAGCGTTTAGGCTTTTTCTCCGTCGCCTGAACTCTTTGGTTTCATCTTGAAGGGGGTTCCCTTCTTTCGTGAGCACTGCTACGGTTTGTTTCGCTACCCATTCGTTTTCAATGAACTTCAATCCTTTCTTTATACAATCAAAGAAAAGGTCTAAATCCAAATAGAAGCCAAGATATGTAAGGAATGGCAAAAACTCTACATTGAAATATTCAATCAAGCCTTTAATGTTATAATATTCCTTTTTCATCTGTCCGCCTACGGATGAGATGTATTGAGTTTCTTCTAATGATAAATTTTTTTCTTTAGCCATATATATATATCAAAAGAATGGATTTACAGGCTTACATTATTTCTTGGAAATAGAATTGAATTTGCTGTCTCTGCTCAAATGGTAGCTTGACAAGGGGTGGTTTCAACCCAACCCCTTCAGACTGCAGGAGGAATTCAGCAAGCCGGCATTGCAGATATGACTGATACGATATGCCGAATTCCCATTATTTTCTTGACTGGGTTGTTATGATGTCGCCTTGGCCTGTGCGCCGCAAATGCCTGTTCAAAGCCAACTTGATGTTTTCGCCGCTGATGGTCGAAACCAATTCCATTTTGCCGCCAACATCATTCAACTGGCTTGCAAGGTTGCCTTGCTGTGCTCGGTTAAGAATCAGTTCGCCTGAATTGACCATTGCCGGCACCATGTCGCCACTCATGTTATTGCCCGGCACGATAGTACCACCGGCAGCCTTGATGATGCCGCCATTTGCATATCCCGTGACGGAATGGATGGCGGAAATGGTGCTTATCATCGTGCCCATTCCGGCTGCAATGGCGGCTATCCACGCGGATGGACCGGCGGCAGCTGCAGCCGTTGTGGCCGTTGCAAAGCCCAGGGCGATGGTGGCGACAGCCTGGCCGATGATGCCGATAATCTTTGCTGTCGGGTTTTTCACTTGCTCCAATGCACCGCCTACGGCTTGCACAGCCTGGGCGGCGTCTTGCCATGATTCTTTCACGATCTGCGCCGCTTTGTTAACATTGCCGGACTTTACATCGATAGTGATGGGTTCTATTTCCAACTCGGCCAACTTTTCATTGATGATGTCAACGATGGACTGCCAAGTTTCATCCGGGATGTCATCACCGTTGACCAAAGCCTTCCACAATGATTTTGCATCTATTCCATGTGCCGCTAGGTCTATGCCTTCCGAGAATGCTAGTCGCATGATGTTGCCAAGAGAATTTGCGTCGGCTAGTTTATTGGTGAGACTGGCATAAAGTTCGCCACCTAGGTCTGCACTTGCCAACTGTTCAGTGAGTTTGGCTTTTAAAGCATTGAGATTTTCAGAATTCAGCCCCATGTTTGCGACCACGTCTGGTGCGTTGCCATTCAACTTGTCAACAGCACCTTGCGCCGCCGCCAACTTCTTTTCGGCTGCATAGCGTTCTTTCAGGTTCCTTGCCGATGCCAGTTCATTCTGCGCATCCGCAAGTTTCTTCTCAGCCGCATCAAGTTCCTTTGCTGCCGATTTCGCCGATTCCATGGCATCCGTCATCTCTTGCACGGTGTCGCCAAGAGTCTTTATCTTCTCGGCTGTCTCGTTTTGCGATTCAAGGTATTTGGAATCTTTGGTCTTCTTGTAAGCATCTTGATAGGCACTCCACAGTTGTTCTTGAGCCTGAAGTTCCTTCTTCTTGACATCCACCTCTGAGATGATGCCGACATCCAGTTCCATCTGCGCCTTCTCAATGCTCTTGGTATAGGATTCAAGGGCTTTCTTGACGCTTTCCTGTACTTCCTGTGCTTCCTGTTCCTTTGTCTTTTTCGTGGAACCTCCACGGCTAGAACCAACACGGGGAACCCCTCCACCTCGGCGACCGCCGCCACCGCCTGTAAACTTTCGCTTGGTGATTGTTTCATCTTCCTCACCTCCACGACCACCGCCGCCACCGCCGCCGCTGAAGCTACCTCCGCTGCCGCTGCCGCTGAAGCCACCGCCGCCGCTGAAGCTACCTCCGCTGCCATCACTCCAACGGGCGATGTCCTTCAGCCATTGCCATATCACGCCAAGTTGGTATATCACAGCGGCGAGTGTGCTGAGCAGTTCCGACTTGATGCCGTTGGCCATTTGCGACCATCCGTCGTAACCGAAACATTTGCGAATGGCTACGTTGAGTCTCTCGTTGGCGGCTTCAAGGTCGGAATAGGATTCGCCAAGTTCGCCTGTCTGTCGCTTCGTCTCTTCAAGGTTGAGATTGAGGGTGCTCAATGCTTTGGCGATGCTTGTTCCGGCGGTCACGCCCTGTCGCCCAAAGACGTTCTGCAACACGTCGCCAGCCGCCTGGCTGTTGCTGTCCACGCCTTCCAACGCCCTCATAACTTCTTGCAAGGCATCGAAGACGGTCATCGTGCCGTCGTTCAGTTTTTGCGACATTGCCTCTCCGTCGACACCTATCTGTGCAAGTGCGTCGCTTGTAGACTTCGACATGTCGCGGATGTTCTTGATGCCGGCGACGATTGCTGCCATGTTCTGGTCGGTGAAGATACCGCCCTCGCTGTTGTGGATGATGGCTACAAGTTGTGAAGCCGATATGCCGGCATCTGAGAATGCGGGTGCATACTGTTGAATCATTGACAACAACTTCGGCCCGTCGCCCATGATCATGCCTTGCATGCCGTCACGAAGCAGTTGTATGGCTTCATCACCCGTCACGCCAAACTGCGTCATCAGGGTGTTGGCGGCGTTGATGGCTTCGCGGAAATCCACGTCGTAGGTGTCCGCCAACGCCCTCATGACATCGGTCATATGCTCGGCATCACCTCCCTGCAAGCCTGTCACCACCTGAGTGACGTTGTCTTGCCGGTTGAGTTCGCTGTTGTAGGATGCCCATGCGTCAGCCGCCTTGCCGATGATGGCTATGCCAGCACCCACGCCGGCGGTGAGCATTGCCGTCTTTGATGTGAGCATCGATGTCAGGTCGCCAGTAACACCCATTCTCTTGCCAACGTCGTCGATGATGCTGCCGAACTGTCCGAACTTGGAACCGCCGTCGGATGATGCAAGAGACTTGTTCAGGTTGTCCACCTCTTGTTTTGCCTCCCTGGCCTTCGTCTTCAACTGCTCGATGGCTTGCAAGTAGGCTTGCCCAGACGCGCTCTTCTTCTGTTCGTCGGTAAGACGGTTGAAGGCGGCTGACAACTGCTCTATGCTATTCTTGTAGTCACGCAACTGACCTTTTGCAGTGTTGGCGGTGGATTCCATCTTGCCCATCATCTGGACAAACTTCGCCATCTTTTCGTTTTCTTTGTCGAGAGCCTGCTGCAACCCACCCTGGGATTGCACGAAGGAGTTGAGGGAGTTCTGCGCTTTCTTCAGTCCAGAGTCCCATTTGCCGGTTGATACGCCTAATTCAAGTAATGATGCCATATGTCGTATGTTAAGTGTTTACCTTTCCTCCAAAATGATGAAAACAGTATACTTTTAGATTTGTCTTTTGGGGCCACGTTTTTCGGGGAATTTGATGCGGAATTGGAGATGGTTTCGCACAAACGGGTCACGATACCGGCTCATGTCCTGTGTCCTGATGGGGAGTTCCCCGAAATAAGGATTGTCCATCCATCTTTCCCAATCCTGGTCACACGGCCTTTTCAATGGGTGCTTTGAATCATGATCAGATGCCTTGCTTCTAGCCGCCCTGACACTCATAGCATATTCCGTGCCGAGACATACCAGAATGGCTTGCGAGCCGTTTCCTTGCCTTTCCTCTTTCGGGATTTCTCCCAACAGAGGACAGCAGAAGCAACAGTCTGGTTTGTCACCCGGCAATTTCACTTTTATGAAGCATTTCTTTGGCATACTCCAAAATTATTTTTTTATTCGTGGGTTTTTTGCTTGGTCGGTTGTCAGTTTTCCTTTTTGCAGCTGCCCAAGTGGGAATGGGAAAAATGAAACTTCTGAAACCTTTGTGGCTACTCTTGCAAGGGCAGGGGGATTTGGATGCACACCCCCTCCCTCCGGCCTTAATGGCGTGGCGGGGATTTTACCCCTGTCTTCATAGCCTGACATATGGCCTCAAAGCCATTTCAAGCCCGAAAGGCACGATGACTTGAGGCTGATGGGATGTCGGTGACCTGTGCTTATAGCTTTCATCGACGATTTGCAAAGATGCTTGCTGAATCGGTTCGGGAACGCTGCCGTATTCTTCCATCAGTTGCTCATATGAGGTGTTGATGACGTTTAGCACTGTCTTTTCGGCTGCCTCGCCGTAGAAGACAAGCAAACTATTCTCACAGTCGTTATCGACGCGGACGTGACTTCTAAGGAGTTCAATGGTGAGCCAGTTCATCAGTCTTCATCTATTAAGTTTGCCATCTTGGAAGTCAAGGAATGCAAGAATTCTCTAGTCGTTCCGGTGATGATGTTCAAGTCATCCACATCCCTGATTTGTCTTATAGCCTCAGAGAAGCATTTGACGGTTAACGAGTCGATGACCTTCACTTGCTCATAGAGGTTCAATCGTTCGCCTTCGAATTCGGCGAGACACTTCTCGTATACACGTTGAACTCTTTCCTTGGTAATGGGTTCCAGGAAGTCAAGCGGCTGTCTGGTGTTTTGATTTTCCATTTTCGTGAATTTTAAATGTTACTTTATAGACTGTCGTTTTGTATGATTTGGTATACTTATAGGGGGTGTCGCGTTTTGCTACATGGGGTGTAACGTTTCGTTACATGGGGTGGAGTAACTGTTGGTTACCCCATCCCCTTTGTTCAAATAGAATGCTTTAAATATTGGGGTTGAGATGAAAATTTTTATTTTCGTCCTTGTATATGATTCCGTAAATCTGACCTGTAATGATCAGGTCGTTCAAGCGCTCCTTCGTGAATTCAGGTAGAAACCAATAGTCAAGATCAAAATAAGATGCTCCTTCATCCGTCCATGGGTACTGACTAAGCAAGGCTTTTGCTTTTAAGGCTTCTTGGTTGTTCGCCTCGTTGCTCATACGAGACAGCAGAAAGTCGACAACCTGGCCGACTGCTAGCCTCGCGACTGGTGTTTCTTTTTTTATTGTTTTCATGTTTGTTGAATTTTGTTTTTGGATTGACCGGGGGCGAAGCCCCCTCTAGAAGTATTAAAGACAAGTGATGTAATAAATTTTCTTTTTTGCTTCTTTTTTCTTTGTCGGCGTGGTGTCGCATTTCGCTACGTCACCGATTTGGCCATTTCCGCGGCCGTGGTGAGCCTCTTGGCGCGTGGGTGGCATAGCTGTCCACCTGGGCGGCGTGCGCGCGAGGCCGTGTATGCCGCATGCCGACCCCGCCCCTTCCTCAAGGCGGGGGATGGCAAGGGTAGCGGTCTCTCGCGTGTGTGCGTATGCACGCGCGGGAGCGCGAAAGCTCTTTAGAGCTTCACGCCTGCGCGCTCCTGTGCGCGTGTTATTATATATATCAAAATGGTATTTCATTGTCGTTTCCGAAAGTGAGGTTGAAAGAATAAAAAACGTGGTCGTTTAAAGTGTTTTTGTTTAGGACATGGTTCTCCACAGCAGCCTTGATGATTTTCTTCATCTGCTCCTTCGTAACTCCGTGTCGTTTACTAAGTTCGTCCCTTATCATCCCATATTTGAGAGATTTCCCATTTGGGAGAATGTCACGCAGCGTGTTGATGATGGGGTCGGTGAGTGCCGTGGCATCTGTCGGTGCTGCTGGAGCTCCAATAATCTTCGGTATGCCCAAGAAGCCGGCGTCATCCACTATTTCAAACGACCATTCGTCCATATCCTTGTTGCGATTATCCGACTGTTTCACATTGAATATAACACCTGTCGAAGTTTTTTTCTTGGATGACGTGAGTGTGTCGGTCACTTTGTTGCCCAACTCCGTCCCCAAGTGACCGCGCATCTTGCTTTCGTCGTCGTTGCCCGGTCTTGGGTTCATATGCAGCACGTTCCATATGCAGATGTTGCGCTTGGAAGCGATTGACATCATCTCACCCACGATGGATGAGGATTCCTTGTTGTCGTTGAAATCGTTCACAATGTCACGGATACCATCAATAAAGACAATGTCTGGATTTACATCCTCAATGGCATTCTTGATGAGTTTCCATCGTTCATGATTGGCTGAATCGATATCGGTCTTCTCCACCTCACGCAACCATTGGACGAAGAACCTATCACTCCGTTCCTTCATATCCCATCCGCAGAGCCAATGCACACGCCTGAGAATCTTTGCCGTGTTCAATTGCTCCATCTCGGTGTCGCAAAAAAGCACCACTGGTTCGTGTCCCAACCACATGATGGTCTCTTCTCTTGTGCGAAGTCCTGGAAGGTACTTTGATACTCGCTCCGTTCCTGTTCCAAGTGCAGCCGCCATCAATTGTGTCTCGACGAAGGTCTTGCCGTTTTTTTTCTGTCCGCTGAGTGCTTGGATACCACCTAATGGGGAAAAACCTACTCCGTTGTAATCGAAGAAGTAATGTGGCTCTGGGTATTCGACTGTTGGGTCAAGCCAATACGGCTGCAACGTTTGTCGCCTAATTTCTTCAGGTGTCAGAAGTGGTGGCAATGATGATTGTTTTTCTTGATTGTCCATTTTCTTTGCATCCTGTTTAAAAGTTAATCATTTCCTTCCAAAAGCCTGGTGATATCCGACCCTTTCCAAAAGGTCTTGCGGCCTACCTTTACTGTCTTCAGGTATCCGGTCTTGTTCCACCTCCACAGTGTCGAGTGTGTCACATCGAGGCGCTGCATTACTTCGTCTTCATCGAGGTAGGTTTCAGGCTGTTTTGTGTTCCTTGCAGCCTCCATGGCTTCGTCGAGAATCTCACGAACGAATTGTCGGAGTTCCTCGCCATTGATCATGAGTAACGTGTTACTTGTTGTCATTATATTAAACCCATTCCGCTTTAGCCGGTCGCTCTCCCGGTCGCTCATGGTCGGTCTCCTGGTCGGTGAGCATCCGCCATTTGACGGGTGCAAAGGTATAATTGAATGAAATTGTTTGCAATATGGGCGACTATGGGCATTTTGAAAATAAAAAAGCCGCATAACTTATTGTCAGCTATGCGGTTGCTATCGAAAACAGTCTAAATGCCCATATGGGCAACTATGGGCAAATCATATAATTTCGCTTAACGCATTTACAAATTTAAGATTTTTATGCTTCGTGAGGTGTTGCGCATTCATACCTAATTGCTTTTGGATTTCTTCGTAATAGGCTTCGTTGAAATATTTGTTTTTGAGGGAAACGAGGAAATTCCGAAACTTAACTTGGCTTTGACTCTCACTATATAAAGCACTCCACTGACAATAATAAATAGCTGTTGTGAAGGTCTTAAATTCCATCTCAGGAATCACATTTTCGTTTACCAAAAATTTAAGAAGTGCTTTTGCGGGTATCTTCTTCGTTGGTGAGTATTTCCTACCATCACCAGGCTCTTGCTCGTCATTGACAGCAGTTTTTCGCCCGCCCTTGTCGCCGTTCTTGTCGGTGGTGAGTAGCGGTTCCACCTCGCCCTCTTTCGTTGATTGTGGTGCATCCTTGGCGCTTTCGGCGTCTCTTCCGTTTTCATTTTCCATCATTAAGTTGAGTCGGGCTAGGGTAACTCGTTTCATCCATGCCTTAAACCATGGAATTGCGCTTATACATAAAAAGTCGACGGCATCGAAATCTTCCAAAATATCGGGAACATCTTTATAAAACTTTTGATAAAAATCCTTCGCCCTCTTGCAAAAACTCTTGACGATAGAAGTTTCATTCATTTTTAGAATTTGGTCGTCACTTGTCATTAACCAGAGTTCCCAGTCAGCCTCATGTAATTTAATCTCAATAAAAGCAGAATTAGCGGACTCTTGTACGTATTTGTCATCCCTATCCATAATCAGGCACATTGCCATGGCGCCCGAAACTTCTTGAAGGCAGTTCAACATCTTTATGTCGTTTTCCATAATATTCATCCTATTAAATCAATAACGTTTCTCAATGTCTCATCCTCAATTTTACGATACCTGGAGAATGCTTTGCTTCCCTCAACGTGTCCCGACATCTTGCCGATGAGGTTGGGGTCTTGCACCTTGAAGTAAGCATTTCCAATGAAGGTGCGGCGCGCCAAGTGACTGCTTGCAATGTCGGCAATGCTGACAAACTCGTTTTCACCAGTCAGGGCGTTGCGCACTTCTACCATTCGTGTTATACCGGTCATACGGAAAATAGCCTTAATGCAATCGTTGTAACGCTGTGCTGTAAGGAATGGGAATAGCCTACCCTTTTCATCCACGCCCTTGTATTTCTCCACCAGAGCAAGTGCTTTCTCATGTAGCGGGATTCTCGCTTGCACCTGATCACGTCCAGCGTCTTTTGTCTTATGTGGTGAATAGGTGAGTATTCCGTTATCGATGTTTCTTTTGGTAAGTTTTAGAAGGTCGCCCACTCGACATCCTATAAAGCATTGAAAGATGAAAATGTCGCGTTGCTCAATGATGGTCTTCAAAGGCATTATGGCGTTTTTTCTTTCTTCCTTGCTCATCCCCTCCCATACTTTTTCAAGATTGGTCTCTGCTATTTTGTTGCGCTCATCAATGGTTATATAAACAGGTGTTCCCAGTTTGGCTGTGCCGATGGTCACACCATCGAATGGGCGGTTTTTCATCAATCCTTGCTCATAGAAATGGTTAAAAATAGCCTTAAACCGTGATTTCATCTTACATGCCGTGTTACCGCCTCTTTTCTCTATCTTGTCATGTCGTCGCCCTGGCTTAGTGGATGCCGGGTAGTTTTCTAATAACTTCTTGAAAAGTTCTGGGTGGTCTTCAGCTATTTCAGCTTCATGTCGAATGTAGTCGAAAAAGTCTTCAACGTCTTCTTTGGTGATGTTTTCAAGGTCATTCCATGACCAAGTTCTTCGTGTCCTGTCTGTAGCATTGACAAAACCTTCATACCTTGCGGCCACTCTCACTAAAACCCTATAAACACGCGCATGACTTTCTGCAAGGGGTTCTGTGCGTTTGCCGTGCGGCTTGGTAATGTAGTCTTCGGCTAATTCGTAGAATGTTTTTGGCGTTTCCTTCACAGCTTCCTTTCCGGGGTGGTTGAATTCCTCAATGATGATTTTTAGCCATTCACTTGTAAGGCTATCTTTGTTTGGTGTTTCGTTGTACGCCTTTATGACGGCAGCTTTTAATTCCTCCATCCTCGCTGCTTGTTCGTTATGATATTTCACGTCTGGGGTCTGCAATGCCTTTGCGCTCGTTACGATTATACCGTTATTTCTCAATGCCCATCCGTTCTTTTCTGCTTTATCCTTAGTCGCCTTGAAGACATTTTCGGGCAATGGTCGTTTGGGGTTCTTCGTCTTTTTGCGGTCTATGAAATACTCAAAATAATCAGGTTTCACGAAAATGCCGGTAAGTGCATATAGGTCATGACGCGAAAATCTAAGAACGAGTCTAACTTCGCTCATTCCGGTTTCTTTTTGAACCTTGTTCAATAATCTTAATTCTATTTGTGCCATAATTTATGTGATTGATTAAAACTTTTGCAAAGATAGAAAAAGATAATAAACCACGCAAGTATTTTAACCGAAAAATAACCGAAATATGCGAAATTAACCGAAATACTATGATATTGAGTAAAACAATGATTTTTTATTTATGAATTGATTTTTAGATAGTTATAATAAATAGTATTTTTCTTAGTATTGCAAAATTTCAAATTATGTTGCGCTGCCTCCGCAACCAAGAATCTGTTTGCTTGACAAACAGGTTCTATTTTTTATATAATGTGAAAGCAAGAACCCCACACGGCCAATGCCATTTCATTTCACTGGCTGTTTTTGAAAAAGGGGGTCAGCGGATAAGGTCATATGAGCAATCAATGACTTTAGGAACTCCATGGTCAGTCTATGATTTGTTATCCAAGCCAACGCCAATGACGCGATTGGGTGACGAGAAGACCACCGCCTCAAGACACATGATGAAAGTCACGTTCCAACTTCCACCACCAAGCCTTCTTGTGCGAGGATGACATTTGGGAAGATGGCCTCCGCCTCCGTTTTCAACAGTTCCTCATTGTCATAACGTGAACTGTAATGTCCGAGCATCAACTTCTTGGCCCCTGCATCCCTTGCTGTTTTTGCTGCATCAGCTGCCGTGCTATGGTAATATGCGTTGGCCAGATGTTGGTATTGACTGTCATAGGTGCTCTCATGGTATAACAGGTCCACTCCCCTTATCAAGTGGTGCAAGGTGGGCATGTATTTTGTATCAGAACAATAGGCGTATGACCTCGGTGGTGACGCAGGTATGAGCAAGCGTGTGGCAGGTATGACCTCCCCCTTTTCCGTAATGAAATCCCTCCCCTCCTTGATGGCGTCAACATAAGAAAAAGGAATGTTGTAGAACTGCATCAACTCACGATTGAGATGTGGGGATGCCGGTTTTTCTTTGAACAGATATCCGCAGCAAGGCACCCGATGGTCAAGGGGAATGGTTGAAACCGTGACGCTCTTGTCTTCATAAACCACATTCGTGGCGGTGGTGTCTACAGGATGGAAGAAAGTGGGGAACGACAGTCTTGAACAGAAGAACTCCATCATCTGTTGAAACAACGGTTCAAACGACCCATGGGCAAACACATGGATGGGCGCCGTACGTCCGGTCAATCCAAAAGAACTGATGAGCCCTATCAACCCCAGGCAGTGGTCACCGTGCAGATGTGAAATGAAGATGTACGAGATTTGCGTGAACCTGCAATGTGCTTTTCTCAACTGCACTTGTGTGCCCTCTGCGCAATCCACAAGAAACAATTTACCCCTCATTTCCACCACTTGGGATGATGGATGATGCTTCGTGGTTGGCGTGGCGCTGCCACATCCAAGAATATGAACTCTGAAAGGACGCATGAGTGACGCCTTTATTTCACTTGCGCTTGTATCCGAAGATACCCTTTGTATTTTCCAATATGAGTGAGTCGGAGCCCAGTTCGATGATATCGAAGGTGTCTTTTGAAAGGATGAGTTTACCGTTGTAGATATGCCATGAGGTGTAAGGATTGGTTTCGGCCTCCACACTCGACTCCACAACCCCTCCGTCCTTGATTTCGAAGTCGCGGTCCAGACTGGTCCATCTTCCCATGAGCGTAGTGACGTTGATGATGTTAGAAGCCAGATTCTCTTCTTCACCTATTTTGCCTATTATGGCAACCCGGTCGCCAGTGTACATGCCTCCTTTGACCACTTGGTTGACAACTTCCCCATCGTCATTGTAAACATCAGCACATACATATTGGACGGTGTCACCTTTTGATGTGAGTATGGACACGGTATTGGATGTCGCATCCACACACGTACCATATGTTGTACTGTCCCCTTCAGCGGCTTTCAGTTTGTTGGTGTTCACAGTAGGCATGTTGCCTGTGTTTGGTTTGTCCTTGCAAGCCACGATGGTGGCAGCCACGAATGCCAATGCCAGAATGGTTTTAAAATGTTTCATATGTTTTGTTTGGTTATTGTTTTTCCAATGCTTTAGCTTCATCCCAAAGTTGGTCCATCTCCTCTAGTGTCATCTCGGTGAGTGGTTTCCCCGCCCTGATGGAGTGCTGCTCCACATAGTTGAATCGACGGATGAATTTTTGGTTTGTGCGTTCAAGAGCGTTGTCAGGATTCAGGTGATACAGCCTCGCAGCATTGATGACACTGAAGAGGAAGTCACCCAATTCCTCGGTGGATCGCTCTTTGTCCTCACGTTCAAGTTCGGCTTCCAACTCATCCAGCTCCTCTCTCACCTTTTTCCAAACATCCTTTTTGTCCTCCCAGTCAAATCCCACGTTGCGTGCCTTGTCTTGTATTCGGTATGCCTTGATGAGAGATGGGAGTGCAGCCGGCACGCCAGAAAGCACTGTCTTGTTACCATCTTTTTCCTTCAGTTTGATTTGCTCCCAATTCTCCAACACCTTTTCCGCTGTATCTGCTTTGACTTGTCCATAGACATGTGGATGTCGGAAGATGAGTTTGTCGGCTTGCTTGTTGCAGACGTCCGCCACGTCGAACAGACCTTTCTCTTGTCCGATGAGTGAATAGAAGCAGACATGCATCAGCACGTCGCCCAATTCCTTGCAAATATTGGTTTCGTCATCTCGCATTAGAGCGTCGCAAAGTTCGAAAGTTTCTTCAACGGTGTTGGGCCTTAGGCTTTCGTTGGTTTGCTTCCTGTCCCATGGACATTCCACCCTGAGTCTGTCGAGCAC
Source organism: Prevotella sp. (assembly GCA_017524385.1). Taxonomy (GTDB): domain Bacteria; phylum Bacteroidota; class Bacteroidia; order Bacteroidales; family Bacteroidaceae; genus Prevotella. Next base: position 38,854 of record JAFWSS010000034.1, read on the forward strand.
ATCGAGCAGCCTTCCAAAAGCTTCCATTTTCTCTTCTCTGGTATGTGCCATATCTTTTGATTTCTTTTTTCATTGCAAAGGTAATCAAAGTAGTTCAGATGACAAAAAATAAAGGTAACAGAAAACGGCTATGTGATGAAAAAAGCGTGTTTAAAGTATTTTTAGGTCGTTTTCTTCGTAAAAGGAGAAAATAATGCTTACTTTTGCAGTTCGAATCAGAAATCATCAAAAGAAGTTATGGAATTAGCAAGCAAGTACACCCCACAAGATGTGGAGTCGAAATGGTATCAGTATTGGTTGGACAACAAACTGTTCAGTTCGAAACCCGATCATCGTGACCCCTACACGATTGTCATACCCCCACCCAATGTTACGGGTGTCCTCCACATGGGGCATATGCTGAACAATACGATTCAAGACATTCTTGTACGTCGAGCCCGCATGAAGGGCAAGAACGCTTGCTGGGTTCCCGGCACCGACCATGCGTCCATAGCCACAGAGGCCAAGGTGGTGAACCGTCTTGCAGAGCAAGGCATCAAGAAACGCGACCTCACCCGTGATGAATTCCTGAAACACGCATGGGACTGGACTCACGAGCATGGCGGCATCATTCTCAAGCAGTTGCGCCGGCTTGGTGCCAGTTGCGACTGGGACCGTACAGCCTTCACAATGGATGAGGTGCGCAGCGAGAGTGTCATCAAAGTGTTTGTCGACCTTTACAACAAAGGTTACATCTACCGCGGGCTACGCATGATCAACTGGGATCCCAAGGCACTGACCGCCCTTTCCACCGAGGAGGTTGAATACAAGGAAGAGCAGAGCCACTTGTATCATTTGAAATATTATGTTGCAGACAATCCCGTGTTGGACGACGAGGAAGCTCTTCGCGAGGCAGGCAACATCATCCACAAGGACGAAAAAGGTTATTATGCCGTTGTGGCCACCACGCGCCCGGAGACCATCATGGGCGACACCGCAATGTGCATCAACCCCAAAGACCCCAAGAACCAGTGGCTCAAGGGCCGTCGGGTGATTGTTCCTCTTGTCAACCGAGTCATCCCTGTGATAGAGGACCGTTATGTGGATATCGAGTTCGGCACCGGCTGCCTGAAAGTAACACCCGCCCATGACCCCAACGACTATACGCTAGGCAAGACCCACAACTTGGAAACCATCGACATCTTCAACCCCGACGGGACTGTTTCTGAAGAGTCGCCGATATATGTAGGTATGGATCGCTTCGACTGTCGCAAGCAGATTGTGATTGACTTGGAGTCAGCCGGTTTGATGGAGCGTGTGGAAGACTACACCAACAAGGTGGGCTATTCCCAGCGCAATGCCGACACCGCCATCGAGCCACGTCTCTCCTTGCAGTGGTTCCTCAGCATGAAGCATATGGCAGAGATAGCCCTGAAGCCGGTGGTGGAAGGCGAGATGGAGTTCTTCCCTGCAAAATACAAGAACACCTACAAGAATTGGTTGGAGAACATCCAGGACTGGTGCATTTCACGTCAATTGTGGTGGGGTCACCGCATTCCTGCGTATTATTACGACGACAAGGATAATTTCGTGGTTGCAGAGAATGCCGAGAAAGCCTTGGCACTCGCTCGTGAGAAGAGCGGCAATGCCGACCTGCAGTTGAGCGACTTGCGTCAGGACGAGGACGCGCTCGACACATGGTTCTCCTCTTGGTTGTGGCCCATCTCCCTCTTCGACGGCATCAACAACCCCGGCAATGAGGAAATCAAGTACTATTATCCCACCAGCGACTTGGTCACCGCTCCCGACATCATCTTCTTCTGGGTTGCACGCATGATCATGGCCGGTGAAGAGTATATGGGCAAATACCCCTTCAAGAATGTCTATTTCACCGGTGTCGTGCGCGACCAACTGGGACGCAAGATGTCCAAGAGCCTTGGCAACTCCCCCGACCCGTTGATGCTCATCGACAAGTATGGCGCCGACGGTGTTCGCATGGGTATGATGCTCTGCGCTCCTGCAGGCAACGACATCCTTTTTGACGAGACGTTATGCGAGCAAGGGCGCAATTTCAACAACAAGATATGGAATGCCTTCCGCCTGGTGAAGGGCCTTGCCGTTGCCGACATTGCCCAACCCGAGGAATGCCGCATCGCTACGGAGTGGTTTGAGGCCAGGTTGCGTCAAACCAATGCCGAACTCGACGACATGTTTGAGAAATACCGCATCTCCGAGGCACTGATGGCTGTTTATCGCCTATTCTGGGATGAATTCTCGAGTTGGTACCTTGAGATGGTGAAACCCGCATACGGTTCTCCAATGGACCGAGTGACGATGGAAAAGACGCTAGGTTTCTTCGACACCTTGCTGAAGATGCTCCATCCTTTCATGCCCTTCATCACCGAGGAACTATGGCAGCACCTCTTCGACCGTCCCGAGGGTGCCAGCATCATGGTGGAACAGTTGGAATTGCCTGCACCAACAGAGAAGGACGCCGACATTGTCGCCGCCATCGATCGCGTGAAGCAAGTGGTTGCAGGTGTGCGTATGGTGCGCAACTCCAGGAACATCCCCCCGAAGGAAGCCCTCGACCTCCAGGTGGTGAAGACCGATGCCTACCACGCCTATGAGTGTGTCATCACCAAGATGGCCTATCTGCGCTCCTTCAGCATCGTTGAAAGCAAACCCGCCGATGCATCCCAGTTCATGGTGGGCACCGATGAGTTCGCCGTTCCCCTTGGCAACTTAGTCAACGTGGCTGAGGAAATTGCCAAACAGGAGAAGGAACTGAAGCATTTGGAAGGCTTCCTTGCCGGCGTGGAGAAGAAGTTGGCCAACGAACGTTTTGTGGCCAATGCCCCCGAGGCAGTGGTAGCCCTTGAGCGCAAGAAGCGCAGCGACTCCATGGAAAAGATTGCCTCGTTGAAGGCTTCTTTGGAAGAGTTGCGCAAGAAGCTTTGACATTTCATCCATCACCCCAAATAACACATCAAAGCGATATGAGAAAGACCCTTTTGATTGCGGCAATGGCCTTGACCTTGACCGCCCATGCTCAAAACTTGCAGAAAGGTACATACGGCTACCTTTACTGCCATATGAGCGACCGTGGAGAGTATACGTCCTATGCCTTGAGTCGTGACGGCTATCACTACGAAGACTTGAACAACGGCGATGCCATCTTCGACCCGGAGGTGCACGCCCGCATCGAGGGCGGCACCCGCGATGCTTTCATCACTCGTGCCCATAACGGGAAAGGATACTTGATGGTGACAACCGACATGTGTGTGCGCAAGTCGCATGAATGGAACAACTACGGCATCGACCTGCTCCGCAGCAAAGACTTGGTGACATGGGAATCAGTGACTTTCGACTTCCGCAAGGGCGCCTCCATCTTCTGCGACCCCGAGTCTCCCGACCCCTACAAGGACTACAGCACCATCAACCGCGTGTGGGCTCCACAAATCTTCTGGGACCCAGACTTCGTATGGAGCGACGGCAAGAAAGGTGGATACCTCATTTATTACTCTCTTTTGAACCGTGCCGAGGAAGGTTATGACCGTATGTACTATTCGCATGCCGATGAGAGTTTCACCCGCCTCACCAAGCCCCGCTTGCTCTTCGACTGGGGCTATGCCACCATCGATGCGGACATCAACTACCTGAAATCTGACGGCAAATATCATATGCTCATCAAGAAAGAAGGTGGGAAGCCCGGCATCTACACCGCCACCTCCGACCATCTCCTTGGCCCTTGGAGCGAACCTGTGGAGAACGACTATGTGAGTTTCGAGGGCAACAAGAAATGCGAAGGTTCGTCGGCCTTCCAATTGATAGGTGACGACACTTGGCGCGTGGCCTACATCGAGTATTCTTCCAACCCGAAGCATTACCGCATCTGCAAGGCCGACCAATACTTGCGTAATTTCAATTCCCCTGTGGACATCGAGGGCGTGACGGCCCCCCAGCATGGTTCATTCATGCGCATCACCAAGAAAGAGTACAAGCGACTGAAGAAAGCGTTTCCCAACAAGTAACTTCTTATTACAGGAGTTAAAGGGGAGTTAAAGGGGAGTTAAAGGGACGTATGATCACTTGATGCCATTTTGACTTCATGGAGTTATATGGGAGTTAAAGGGACGTATGATCACTTGATGCCATTTTGACTTCATGGAGTTATATGGGAGCTAAAGGGACGTATGATCACTTGATTTAAAGCCCCATATGTATGTATCGATAATCAATCCCGAAGGGGTGGCAGAGTTTTCTGTCTCCCCTTCGGGATTATTAGAAGTGTCAGCTAATATCAGAGTCCTCGGCTAAGGCCTTCACCCTTTTACAACTCAATTGGTTCGTAAGGCAGTCCGAAGACATCAGCGACGGCCTTGAACGTGACTTTCCCCTCTACGATGTTGAGTCCTTGGAAGAGAGCCTTGTCATCCTTGCAAGCCTTGCGCCATCCCTTGTCGGCCAATGCCAATGCATACCTCAAAGTAGCGTTGGTGAGTGCTATTGTGGAGGTGTTGGGGACCGCTCCTGGTATGTTTGCGACGGCGTAATGGAGAATGCCGTCCACCTGATATACGGGTTCCGAGTGGGTGGTAGGATGTGAAGTCTCGAAGCACCCTCCCTGGTCGATAGCCACGTCAACCATCACCGTTCCCGGTTCCATCAACTTCAGCATGTCGCGTGTGATGAGGCGTGGTGCCTTGTCGCCTGGGATGAGCACGGAGCCTACCACGATGTCCACGTCGGGAAGTTCGCGTTCAATATTGTGGCGGTTGGAATACACCGGTACGACATTGGGGGGCATCACGCTGGACAGGTGACGCAGCAGTGGCAAAGAGATGTCGGCGATAACCACCTGCGCACCCATGCCGGCCGCCACCCTGGCAGCAGCCTGTCCCACAACTCCTCCTCCCAATACTAGCACCTTGGCCGGTTTCACACCGGGCACGCCGCAGATAAGCTTTCCTTTACCTCCTTTGGTCTTTTGCAAGTAGTAGGCGCCATTGATGGTGGCCATGCGTCCTGCCACCTCACTCATGGGGATGAGCAACGGCAGAGAGCGGTCGGACAACTGCACGGTCTCGTATGCCACACATACGCCTCCTGCCTCGATCATCGCGTCTGTAAGCGGACGGTCGCAAGCGAAATGGAAATATGTGAAAAGCACCTGCCCTTTCTTCACCAACTTATATTCTGGTTCAATGGGTTCCTTCACTTTCACTATCATATCTGCAATGGCATAGGTCTCATCGATGGTAGGTAGTATGGTGGCACCCGCCTTCACATACTTTTCGTCGGCGAAACCACTCCCCTCGCCTGCCGTGTGCTGCACATAGACTTCGTGTCCGTGGCGAACCAACTCAGCCACACCGGCTGGTGTCATGCCCACCCGGTTTTCATTGTTCTTGATCTCTTTTGGAATACCAATTTTCATAGTCTTAAGGATTTTTTAGTTGATATATGTGGAATATGGTGCGAAATTAATGAAAAAAATGAAATGTTGATGTTATAAGCCTGTTTTTTTTCTTCCAAAGATGCAAAATTCATTCATAATCGTCGACGACGGCATTGATGAAATCCATCATGGGTTTGGCGGCAGTGAAGATTTCCGCCATCTTGTCAAGACTGTCTTCACTGTCGAAGAATTGTTCATCCACATTGTGCCAGCAACAGTAGTCCTTCATACGGAGATATTCGATATGTGCGAAGTCACGAGGGAATCCCGCCGGACATGTTTTCAAATGCTCCAGACCGAAACCTCCGCCGTTGTCAGGGCTGAAGAATTGAGTGAAACGTGGATGCCTCACCCTGCTCAGCCATTCCTCCACATTGGCCATGATTTCATTTCGGCAAGCCGTCAGAATGTTCATGGGAAGCCAGTAAGTGCCACATGCGAGCATGCAGTTGCCAGGTTCAAGATGGATGTAATATCCCCCATGGAAGGCTTTCTTGCCATGGGCTGCGACATATGCGCCAAGATGCCTTTTGTAGGGTGACTTGTCGGTAGAGAAACGCGTGTCCCTGTAGAACCGATAGGTGGTGTCTTTGACGGTGAGGTGGGCTATGGAAGGGTCAAATTCTGCGATGCGTGTGATGGATTTGGATACGAAGGCCTCGAATTCCTCCCTTGCGGCAAGATATTCGTCGTGATGTTCCTGGAACCATGTGCGGTTGTTGTTGGTTGTGATGTCACGAAGGAAAGTGAGGATGAGTTGTGTGTTCATGATGCAGTCAATACTTATTTGTCGTTTTCGATGTTTTTAGGGCAGATCTCGTCAAAAGGGCATTTATCGCATTTGGGTTTCCTGCTGGTGCAGACATACCTGCCATGTAGCAATAGCCAGTGATGAGCGTTGGGGATGTCGGTTTCTGGAATGTTCTTCATCAGTTGTTGCTCCACTTTGAAGGGTGTGTTGTCATTTTTCCCCACCAGTCCCATTCTTCTACTGACGCGGAACACGTGTGTGTCCACAGCCATGGTGGCCTTTCCGAAGGCCACTGCCTGTACGACGTTTGCCGTCTTTCTACCCACTCCGGGAAGGCGTGTGAGTTGGTCGGGAGTTGAAGGCACCACACCATTGAATTCTTCCACCAGCATTTTCGCCATGGCAGACAAGTGCTTTGATTTGGCGTTGGGATATGAAACGCTACGCACATAGTCATGGATTTCATTTTCCTCAGCCGCCGCCATCGCTGCAGCATCTGGAAAACGTTGGAACAAGGCCGGTGTCACCTCGTTCACCCTTTTGTCTGTGCATTGTGCACTGAGTATGGTGGCCACGAGCAGTTGGAAAGGCGAATTGAAATGCAGTTCGGTGCCTACTTCCGGCATATATTGACGGAAATGTTCAAGTATGAATGCGTATCGTTGTTTTCTATTCATGTGATGCAGAAATGAAAAAGGTGCCGGACATATTGCGGCACCTTATATTAAAAGATATGGATGTTACTTTTTCTTTTCTTCAGTTTTGGCTTCAGTTTTCTCGCTGGGTTTGCTCTTATATGCCTTGTTGAGGCCAGCCACCACTTCAGCGGTAACATCAAGAGCCTTGTCGGCATAGAGGATGTTGTCACCAGACTTTGCGAGTATCATTGAGAATTTCTTGTCCTTGTTGTAAAGGTCGAGGTAATGCTGCAAACTGTCGTGGAGGGCCTTGTTGAATTTATCGGTTTCCTCTTGGAAAGATTGAGATAGTTTCACACGAGTAGCCTCCAGGTTCTCATTCTGGCGTTGGAGTGCCGCTTGCTGATTCTTGGCTTCTTGTTCAGATGTGAATCCATTGTTTTGCAACTTATTCTGGAAGTTCTGAGCAGCTGCAGCCAGATTCTTCTCTTGTCCAGCAAGTTCGTTTTGGATGTTGTTGCTACGCTTCTCAAGGATTTTGGAGTATTCCTTGCAGAACTCATACTGGCTCATGATGGAGTCCACCTCGATGTAAGCAATCCTCAAAGAGCCAGGTGCTGCAGTCTGAGCTGCCACCTTTTCTGGTTTGTCATCCATCTTGTTGGAATCGTTGCAGGAACTCAAAGCAAAAGTGGCAACAATGGCAACAGCCATAGTGCGGAAAAGATTTTTCTTGTTCATTTCTTCTTATTGTGTATTTTTGGTTGTTCTTGACTTCTCCCTGACGGTTTGCTTTTTCTCTCTTTGCTCCCGGTCTTGGTCGATGACGCAATGGATGCCTCTATCGCGCATGGCTTGACTATCGTGAATATGCTGTGATGTGAAAGAGCCATTTTTCTTAAAAATCACCTTCACAGACAGCAACATCATCGCGATAGCAATAATTAACACGCTTGAGATGAGAATTTCCGTCATTTATTATTATCTTTGCGGTCAATAAGCGCAAGATGTTGCGTCTTATGTTGCAGGTTACCGCTAAAACGTTGCAAAGGTAATACAAACCTTGCTAATTACAAAGAATAAAGCACAAGTTTTAACAATTTATACCTAATGTAATTAAAAAGAAGAAAAGACATGGAGAAGACAGAACTGACCCCCCGGCGCGTTTTCGAGCAGTTTTCCAAAATCAACTCGATTCCCCGCCCTTCCAAGCATGAGGAGAAAATGATAGCCTACCTATTGGACTTTGGCAAGCAACGTGGTCTTGCGACCAAGGTTGACGAGACGGGCAACGTGCTCATCAGCAAGCCCGCCACACCAGGTTATGAAAACCGCCCGACCATCGTATTGCAAAGCCATATGGACATGGTATGCGACAAATTGGTGGATGTAGACATCAATTTCGAGACCGACCCCATAGAAACTTATGTTGACGGAGATTGGCTGAAGGCTAAAGGCACCACGTTGGGTGCAGACGACGGCATAGGCTGTGCGATGGAATTGGCACTTCTCGACAGCGACGACATTGCCCACGGTCCAATAGAATGCCTTTTCACGGTAGATGAGGAAACCGGTCTCACAGGTGCCTTCGGTTTGCAAGCCGGTTTCATGTCGGGCGACATGCTCATCAACCTTGACTCCGAGGATGAAGGCCAGATTTTCGTATCTTGTGCCGGTGGCATCACCACGCATGCCCATTTCGCCTATGCCAAGGAAGCTGCTCCAGAAGGACAGTTCTTCATGAGAGCCACGTTGAAGGGACTTTGCGGTGGACACTCAGGCGATGACATCAACAAGAAGAGGGCCAACGCCATCAAGATCCTTGCACGCTTCCTTTACACCATCAACGAGCAATATGGCGTCCGTCTCGCCAGTTTCAACTCCGGCAAGATGCACAACGCCATCCCTCGCGACGGTTCCGTGGTGTTCAGCGTTCCTTTCGACAAGAAAGAAGAAGTGAAAGCCGCCTGGAACATCTTTGCCTCCGACGTGGCAGAGGAATACCATGTGACCGACACCGCCATGGAGTTCGCCATGGAGAGCACCGATGCACAACCAGTGCTACCATTCGATATGTCCACACGCATCATCCGTTCACTACAGGCTCTCGACAATGGCGTTCTGTCCATGTGTCAGGATGAGGAAATCTCATGGTTGGTGGAGACCAGCAGCAATGTGGCTAGTGTGCAAAGCGGCGACGAGATGCTGACCATCGTGGCCAGCCAGCGCTCCAATGTGATGAGCAACCTCCGCAATATGGCCAACACCGTGAAGGCATTGTTCCAATTGGCGGGTGCCGAGGTGGAGCAAGGCGACGGCTATCCTGCATGGAAGATGAACCCCAACAGCAAGTTGACGAAGTTCGTGGTTGACACCTACCGTAAACTCTTCGGCAAGGATCCAAAGGTTTTGGGCATCCATGCCGGTCTGGAGTGCGGTCTCTTCTCGGAGCGTTATCCCAACATGGACATGGTGTCGTTTGGCCCCACCCTTCGTGGTGTCCACTCCCCCGACGAGCGCCTGCTCATCCCCACAGTGCAAATGGTTTGGGATCATTTGTTGGAAATCCTGAAAACCATTGAGTAATGGCAATGCCAACATCCCTTGACGGAGAGTTGGGTTTCCGTCTATGAAGGACGACCTTTTCTCCTGCACCAATCAAATGCCCCGGCACATAGTATCACTACTGTTGCCGGGGCGTACCTTTCAAAAAACTACCTATTGAACAAATATGTTATAAAGAATCAACCATAGACGTTGGACGCCCTGGCATATTCTTGTGGCTACACCTTATTATATTATAAAGGATGATTGTCGTATTTTCATCATCACCACGAAAGCAATGCGCATAGATTTAACGGCGTCTCAAAGATTATGTTGCAAAGATAATAAAAAAAGTGAAACTCCTTGCATTTTTTTGCAAAAATCTTTTTGTTTTTTTCATTTTTCATAATATTTGTTGAGAAAAAGCCTTTCTTTCAAAAAGGGGGAAATAGGATTCTCTCAAAACACCTATTTGGCACGGTATTTGCATATGGAAAGCTGAAATGACAAGAAACATCAACAACATATAAAACCATAACGATATGCAAAAAGGGAACATCGGGGTGACAACAGAGAACATTTTCCCCGTCATCAAAAAATTTCTTTACTCAGATCATGAGATTTTTCTTCGTGAGATGGTATCCAACGCCGTGGATGCCACACAAAAGCTCAACACCCTTGCCAAACGAGGCGACTTCAAGGGAGACTTGGGCGACCTCACCATCCATGTGAGCATCGATGCCGACAAAGGTACGCTGACCTTCAGCGACCGCGGCATAGGCATGACCGCAGAAGAAATAGACAAATACATCAACCAAATCGCGTTCTCCGGCGTAAACGACTTCCTCGACAAGTACAAGGACAACGCGAACGCCATCATCGGCCATTTCGGACTCGGCTTCTACAGTGCCTTCATGGTGAGCGACAAGGTGGAAATCGTGACACGAAGTTACAAGGACGATGCCGTAGCCGTGAAATGGAGCTGCGACGGCAGCCCGGAATACGAAATCAGCGAAACGGAAAAAGAAGACCGCGGCAGCGACATCATCCTCTACTTGTCAGAAGACTGCAAGGAATTCCTCGAGAAGGACAAGATTCAAGGTTTGCTCGAAAAGTATTGCAAATTCATGTCCGTCCCCATCGCTTTCGGCAAGAAGACCGAATGGAAGGATGGCAAGCAGGTGGATACCGATGAAGACAACATCATCAACGACTCCGAACCCATGTGGTCGAAGACCCCCAGTTCGCTTTCCGATGAAGACTACAAGACATTCTACCGCAAGCTCTATCCTATGCAGGACGAGCCACTCTTCTGGATCCATCTTAACGTGGATTTCCCCTTCAACCTGACGGGCATCCTTTATTTCCCCCGCGTGAGATCGAACATCGACCTTCAGCGAAACAAGATCCAACTCTATTGCAACCAAGTCTTTGTGACCGACCAGGTGGAAGGCATCGTGCCAGAGTTCCTCACCCTTTTGCATGGTGTGATAGACTCCCCCGACATCCCTCTCAATGTGAGCCGTTCTTATCTTCAGAGCGATGCCAACGTGAAGAAGATCTCCACCTACATCACCAAGAAGGTTGCCGACCGCCTCAATAGCATCTTCAAGGAAGATCGCAAGGATTATGAATCGAAGTGGGATGACCTTAAGATATTCATCAACTATGGCATGGTGTCTCAAGAAGACTTCTACGACCGTGCCAAGGATTTTGCCCTGTTGAAGGATACCGAAGGCAAATACTTCACCTATGAAGAATATGCCACACTCATCAAGGAGAACCAGACCGACAAAAACGGCACATTGGTGTATCTTTATGCCAACAATATTGAGAACCAATACAGTTTCATCGAGTCGGCCAAGGCCAAAGGCTACAGTGTCCTGCTTATGGATGGAGACTTGGACACACCGATGGTTTCCATGTTGGAGCAGAAGTTGGAAAAGAGCCGTTTCATCCGCGTCGATGGAGACGTCATCGACCGTCTTATCGAGAAAGAAGAGAAGAAAGAGAATGAGTTGAGCGACGAGGATACTGACATTCTGTCACAAGCCTTCCGTTCCCAACTCCCCACCATGGAAAAGGCCAACATCTATGTGGAGGTTCAGGCCCTTGGTACAGACACCCAGCCTGTAGTCATCACCCAGAGCGAGTATATGCGAAGGATGAAAGACATCAGCCGTTATCAGAGCGGCATGGCCTTCTATGGTGAGATGCCCGACACCTACAGCATGGTGCTCAACAGCGACCACCCACTTGTGAAACGTGTCCTTGAGGAAGAGAATGCCGCATGTGCTGAAGCCCTCAAACCAGTGAAGGCAGAAATCAAGGGTTTGGAAGCACGTTTGGCCGTCTTGCGCCAAGAACAAGACAAGAAGAAGCCCGAAGAGGTCACTCAGGAGGAGAAAGACGACGTGGCAGACACCGAGAAAAAGGTGCGGGAAGAGAACGAGAAGAAGAAGCAAATCGTCTCCGACCATGCCAAGGACAACGATGTCATCCACCAATTGATTGACCTCGCCTTGCTGCAGAACGGCATGCTGAAAGGCGCCGCTCTTGCCGCCTTCCTCAAAAGGTCGGTCGATATGATTAAATGATTCGGGAGTCAAAAAGAAGTAAAAAGGGAGTTAAAAAGGAGTTAAAGGGGCATATGTTCATTTTTACTACCTTATGACGTAGTATGATGCATTCCATATATCCACAAAACTTTCTTTACGTCTCATTTTTCCTTACTTACGATCGTTGACTCATAAAAAACTTATCAGGCAGGAAGGTCTATTTCCAAAAAGGAAAGGCCTTCCTGCTTTTTTGTTCTCCAAACAAGGGGAAATGCATTTTTTGTTGTACTTTTGCAATGTAAAAGTAAAAACCATTTTTCTTAATTGCATATTCGCTTTATGGCAAAAGACAAGATTGCATACGTGTGCTCCAACTGTGGACAAGAGTCGGCCAAATGGATTGGCAAATGTCCCTCTTGCGGTCAATGGAACACTTTCAAGGAAATCCGCATCGCCAATGAGACTGGCAGCCAGGCCGCCCGCGCCGCAGCCTCTTCGCTTCGTTCACAACTTGGAGGCAAGACCCGCCCCACCCCTTTGAAAGACATCTCTGCAAAAGAGTCTCCTCGTCTCGACATGCACGACAGCGAGTTGAACCGCGTCTTGGGAGGAGGGTTGGTTCCCGGCTCCATCGTTCTGCTTGGTGGCGAGCCAGGCATTGGCAAGAGCACGCTGACCTTGCAAACCATCCTCAACATGCCCGAGCGACAAATCCTCTACGTGAGTGGAGAGGAAAGTTCATACCAGTTGAAAATGCGCGCCGACCGCATCGGCAAGGGCGACAGCGAACATGTGATGATATTGTGTGAGACCTCATTGGAGAACATCTTCGCACAAATCAAGGACTCCCGCCCCGACCTTGTCATCATCGACTCCATCCAGACCATCTCCACCGAGGAGGTGGACAGTTCACCCGGCAGCCTCTCACAAGTGCGCGAATGTGCCTCCGCCCTGCTCCGTTTCTCCAAGTCAAGCGGCATACCCGTAGTCATGATCGGGCATATCACCAAGGAGGGAACTTTGGCTGGCCCCAAGATATTGGAACACATTGTCGACACGGTGATTCAGTTCGAGGGTGACCAACATTACATGTACCGCATCCTCCGTTCCATCAAGAACCGTTTCGGCAGCACCAGCGAACTCGGCATCTACGAGATGCAGCAAAACGGCTTGCGTGCTGTATCCAACCCATCCGAACTGCTACTCAATCAAGAGCATGAGGGATTGTCGGGTGTGGCCATCACTGCAGCCATAGAAGGAGTGCGGCCCTTCCTGCTTGAAACCCAGGCTCTAGTGTCCACAGCGGCATACGGCACCCCTCAACGTTCTGCGACAGGTTTCGACCATCGTCGTCTCAATATGTTGCTCGCCGTACTGGAGAAGCGAGTGGGGTTCAAACTGATACAGAAAGACGTTTTTGTCAACATCGCCGGCGGCCTCCGCGTGACCGACATGGCAATGGACCTGAGCATCATCTCCGCCGTGTTGTCGAGCAATGTTGACACTGCGATAGAACGGGGCTGGTGCATGGCAGGCGAGGTAGGCCTTAGCGGCGAGGTTCGTCCTGTCAGCCGCATCGAGCAACGAGTGGCAGAGGCGGAAAAACTGGGATTCACCGACATCATCATCCCCAAATACAACTTTGGCAGCATGGACACTCGGCGCTTCAACATCAAAATCCACCCCGTCAAGAAGGTGGAAGAAGCCTTGCGCGAACTCTTTGGGTAAAAGAAGCAAGAAAACTTAAGAGTATTTCTTCGTTTAAACTAAATTTTGCGCAAAATACCCTTATTTTTGTCATTTTCATATATGATTGAGTTTTTTTTCGTATTTTTGCTGCGAACTAATCAAAACTTAAATCATCAAATAAAATCCAAGAAAATGAAAAAGATTTACTTACTCCTATCTATGTTGCTTTTGGCGATGGGATCGACCAATGCCATAGCCGACGACTGGTCCATCGATTTTAGAGGATTAGTATCAGAAAATGCAGAAGTGAATATCTCCACCACCGAGGTTGTAGAGATAGACGGCACCACGCTTGGTACATGCTCCTACAGCTCGATAGTCATTGATTCCAAGTTTGTGCTTCAAACAGGTACAAAATGGCTGATGCGCTCTGGAGGTCTCTATCAGTTCAACAGCGGCGGCCGTGCTTTTGGCCTCCAAAATTGCAAAAAAGGCCAAATTATCACCATCACGGCAAGCGGAGACCCTAATGTCAGCACCAATGCCACACTAAAAAGCAGTGCCGATGGCACTTGGTCGTATACTGTGACCGCAGATGGCCATGTGAAATTCACACCTGCCCGTTACCTCTACTTCTACACCATCAGCATTGAGGATCCATCTTCCAGCAATGTGCCATATACCGTGAAATTTGTGGACAATGAAGGCAACACCCTCAAGGATGACGTCGTCTACCAAGACCTTCCTGGCACTCCCATCAACATTTTGGACAGTGACAAGGCCAATTTTGAAGTAGATGGCGTGGTGTACACATACGTCAGTGACAATGCCGATGGCAAGACTGTTGCATCAGATGGCTCGACGATAATCACCATCGTCTTTAAGAAAGCCGCTCTCGTTACTTATTATGTCAACGCAGTGGACGACGAAGAAAACCAACTTGCCGTAGTAACCACTGGCGAGTTCTACGAGGGTGAAACCAAATTAGTATATTACACCAAGGGTATCAATGTGGATGGGACATGGTATCTGACCGAGGCCAAGAGCGACCCCTACTATGGCGTGACCATGACCTCCACCTACAGCTCCGTCAATGTGAAATATTCACCAGCCGAGATTGACTATTTCACCGAGATTGAAGCTCTCACTCCCTCTCACTCATGGGCAACCATGGGCTCCGTGCCAGGACGTTATGCCAATGGCCAGGCACCGCGCCTCTACAAAAATAGTTATGTGAAGACCGACGCCCTCCCAGCAGGAATCTACGACGTCACCCTACGTGCACGCAACCAGAGCGGATCGCAGCTTGCCACTCTCCCCATTCACCTTGTGGATGCCAACGGCAATCTCGCCTCCACCGCCTCTGGCACCTTCGAGGAATGGACAGGCGGGCAGCAGGCAGAAAAGACAGTTGAGGGTGTGGTTGTGCCCGAAGGTTATGCCCTAGCACTTAACAACGCCACGGAGTGGAATTCCAACCTTGAGATGGACTACCTCATCCTGAAGCGCACCGGCAATCCTGAAGTGGCAGAATACACCGTGAAGTTTGTTGATGAAAATGGCAACAACCTGAAAGACCCAGAGGTGCGCAGCAGCGCCGTGGGCGTGGAGATCAGCCTTGCTTCCACCGACAAGGACCCCATCACCATCAGCAGATTGGTTGACAACAGTGGTGAAGAGCCTGTATATGAGGATGTCGTCTATATTTATGCAAGTGACGACAGCGAAGGCAAGGTGGTAGCCAATGGCGTAGTGGTGACCATCAAGTTCCGCGAGGCTGAAGATGTGCCCTTCACATTGACCGCCGTTGATAGCGAAGGCAACGAGTTGGGTGTCGTGGCAGACGGCGCCATCAAGGAAACCCTCTCACAAGTTGTCTATTACACCAAGGCCGTGGAGAAGGACGGTCAATGGTATGCCATCGAGCAGAATGCCTCCGACCCCTATTACGGCATCACCATTGCATCCGGCGACAATCCCACGTTGACCTACCAGGCAGCCGACTACGACTACTTCAGTGAGATAGAAAACCTGACACCTTCACACTCATGGGCTGCCAACGGATTGTTCCCCAGCCGTTACGCCAACGGTCAAGCCCGTCGCTTGTACAAGAACAGCTATGTGAAGACCGAAGCCCTTCCAGCCGGCAAATACACCGTCACCCTTCGTGCCCGCAACGGCAGCCGCAATGATGCCACCGTCAGCGTCGGCATTGCAAGCAAATCCCTTCCAACCATCATAGGAGAATTTGAGGTATGGGGCAACTCCGCCCAGGCAGAGAAGACGATAGAAGGAGTCAACGTTGCAGAAGGTTTCAGCGTAGCCATCATCAACACCGACACGGAGAACAACAACAACCTTGAACTTGACTACATCTATCTCAAGCGCACGGGTGACTACGAAAGCTCCCTTGGAGATGTCAATGGCGACGGCCAAGTCACCGTCACCGATGCTGTGTTGCTGGTGAGTTATTGTTTGACCGAAGTTGAGCCAGCCACCTTCATCAAGGCCAATGGCGACCTGAATGAAGACGGAAAAATCACCATCTCCGATATAGCCATTGTAGTGAACATGGCTCTCGGTAATCGTTGATTAGAAAAACCAAACATCATCCTGTCAAGGCCCGGGCGATGCCCGGGCCTTGTCTTTGGCAATGGCCTGCTTGTTCCATATGACAAGTAGGTATTCATATCCGAAATCAGTCTCCACCCTCACCATTTCAGGGTAAATTGGCAAACTTGGCAAGGAAAACTGCAGAAAGTTGGCATCTTTTTATTAATTTTGTCGCCTAAACGACCGACAGGGCAACGATATGAACAATGGTGCTCATATTCGACGAAGCCATAGACAGTCACACATCATAAGAAAGAGGAATGAAACTATCAGACTTGAAGACCGGCGAGAAAGGAGTCATCGTAAAGGTGCTGGGCCATGGCGGCTTCCGCAAGCGCATTGTAGAGATGGGTTTCATCAAAGGTACTTTGGTTGAAGTGTTGCTCAACGCGCCCTTGAAAGACCCAGTGAAATACAAACTCATGGGCTACGAGGTATCGTTGCGTCATGACGAGGCAGCAATGGTGGAAGTAGTCAGTGAAGCCGATGCAGCACAGTTGCTGGCTTCAGAAGGTTTGCCCCAGACAGCAAAAGAAGCCACTTCAGAAGATGATGACGGCACAGAGCGCCGGATGCACCAGGCCGCCAAGAGACAGCGCCGCCGCATCAACGTGGCCCTTGTGGGAAATCCCAACTGCGGCAAGACCTCGCTGTTCAACTACGTCTCCGGTGCCCATGAGCGTGTGGGCAATTATTCCGGTGTGACGGTGGATGCCAAGGAAGGCTATGCCAAGTTTGAAGGTTATGAGTTCAACATCGTCGACCTGCCAGGCACATACTCCCTTTCCGCCTACAGCCCGGAAGAACTATACGTGAGGAAGCAAATCGTGGAAAAGACCCCAGACGTAGTCATCAACGTAATTGATGCCAGCAACCTGGAGCGCAACCTCTACCTGACGACTCAACTGATAGACATGAACCTTCGCATGGTATGCGCACTGAACATGTTTGACGAAACGGAGCGCCGCGGCGACACCATCGACCACCTCCGCCTAGGTCAACTGTTCGGTGTCCCAATGATTCCCACCGTTTTCAAGACAGGAAGGGGTGTGGATTTGCTCTTCCACATCATCATCAACATCTACGAGGGAACGGATTTCGTGGACAAAGACGGCAACATCCACCCAGACGTGGCAGCCGAGATAGCGGAATGGCACAAGGACTACGAAAACCACCATGGCGGCAACCATACAGATGACTACGCCCACGGTTTGCGCCCCAACCGCCGTCAATACCGCCACATCCACATCAACCATGGTTCATACGTAGAGAAAGGAATAGAACAGGTGAAAGCCATGCTCGCCCCCTTGGAACAGTTGCGCACCACTTACTCCACTCGCTACCTTGCCATCAAACTGTTGGAGATGGACAAGCAGGCCGAACGTATCATCCTTGCATTGCCTAATGGCAAAGACATCCTATCCGTGCGTGATGCGGCGGCAGCGCAAATCAAGGAAGACACGAAAGAGGATAGTGAAACCGCCATCATGGATGCCAAATACGGTTTCATCCATGGTGCCTTGCAAGAGGCGCGTTATCGGCAAGGTGACAAGGAAGACACCTATCATATGACTCACTTGCTCGACAAGTTCATCACCCACAAATACCTGGGCTTCCCCATTTTCATCCTGATGCTGTATGTGATGTTCCAAGCCACCTTCTCTCTAGGACAGTATCCTATGGACTGGATAGCAGCCGCATTTTCCTGGCTTGGCGACTGGGTGAGCACCACCCTCCCCGATGGCCCTGTGAAAGACATGCTTGCAGAAGGAGTGATAGGCGGCGTTGGAGCCGTCATCGTGTTCCTCCCCCAGATACTCATCCTCTACGCATTCATCTCCTTTATGGAAGACTCAGGCTATATGGCCCGTGCCGCCTTCATCATGGATCGTGTGATGCACCACATGGGGCTCCATGGCAAGTCTTTCATCCCACTTATCATGGGTTTTGGCTGCAATGTGCCCGCAGTGATGGCCACCCGCACCATAGAGAGCCGCAAGTCACGCCTCCTGACCATGCTCATCCTTCCCTTCATGAGTTGTTCGGCCCGCCTTCCCATCTACATCATGGTGGTGGGTGCATTCTTCACTGCGAAATACCAGTCGGCCGTGATGATTTCGCTTTATGTCATCGGCATTATTGCAGCAGTCTTGGTGAGTCGTCTGTTCAGCCGTTTCGTTGTTCGTGGCGAGGACACACCCTTTGTGATGGAACTCCCCCCCTATCGCATACCAACAGGCAAGGCCATGCTACGCCACACTTGGGAAAAAGGAAAGCAGTATCTCAAGAAAATGGGCGGCATCATACTCGTAGCGAGCATCGTGGTATGGGCATTGGGGTATTTTCCTCACAACGAGTCTTTGTCGAAGCAAGAGCAGCAAGAGCAAAGTTTTATTGGTCATATAGGAAAGACCATCGAACCCATATTCCGTCCACAGGGTTTTACATGGAAACTTGACGTGGGTTTGGTAGCCGGTGTCGGCGCCAAAGAGATTGTAGCTTCAACGATGGGTGTCCTTTACACAGGTGAAGAGCCGGTGGCCGATGAAGAAGCCGTTGACACCGACCAAGCCACCCACCATTCCGTATTGCGCGACAAAATGTCGGCCGAGGGTATCACCCCTCTCACCGCCTATTGTTTCCTACTTTTCGTATTACTCTATTTCCCGTGCATCGCCACAATAGCAGCCATCAAGAACGAGACAGGCAGTTGGAAATGGGCGATTTTCACCGCCGTCTACACAACGGCAACCGCATGGTTGGTATCGGCTTGCGTATATCAGGTGTTCTCCTGAATTCCCAGCCGTTTTTCAGAAGAGGTAGGAATAATAGGAGTATTCAGAGTAATCGGAGGATTATTGAAATCTCGATGTCATCTCCCTTTGAAGACTTTGATGAGGTAATCGGAAACGAGTTGGGTGACCCGGTAGATGTTTTGTGAGAAACCGTGGTCATAAGCTTCAAGCAGTACCAATTGGCTTCCATTCCATATTTGGTGGTATCTCTCTCCATAGGTGTATGGCACAACGCGGTCGCCTGTGCCATGCACGATGAGTGCTGGGCCTTTGTAACCGGCCGCCGTCTCGTAGATGGGTAGCGAGAAAGCTGTCTTGATGTATTCTCGTCCCAATCTCAAGCCTCCATATAGTTCCACGAAATCCGGAGGATCCAAAGGGTCGTATGTCTTTCCCATGGTGCTCCCCCTGATGGCATCATCGCGCAAGACTGCAGCCGGCGCCATCAGCACAACGGCCTGGAAGTCTCCCTCCTCTCCTTTTCCCGCTACCATGCTAGCCACCACCCCTCCTTGCGAATGTCCTACGATGGCTATTCCATCCACATAACGCAAGTCGCGCACATATTCATACACCTTTTGGGCATCCTCTATCTCGTTGGGCACTGTCATGTCCACGAAGTCGCCCTCGCTCTCTCCATGTCCGTTGAAGTCGAACCTGATACTTGCGATGCCATGTTGCATGAGGGAGTCAGCAATCAGTTCAAACATCGGTCCATCCTTCCTTCCGCTGAAGCCATGGCATAGCATCACCATTGGGCAGGTCTGACCTTGCGCGAGTTCAGGTTTCTGTATGATGGCTTGCAACTTTCCTTTTGCTCCGTCGATGGTGACTCTTTCGGTTTGCCCTTTCATTATCACAGGCTGCTCCTTTGCCATCAATTCAGTAAGCGCAACTTCCATCTTGTCAGAGAGCACAGTGCCAAGCATGACACGTCCTTCTTTGTCAACCAACAACATGGATGGTATCCATTTCACGCCAAATGCTTGCGCCACGTCACTCTCCCTCATGCGTTTGAGTTCGCTCAGTTGTGGATAGAGTATGTTGTATTTCTCAATGGCAGCTTTCCAATCATCGGGTTCGTTATCGAAAGAGATGCCAAGGAATTGCACCCCCATCGGTGAGAATTTCTCAACCATCCGCTTGATGTTGGGCATATCCTTCCTGCAGTCGGGACACCATGAAGCCCAGAAATCGATGACGGAGTATTTTCCCTTGACAACCTTGCTGATTTTCTGCCATTTGCCATTGTTGTCACGCAACTTGAAATCAGGAATGCTCACTCCAGGCTTGATCAAATCGGTCGCATATTTAGAATCCAAGTCTGAAGCATTGGTTTGCGCACTCATACAGGCAGCTTTCAGTATGAGTAATAACAGCACGATTCTTTTCATAATTAGATGGTTTTTATGGTTTTATATCTATGGAAACTGTCTATCCCCCACATAGCGAGATGAGTCACAGTCTTTTTTTCACCCAATATGTGATGGGGGATAGTATCATCTTCATCCATTCAAAATTAGACAACATACCAATCCCTGCCACAATGATGGCAGCCACCGGCAGTGCCCACCAAGGATTTGCGGGAATCATGTCACGTTGAAGGCAACCCTTCAAAAACAGCAGGATTACCGGATGAAACATATAAATGGTCAAGGTCCCCTGCCCCCATTTTGACATCAAAGAATTGTTGCCCGGGATGATTCTCATCCATATTATTCCAATGAACACCACTCCTATGAAATGGAAAATCCTAAAGCCGAAATTGAACAGTACGCTTGGGCCAGGACATGCCAAAAAGGTAAAACCGTAATCAAAATACTTGGATATGTTATCATTAAAGACACAACAAAACAGCAGCAAGGTCAGCAAAATGATGACAACAGCAGCCCAGGAGGGTATTCTTTCCATTTTGTTCTTTAAATCCACCTTGTTTGAATAATACCCCAAAAAGAAATATGGCATCAAGGCAAAGGTTTGTATGAACATGGAATATTTTTTGAGAGGAATGAAACCAACAAGCAAAGAAATGACAAGGCTGATTGCCAGCACCAACTTGAACCTGTCTCTGCGTATATGTTCAGGAATGCACCATATTAACAAACGCATAATCACCAAGGCAAGCAGATACCACAAGGTCCATTGAATCATGAATATCACCTTTGTCGGTCTGAACACTCCATGGCCTATGATACAGTCTTTCACAAAAATCTGGATTACCTGAAACAAGAAATAAGTTTCCAACAATCCTATAATGCCCCATATGTATTTCTTCTTAGAGCCGACCTTGGTAAACCGCCCCGAAATAAAAATGAAAAGAGGCATAGAGAAAAAATAGAAGAAATTATGCAACCCCAAAGTGGCAGACCCTGGTATTTTCCCAAATGTAATCAAAGTGTGTATATAAACGACACAACAAATCAGCGAGAATTTCACACTA
This sequence comes from Prevotella sp., assembly GCA_017524385.1. GTDB lineage: Bacteria > Bacteroidota > Bacteroidia > Bacteroidales > Bacteroidaceae > Prevotella. The sequence continues at coordinate 60,322 of JAFWSS010000034.1, forward strand.
TCCCAATAAGGGTCGCGTGTCCTACCAACGGTTTTCACCCCCATAATAATTCAAATGTTTTATAAATGTATTGCAAAGTTAATGTAAACAGGTGACATCACAAAACAAAACAATTAATTTTTGCATCATTCTCATCATTCACAAGTTTCAAACTCATGTTTCGCATTCGCCCATTTTTCTGGAGTTAAAGGGAGATATCTCTGTACTGACCATTCAAGTATGGCCTGAAATTCAACTTTCGCAAGTAAGGGTGAAATTGAGAGAGAAGAAGGTTTTAAAAAGCATAAAGTACATCCCCCAAAAAATAAAGGCGTTAAAGGTGAGTATCCAACTTGTTCAGACACCAAATCCTTGCGTCATTCTCATATGACAATCTCACAAACTTTGCCCAAAACAGCATGGCATATGATTTGAAGCAATATGAACTAAGGTGAAAATTTTGTGGGTTCATGGAAAAGTTGTACCTTTGCAATCCAATAATTACAAGTTGCGACTGACAGATGACCCAAAAAATCAGAATCAAGGATATAGCCGCTCGTGCAGGTGTATCAGTAGGTACGGTAGACAGAGTGCTGCACAATCGTCCCAACGTGTCCCCTCCAGCTCGTGAAAAGGTGGAGAAAGCATTGAAGGAGATGAATTATCAACCCAACATGTATGCCAGTGCCTTGGCATACAACCGTTCCTACTCCTTCTATTTCATCATGCCCAAGCACGCCTCCGAAGCCTATTGGGAAGAGATAGAAGAAGGTGCCAACCGTGCCTGCGAAGCACGTCGAGACTTCCATATCGACGTTCAGATGCTCTACTACAAGCGTTTTGAAGATGACACTTTCGTAGAGGCATACGAGCAGTGCCTTGCCCAACATCCAGACGGTGTCATCATCGTCCCTTCCAGCCTTGACATCACCCGGCAGTTCACCGACCAGTTGCATGAGTTGAATATCCCATTCGTGATGTTAGACTCCTACATGCCCGACCTGAAGCCATTGTCTTTCTATGGGCAAGACTCTTTCTGCAGTGGTTATTTCGCCGCCAAGATGTTGATGCTCATCGCTTCAGGGAGCAGCGAGATCATGATCATGAAACAGATGAAAGACGGCCGGGTAGCCAGCAAGCAGCAAGACAACCGCGAAGTAGGCTTCAGGCATTACATGCACGACCATTTCCCCAATGTGCAGATAGAAGTGGTGAATCTTCCCCTGGAAGAGGAGAAGACCACCTACGATGACATCCTGGAAGACTATTTCACCAAGCACCCAAAGACGCACCATTGCATCACATTTTGTTCGAAGGCCCACATCGTAGGAGAATTCCTCCTTCGCACCAACCGTCGCGACATCCAGATCATGGGCTACGACATGGTTCAAAAGAACGCCAACTGCCTTCGTGAGGGAAGCATCTCCTTCCTGATAGCACAACATGCCTACATGCAAGGTTATTATTGTGTTGAAGCGCTTTTCATGGCCATAGTGTTGAAAAAGAAAGTCGCCCCAGTCAACTACATGCCCATAGAAATACTTAACAAAGAAAACGTGGATTTCTACCAAAGGACTATGATTTGAGCATATCCTACCCATTCAAGACAACATCAACAAACAACATACGAATATGAACCAATCTACTTTTATCAAAATCAATCCAGCCGACTCTGTGGTGGTATGCCTTAAAGCCTTTGCTCAAGGCGAGGTCATCGAAGTGGACGGCAAAAAAATCACAGTCGCCCAAGACACCCCCATGGGTCATAAGATCCTCATCGAAGACGTTCCAGCAGGAACCGACATCATCAAGTATGGCTATCCCATCGGCCATGCGTTGAGAGACCTCAAGTCGGGTGAATGGGTGAACGAGCACAACCTGAAGACCAACCTCTCAGGCACCCTTACTTATGAATACAAGCCAGTGAACGAGCGTTTGAGCATCGCCACTGATCATCGCACCTTCAATGGATATTTACGTTCCAACGGCGAGGTAGGTGTCCGCAACGAGATATGGATTGTCCCCACCGTAGGGTGCGTGAACGGCATCGCCGAGCGTCTTGCCAAGCTTCTTCAGCAAGAGACAGGATGCAAGGGCGTTGATGCCATCCATTCCTGGCATCACAACTATGGTTGTTCACAGTTGAGTGACGACCATGAGAACACCCGCAAGATTTTGCGCGACATCGTGCTTCATCCCAATGCCGGCGGTGTGCTGGTGCTGGGTTTGGGTTGCGAAAACAATCAACCCGAAGAGTTTATGAAAATGCTCGGCGATTACGACAAGAGCCGCATCCGCCTGTTGGTGACCCAGAAAGTTGAAGGCGACGAGATAGAGGCCGGCATGGCCATCCTCCGTGAGTTGTATTCCCTTGCCAGCAAAGACCAGCGCCAAGCCTGCGACCTTAGTTGCTTGCGGGTGGGATTGAAGTGCGGTGGCAGCGACGGTTTCAGCGGAATCACAGCCAATCCTCTTGTCGGCGAGTTCTCCGACTACCTTGTGGCGCAAGGTGGCACCACCATCCTTACCGAGGTGCCAGAAATGTTTGGTGCAGAGACCATTTTGATGAACCGTTGCGAGACACCGGAACTGTTTGGCCAGACCGTCTCACTCATCAACAACTTCAAGGAGTATTTTCTCAGCCATGGGGAGCCTGTAGGCGAAAACCCCTCCCCCGGCAACAAGGCCGGCGGCATCTCCACCCTGGAAGACAAAGCCCTTGGTTGCACTCAGAAATGCGGTCGTGCCCCTGTGAGCGGTGTCCTTGAATATGGCGACCGAATCACGACCAACGGCCTTAACCTCCTCTCCGCCCCGGGCAACGACCTTGTGGCATCCACCGCCCTTGCTTCAGCCGGTTGCCAGATTGTGCTATTCACGACTGGTCGCGGCACCCCCTTCGGCACGTTCATCCCCACGATGAAGGTATCCACCAACAGTGTGCTTTTCAATCGCAAGTCCAACTGGATAGACTTCAATGCAGGCAAGTTGGTCGAAGGCACGTCGATGGAAGACTTGCTGAAAGAATTCATCGACAAGATTATCTCCGTTGCGAATGGCGAACCCACCCGCAACGAGTCAAACGGCTATCGTGAGATTTCCATATTCAAAAACGGAGTCACCCTTTAATCCAATCCTTGCCTAGAAAAACTATGCGAGGATAGATGAGCAATGAGCAACAAGAGAGGTCTTTTCGCACTCAGCCCGCTGGTGGTGTTCGTAGTCATCTACCTGGCGTTGTCGATAGCCGCTGGCGATTTCTACAAGATTCCGCTCACCGTGGCTTTCATGATAGCGAGTATATATGCCATCGCCATCAGCGGGGGAGTGCCCATAGCCAAGCGTATGGACCATTTCAGCCGGGGAGCCAGTTCCGGCAACTTGATGCTCATGCTATGGATCTTTGTCATGGCGGGGGCCTTCGCCCATTCTGCTCAGCAGATGGGATGCGTCGACGCCACCGTGAACCTCACCCTCTCCTTGCTGCCCGCCGACATGCTGTTGTCCGGACTGTTTGTTGCTGCCTGCATCATATCCTTGTCAATCGGCACCAGCGTAGGCACCATTGTAGCACTCACCCCTATCGCCACCGGTCTGGCATCCTCAACCGGCACAGCAACCTCCATGATGGTGGCCGTTGTTGTGGGAGGGGCATTCTTCGGCGACAACCTCTCATTCATTTCCGACACCACCATCGTGGCCACCCAGACACAGCATTGCAGGCTAAGCGACAAGTTTCGCGTCAACCTCTATCTTGCCATCCCCGCCGCGTTGATTACGCTTGTGGCATACATCTTCCTGGGCTCCGGAGTACATTCTCCTTCCAACGTGCCAGAAGTGGAGTATGTCAAATTCATTCCCTACCTGGTGGTGCTCGTCACAGCCATCTTTGGCATGAATGTGATGGCAGTGCTGACCATCGGTTTGCTCCTCACAGGCATCATTGGCATGCTATGTGGGGACTACAGCCTCACGGATTGGCTTTCAGCCATGGGAACCGGCATCAGCAACATGGGTGAACTCATCATCATCACGATGATGGCGGGCGGCCTTTTGGAAATCATCCGCATCAACGGAGGCATAGACTATATCATAGGCAAACTCACGTCGCATGTAAGCGGCAAACGTGGAGCCGAACTATCGATAGCCGCTCTTGTAAGTGTTGTCAACGTTTGCACTGCCAACAATACCGTAGCCATCCTCACTATAGGTGAGATATCCAAGAACATAGGCGACAAGTATGGTTTGGACAATCGGAAGTGCGCCAGCATCCTAGACACTTTTTCTTGTTGCATCCAAGGTTTGCTACCTTATGGCGCCCAGGTGCTTATGGCAGCAGGACTAAGCAAGCTCAACCCTATGGAAATCATCCCCACGCTCTATTATCCTATGGTCCTTGGCGTGGTGGCGCTGTTGGCCATCCTGTTGAGATACCCTCGAAAATTCTCATAACTTCCCATCCTTATGGCATATCAATACGACATCCAAACCAGCAATTTCCTCAACTTGTTGCGCAGTGGTGCGTTCAACGAGTCGAAAGCCATTGGCATCATGTCTGACTACAAATGGAGCCAATTAGTTTCCCTTGCTTGGTGGCACCAACTCACTCCCATCCTAGCCAAGGGGGTGGAGCATTACTATCCTGGCGACCAACTCAACATACCGCAAAGCCAGATTGAGAATATCAAGGAGCAACTGTCCTCTTTCCCTGCAATGGGTTTTTCCGACTTGTATGTCTTCGACCATCTTCATATGAAGGACAAGAGGCTCGAGGAACGACTTCAGCAGATTATCAGAAAAGAGTATGGCGACCCGGAGAAGTCGTATGAAACAATGCAACTGATGGCAATCATCATCACCAATGTAGAGAACATTCTCACTTGCAAGAGTTTCCTAAGGGGTGTGATCGACCTGGGCAGGTATCTTCGCATCGATGGTGACAAGGTAGATTTCGTGAAGTTAGAGAAATGGCTATCTCAGACCAGCATGACCCGCATGGCAGAATTTCAAGGCAATTTACTCATCGAGGGTTTTGGTTTCAGCAAGGAAGAGCTGCCCTTCGTGTCAAAATTGTATTCAAATGCTCACAAATGGGTAATCCGCTCCTTGATGCTTCGCGAGCATAAACGGCAGCCCCGTCATCCTGGTGCCACATCTGGAAATGGATTTGCGCTAAGCAGTCCCCTCACTGCCTTGCATACCATCCGGCATACCCTATCATACAGACGCTTTGCATCTCGTGAGGCTCGTTCCGCCATTTTCCAAGGTATCATGCGTGGCTTGGTAGAAATTGATGAGTGAATGGTTCTGACAGCGTTCAAAAGTAAAAAAAACAAAAATTATTGCACACATCATGAAAATAAGTGGCAGGTATCTGTTAGAATCATCTTTTTTTTGTATCTTTGCAATCAGATATAATTGATTGACATGGACAGACTCTTATTTACAATGGTCGGTTTGTTAACGACCCTTTTCACTTATGCTCAAACTTACGGTATCCAATGTGAAGACACGTGCAACCATATCCATGGTCTCGACATGAGCCATTACCAACAAGACATTTGGTGGGAGACCCTTGGCGACAACAGTCATATGGCATATGTATATTTCAAGGCTACCGAGGGCAAGGAGACCCAAGACTATACCTACAAGCGTAATATCGACCTTGCCCACAGCCATGGTCTGAAAGTGGGTTCGTATCATTTCTACCATGCCAATGTCCCACAACACCTTCAACTACGCAATTTCATGAGTCAATGCAAGCCAGTCGACCAAGACCTCATCCCCATGATAGACATAGAGACGAAACCCAAATCGATGAGTACCAGGCAGTTTTGCGACTCGTTGATGAAGTTTCTATTGATGATAGAGGAAGCGTACCATCAAAAACCCCTGCTTTATACCGGACGAAATTTCTACAACAACTATCTATGTGGCAAAGTAGACGATTACCCTCTGATGGTGGCGATGTACTCAAATGAAGAGCCCCAACTAGCAGACGACCGCGACTACATCATCTGGCAATACACAGGTAAAGGACGTATCAACGGTGTGAACGGTTATGTGGACAAGAGCCGTCTTATGGGAAAGCACAGTCTTCGAGAACTACGTTTCAAACCATGGTAATATAATCTTAACAGCATATATTTCTTGGCAGCCCCCATGCTTGGGTGGCAAGTCAATTAAGCATAAAACCTAACAGCAAGAGCAACTATGGCAATTATAAAATGTCCTGAATGTGGACACCAAATTAGCGAAACAGCGACAGTCTGCCCCTCTTGTGGGGAGAAAATTGCCGGCAATATAGTGAAATGTGCTTTTTGTGGTGAAGTCTATTTCAAAGACGATGGCATCTGTCCTCGTTGCTATCGCTCTTTGCCACAAGGCGAGCATGACGCAGATAAAACACCTTCGTCAGAAGCCTCTTCTGTTGAGAACAACAATGATTCGCAGGATAACCTCCCAGCCCCTGCTACCAACGATGCCGAAGTTCATAAGGAAAGTGAGAAGGAGGAATTGGAATCGGAGCAAATGGAAGAACAGGAAGACGATTCCGAGGCCGATGATGCCGGCGTGCCACCTATGGAAGAGGAAGAAGAGTTTGATGATGACGACGAAACCACCAACGTACTTCCTAGAACCGACAACAAGGATGATGATTCAGAATCCAGCAACAACAGCGATGACGCCGACGATGAGTCGTATATCGATATCGATGACGAGCAGTTGGAAAAACCTGTTCATAATGACGAAGGAACATCCGAAGAGGAAAAGTCGAAACACAAATACATACCCGTTGTGGTTTCTTTGGCCATCGCGGCTCTTATCGCTGCTGTTTCCTTGTATTTCTACAATGCCAGCAAACTCGATAATGAAACCCGTGCATACGACATAGCCATAGCCAGCAACGACGTGAAAGAGATGCAGAGTTTCCTTCGCAATTACCCTGATGCCACATCAAAACACAAGAAAGAGATACAAGACAAGATTGATTACATCAACAAGCATAGCGACGACCTCTCTTTTATCATGGTGAGACGAGACAAGGAAAGAATCCTTCAATTCTTAACCGACTATCCTGACACGCCCAAGAAGCAAACCCTCCTTGCCATGGTTGACTCCATCGACTGGGAAGATGCTCAGAAGTTGAACACCAAGGAAGCTTATGAACACTACCTCGAAGCACATTCTGACGGTCTGTTTGCCAAAGATGCCAAGGACAGAATCGCCATCAAAATCGTGGCAACCAACGAAGAGGATGTGAAAAGGGCCAAGTCGCTTTTCCGCGAATTCTTCCTTAGCGTGAATGGGAATGAATCCTCTCGCCTCATAGCAACGTTGAATAATCAAATGACTTCTTTCATGGGCACCACCAACCCTTCTAATGGAGACGTGGTGGCATGGATGAATCGCCAACACAAGGATGATGTATCCAATGTGATATGGAAACTCAATCACGATTATAAAATCACAAAGCGCGAACAAAACAACATCAAGGAATCCACAGTGGATTTCACAGCATCGCAGACCATCAAATACAAGGACGGAAGGACCAAAACCGAAAATTACAAAGTGACAACCACTGTGACAGAACAATACAAGATTTCCTCGATGTCGATGACAAAATATGTTCCCAAACCTGGCGAGCAAGCCACGTCATCATCCTCTTCAGGAAGTTCATCTGCGGGAAACAGCAAGCCCTCCGGCAGTCAGAGCCAAAGCAAGCCCTCAGGCAGTCAGAGCCAAAGCAAGCCCTCAGGCAGTCAAAGTCAGAGCAAGCCCTCCGGCAGTCAGAGCCAAAGCAAGCCCTCCGGCAGTCAAAGTCAGAGCAAGCCCTCCAGCAGTCAAAGTCAGAGCAAGCCCTCAGGCAGTCAGAGCCAAAGCAAGCCCTCCGGCAGTCAAAGCAAGCCCTCAGGTAGTCAAAGCCAAAGCAAACCTTCCGGCAGTCAGAGCAAGCCCTCTGGCAGTCAGAACAAGCCTTCTGGCAGTCAGAGCAAGCCTTCTGGCAGTCAAAACAAGCCTAAACCTTCCGGCAGTCAGAGCAGCCAGAGCAAGCCCTCAGGCAGCCAGAGCAAACCGAGCAATGGGGCTAAAAAATAATTTCTTCCAAATAATCCAATTTAACATCAATCATCACATGATTATAGACTACAAACAAATAGAGGAACAAAACCTTGAAGGTTTCAAAGGAGGCAATGGCATACTCCACACACGCAACCATGTGGACGAGAAGAACAAGATCATGATGAGTCGTTTGTCACCAGGAGCCAACATAGGCTACCATTCGCATGAAATGAATTCAGAAATCATTTTCTGCATCAGCGGGCATGGCCATTTCAAATATGACGACACCGAGGAGTCATTTGTCGCAGGCGATGTGCATTACTGTCCCATGGGTCACTCCCATGCGATGTATAATGATGGTGACGACGATTTGGTGTATTTTGCCATCGTTGCAGAGCATCATTAGGCCTAGCAGATTGAATTGAATTACGAGTGGTTGTCTTCAAGAGGACAGCCCTATGGAATATTTGTGAAACGAATCAGTTGACCATGATAGGCAGGTCATTGTTTTTCATGAGTTGGTCAACGGAAGTATGTGGGTGTTTAGCCATATAGGCACCCACATTATCAATATAAATGGATTTGAACATCTGTTTCCCCATCACCTTGTTGACTACCCATTGTGCCTTCCCCATATGTATGTCCATCTCCTTTTGACTTGCTTCATAAGGAAATAGCGGTGGGTACAAACTCAAGATATAGAAGCAGATGAAATCAGGAACGATATATTCCCTTTTCATCATCTTCCTTTGGTCTTTGTCGTAATATTTGTCATACAAAGGATAATCTTCCCCAAGGTATTTGTCAAGGCATATTCCCACCGACTCGTCTCCCACCACGATGCTTTGGTCAAGAGCACAAATCTGGGTATATACGAGAGGTACTTTGAAATTGGGAATCCATGATTTCAATGTGTGGAATGCTTTAGAAAGTTGACTGTTGAGGTCATCAACATTGGCATATTGCAATTCAGCTTCCGTGATGATGGCTTGCAATGTGGAGTCCTGGTAAAAAGCAAGTAGTTTGTTGTTGATTTCCGGGTCATCCACCTTCCCTATGTGCAGTATTTTCTCTATCAGTGTTCTTGTTTCGTTAGGATAGTCAGTACACATTTGTTGAAGGGCAGAAAAATCTCCAGTTGTAAGGAACAAACTCTCCATCCTGTCGTATCTCTGTATTTTCACTATCAGCGTGTCGTTTTCAACTTCATCAAAGGGTTTGAGTTTATAGTTGCACCCAACCATCATACCCAAGGCTATGAGTATGAAAAAGGATGCTGCAAAATGATGCAGGCATTTTGATATATTGATGCTTGCTGATTTCAAAATAGTAAAAAGTTTTTTATGGTACAAAAGTACTAAAAAATATTTCAAAATCCAAAGGTTTTGCTAAAAAAATTAAAATTCATATTCAATAGTGCCGCAAAATGGATAATTTTGTTAAAGGGGTGAAATATTTCCTTTCTCCTGGAGACCATCTTTGGTGTTCTGTTGGTTCCATTATCTTTTTTCAGGTTTGGTGGAATGAGAATAAACGATTAACTTTGCATGTGTTAAGCAAAACGTGATATCAATGTTTAGAAAATCTCTCATCTTGTTGGCTTTCTGCCTGTCGGCTTTGACCTCATGGGGACAATTTCCCAAATATGAAGTTCGTGCAGTATGGCTAACCACCCTAAAGAGTTTGGACTGGCCATCAGTGAAAGCAACAACTCCAGAGTCCATAGAACGACAGAAGCAACAGTTGCGCACCATACTCGACCAACTAGGTCGGACCCATGTGAACACGGTCCTTCTCCAAACCAGGATACGTGCCACAACGATATACCCATCTCAATACGAGCCATGGGATGCCTGCTTGACAGGCAAGGGCGGTCGCTCTCCAGGTTACGACCCACTGCAGTTTGCCATCGATGAATGTCACAAGCGTGGCATGGAGTTGCACGCATGGGTTGTTGCCATTCCCGTAGGAAAATGGAATGACATCGGTTGCAAACAATTACGAGAGCGTTATCCGAAAATGCTGATGAAATTGGGCGACGAGGGCTATATGAATCCTGAAAATGCTCAGACTGGTCAATACATAGCAAAGATATGCCGTGAGATAGTGGAGAACTACGATGTCGATGGCATTCACCTCGATTACATCCGTTATCCTGAAAATATGAAGTTGCGTGTGAGTCGCGACCAGGGACGTGAAAGCATCACCAACATTGTGCGTAGCATCCATAATAGCATCAAGGATGTTAAACCTTGGGTGAAGTTGAGTTGCTCTCCCATAGGCAAGTATAGTGACCTCACTCGTCACTCGAGTCGTGGTTGGAACGCTTACGACAAGGTATGCCAAGATGCCCAAGGCTGGCTTCGCGAGGGTTTGATGGACCAGTTGTATCCCATGATGTATTTCAAGGACGACCAATTCTATCCCTTCGCCGTCGATTGGGCATCCAACACTTATGGTCGGACCGTGGCACCAGGATTGGGCATATGGTTGTTGTCTCGCAGCGAAGGCAGCAACTGGGCACTTTCCGACATCACACGTGAATTGAATGTGTTGCGGGAATTGGGTATGGGACATACCTATTTCCGCAGTCGTTTTTTCACGGACAACACAAAAGGAATCTATTCCTACGTTGAACGTCATCTTGACGTTTACCCCTCTCTACCACCACCCATGACATGGGAGTCGGAAGTGAGGCCATCTCGCCCTGCCGATCTTAAGTTATCCTGGGAAGGCAGCCGCCTTCGTCTCTTTTGGAAAGAAGTCTCCACTCCGACAGGCACCCCGGGCATTCTCTATAATGTATATGCTAGCAATGAAACCCCGGTAGACATCAATGATGTCCGGAATCTTGTAGCCAAGCGCCTTTCCTCCCCCACCCTCACTATTGATGGCGAGGATGGCCGTCATTATTTCGCAGTGACATCACTTGACCGATATGGCAACGAAAGTGATGCATTGCAGAGCCATCAACCTGTCCGTCCGTCAATAGAATGGCTTCCCAATGACGGCAAGCAATTGCCTTTGCCCGAAATCGACCCAAGCATCGACTACAGTTATGTCAGCGTGGTGAGCCTTGCGGGCACCACGATGCTCATCCGCCCGGTATCGGGCGAATCCCTGAACATCAGACGCTTGCCGGAAGGTGTCTATTCGCTCCATGTAGTAGACAAGAAGAAGAAATCCCGTCGTATAGGTCAATTTATCGTGAAAAGACATTGAAAGATCCAACTCATGCAAGCATACGAAAGCCGCCCCTATGAGAATTGTCATAGCGGGCGGCTCACGGTATTATTGCAATACCTAAATCTTAGAATGGCAGGTCGTCGGCAGAGTCTTCATTAGCGAAGGCGTCTGTGGGCTGCTGCGCCACATTAGGTTGCTGCGCCACATTAGGCTGCTGAGGACTCATCCCAGCGGCTGCATTGAAAGGGTTATCAAATGGAGGAGGAGGTGTGCCCTCCGTTGAAGTTGGTTGAGTGGCCGGCCTTACATCAAACGCCCTGATGCTGTTGAACCACCTTCCATTATACTCGCGTGCGTCGATGTCAAAGGAAACCTTGACGTCTTGTCCAACTTGGATATTGAATCTTTGAAGCCTATCTTCCCCAAAGACAGAGAAGACCATCTTCCGAGAGAACTGTCCATCGAGAGTCTCAAGCACGAACTCTTGAACTTTCCATTCTCCTCTTGCGGATGTCCCAGTTTTCGGCTCGAGTGCAAAAATAATTTTTCCTTCTAATTCCATAATGTCATGCTTTTTATAAATTAATATTTGTATTACCTTTCATGGACTGAATCACAGTGCCGACAAGTGTTAGTTCTAGCAGTTCGTCTATTCAACGATTCGTCCCCACTTGTCAAATTCGTTTGCGAAAGTACAAAAATTACGGCATAAATCGAAACTTTTGCCATATTTTTTTGTCATGTATGAGGTTTTTTGTAATTTTGTGGTCAATAATGAGGATGGCGTATTCCCTGTCTTCCTTGAAGATCAAGCGTCAAAACATAGCATATTAACAATTTAAAACATATCCATAATGAAGTTTACCTTATCCAGTACCACACTGAGCACCAAATTGGGTATACTCTCAAAAGTAATCATGAGCAAGAATGCCATGCCCATACTTGAGGGTTTCCTTTTCGAAGTATCAGAAGGGCAGTTGGTTATTACAGCCTCCGACAATGAGAACGTGATGAAGTCAACATGCCAGTTGTCTGAAAGTGACGGCAACGGTCGTTTTGTAGTGAGCAGTCGAACCATTCTTGATGCAGTGCGTGAATTACCCGACCAGCCATTGACATTTGAGGTTGACACATTGGACTATACAGTGAAGGTATATTACCAAAACGGCACTTACAATTTCACTGTTCAGAACGCAGATGAATATCCTCAAACCCAGGCTCTTCCAATGGATGTCACCACCATCAGTTTTGAGGCAGGTGCTCTTCAGGCCAACATCACTCGTACGATATTCGCCACTACGACACAGGAAGAGTTGCGTCCTGTGATGAATGGCATTTATTTCGACATCACTCCCGACTTTACAGCCATCGTGGCAAGTGATGGCAGCAAGTTGGTACGAAATCGTTGTTTTTCCGTGAAGAACGAAAATCCTGCATCTTTCATCCTTCCAAAGAAGCCAGCATCCCTCTTGAAGAGTGTACTCACGAAAGACGGCGGTGATGTTGTCATCAAGTTCAACGACAGGAATGCAGTGATCAGTTTTGCCGACGGTGTACTCATCTGCCGTCTTATTGAAGGCCGTTATCCCAACTACAACTCAGTGATTCCGAAAGACAACCCCAACCACCTTCGCATCGACCGCCGCGTACTCATCAGTGCCCTTCGCCGAGTGCTTCCTTTTGCCAGCGAGAGCAGTTTGTTAGTGAAGTTCAAGGTTATCCAAGGTCAGATTGTAGTTTCTTCTGAAGATATCGACTTCTCCACAAGCGCCAAGGAGGCCTTGGTGTGTGAGTATGATGGTGTACCCATGTCCATCGGTTTCAAAGGTCCAGCCTTGCTTGACATCCTCAACAACCTTGACAGCGACGAGGTGGTCATAGAGTTGGCCGACCCCAGTCGTGCTGGTGTGATAGTCCCAGCGCAACAACCCAACCAAGAGGAGGTACTGATGCTCATCATGCCGATGCTGCTTAACGACTAAACCCAAGCATCCCATGAGACCCAACTTGAAAAAGCCCCTGATTGTCTTCGATTTGGAGACAACGGGGCTTGACCTTGTTAAATCGCGCATCATCCAAATAGCATATGTCAAGGTGCAACCAGATGGTACCGAAAAGACTTGCGACTATTTGGTCAACCCTGAGATACCCATTCCCTATGAAGCGACAGCCATCACCGGCATCACGAATGAGATGGTGGCCGACGCCCCCACCTTCAAGTCTCTGGCCTCCACGTTGGAAAAGGAGTTCTCGGGATGTGATTTTGCCGGTTTCAACTCCAATCATTTCGATATCCCTCTCCTTGCAGAGGAATTCCTTCGTGCCGGCATCGATTTTGATTTTTCCAGGTGTCGGTTGATCGACATTCAAACGATATTCCACAAGATGGAGCCACGCAACCTTGCTGCGGCCTTCAAATTTTATTGTGGAAAGGAGATGACAGCCGAGAATGTGGATTGTGATGGCAAGCCACATCAAGCAAAATTCGACACCGTTGCCACTTATCGTGTGCTTCAAGGGCAACTTGACATGTATTCCCCCGAACGTCAGGAAAGCGAGGACAAGCAATTGCCTAACGATATGGATGTTCTCGCCGCATTCTCACGCACGAATGAGAATGTGGACTTTGCCGGACGAATTGTATGGAAGCCCGTCCTCGATGAAAAAGGGAAGCCTGTCCTGGATGAGAAAGGTGCCCCCAAGAAGCAAGAGGTATTCAACTTCGGCAAATACAAAGGCCGTCCAGTCGCAGAGGTATTGCAGCAAGACACCGGTTACTATGGCTGGATGCTCAATGGTGATTTCACATACAATACCAAACAAGTTCTGACACGCATCCGCTTGAGGAATTTGGAACAACGATAATCTTCACTACACAAATTAAATGAAAGCTTCGGAACAGACCATTCAAAAGATAGAGCGTGCCATTCGCAAGATTGGTCAGAAATTTCCTTCCACAGACGAGCCCACCCTCCTCACCGACATCCACCTTCGCGTGTCACAAGAGAGCGGTGAGATGCTAGTATGCGACGATGATGACAACGAAATCACACGTTGCGTGATAGACGAGTGGATAGACAACAAGGAAGATGGTTTTTATGAAAATATAACAACCATACTTCGTCAGACGTTGAAAAGATTGGGCAAGGTGATAGACAACTACGGGCTGCTTCAACCCTTCAGCCTGGTGTTGGAGGACGAAGACCATGAGAACATCGCCGAACTATATATTTCCGATGGCGACACCATCATCATCAACGGTGAACTGATGAAGGATTTGGACAAGGATTTGGACAAATTCTTTGAAGGTTTGATGAAAGATATCTGACTTGTCACATATCGCTTGGATGCCTTTGCAGTCATCCCTATGACTTTTCTCGCTGCCTCCAAGAATGCATCAAGTATGAATGTCGTAGAATTGCAAGGTAGAGTTAGGTAGAATTGCCATTATGAGCCTTTCGTCTGGAAAGCCAGAAAAAAAGTGTTCCCAACAACTTGTAATTGACAAGAAATGATTAACTTTGCAAAGAAAAAGAGATTGTATCATTTAAATTAATATCAACAACAATTATGAAGATTGACCAATTCAATTTTGCCGGCAAGAAGGCAATCGTACGTGTGGATTTCAACGTACCCCTGGATGAAAATGGTAAGATAACCGACGACACCCGCATCCGCGGCGCTCTCCCTACGCTGAAGAAGATTCTCGCCGATGGTGGCTCACTCATCATCATGTCGCATATGGGCAAGCCCAAAGGCAAGGTTAACGCCAAGTTCTCCCTTGGACAGATTGTCGACGCCGTGTCTGCCGCCCTTGGTGTTGAAGTGAAATTTGCTCCCGACTGCGCAAAGGCCCAGGAAGCTGCTGCCGCCTTGAAACCAGGTGAAGCCCTTCTGCTTGAGAACCTTCGTTTCTATCCTGAAGAGGAAGGCAAGCCTGTAGGCATCGACAAGGAAGATCCTGCATATGAAGATGCCAAGAAAGCAATGAAAGCAAGCCAGAAGGAGTTTGCCAAGACCCTTGCAAGCTATGCCGACTGCTATGTGATGGATGCTTTTGGTACAGCACATCGCAAGCATGCTTCCACCGCTGTCATCGACGAATATTTCGACAAGGACCACAAGATGCTCGGTTATCTGATGGAGAAAGAAGTGACGGCTGTTGACAATGTTCTTGGCAACATCAAGCGTCCGTTCACCGCCATCATGGGAGGTTCCAAGGTATCCACCAAGATAGGCATCATAGAGAACCTTTTGGGGAAGGTTGACAACCTCATTCTTTGCGGAGGCATGACCTACACGTTTGCAAAGGCTCTTGGAGGCAAGATAGGCAATTCCATTTGCGAGGATGACAAACTCGATGTAGCCCTTGCCGTCATCGCGAAGGCTAAGGAGAATGGTGTGAACCTCGTCCTTGGCAGCGACTGCATCGCCGCCGATGCTTTTGACAACAACGCCAACACCCAGGTTTGCCCATCCGACGCCATTCCTGATGGTTGGGAAGGTCTTGATGCCGGTCCCGAGACCCGCAAGGCATTTGCCGAAGCCATAAAGCCAGCCAAGACGATACTTTGGAACGGCCCAGCCGGCGTGTTTGAATTTGACAACTTCATCGGTGGTTCGAAAGCCATTGCCGATGCCATTGCCGAAGCAACCGCCAATGGAGCCTTCTCTCTCATCGGTGGTGGAGACTCCGTAGCCTGCATCAACAAGTTTGGCATGGCCGACCAAGTCAGTTACATCTCCACTGGTGGTGGCGCTCTGTTGGAAGCCATTGAAGGCAAGGTGCTCCCCGGTGTTGCAGCCATCGAAGCATAATCATACGTTAACCTCATCACCTCCCCCTCTTGCAGGGGGAGGTTTTTCAATGATAAGCACCACCCCATGTCACCATTTCCACTCAAGGAGAGACGACCACGTCATCAAATGACCATTCTTTCCATCGCCTTTTTATTCCACTTACTTTTCTTTGCCGGCACACTGCAAGCGCAAACCGACTATACCTCCTCCATCGTGAATCACAATTTCGACGGTCAAAGTCTAGCAGGTTGGCAACAGATGGGAATGTGGCTCCAAACAAACTCAGACTTCTCTGGCAAGAGCAATACCGCATATGTAGAGCGTTGGATAGGCAACCCCGCCAATCTTCCCGACACCTACATCAAGCAAACCCTCTCCGGGCTTCCCAAGGGCCGTTATACCCTCACCGTGGCAGCTCAACATGTCAAGCAGGGCAGTAGTGCCAATGCCACGGGAGCCGTGATTTTCGCCGACTGGCAGGAGACCGCCGTCACCACCACTCGCGACTACCAGTTGACCTTCGACCTTCTTACAGACGATGTCACCATAGGTTTCAAATGCAAGAATTCCACCGCCAACTGGATGGCATGCGACAATTTTCGCCTTACATTCGTCAGCAATGATGTTTCCTACCTGCGTATCGGACTTGACAACATGGTCACAGAAGCATCCACCCTGGCAAGCCAAGCTATGGATTCAGAGGTGAAAAGCACATTGAACAGTGCCATCAGCACCGCACGGAGTCTCATTTCCAATGGCAGTTCCACCAGCATCCAATCTGCTGCCACGACACTGAAGAAAGCGATGTTGGCAGCAGAACGGAGCATCTTCGCCAGCAAGACCTCCACAACGGGCAGTGTGCCTTCTGTAACCACACAGCACAGATACGCCCGTGGCTCCACCATGATTTTCGGCCGCATCAACGTGTCCTCATCATCGTCGATTCTCGAGCAAGGACTCTGCTATAGCACCACCAACCCAACGCCCACCGTAGCCGATGAACGGACGACTCGTTTCGTGAACAATGGCGGCAACATCTACTGCATCGACAACACCGTCCCGGGCACCCTCTATTATGTTCGCGCCTATGCCGTGACTACCGGTTACAAAGTGGGTTATGGTGATGTCATCCGCGTCTATACGCTTCCCAAAGGCAACATCACATGGAGTTATGGCTATGAAGGCGACGAAGGACAAAACCAACGCATCTCACAAGCAGTGGAAGGCGGAATGTGCTATTGGAACAACCTTACGAGCATCAAGGGTTTCCATCTCTCCGCGCATTATGCCTGGGGAGTAGGTGCCGGCGGCGGTACCGCCGAGTGTTCTTATGGTGGATGGATGAGCATCAGCCAGAGCGAAGCCTACCAATCCACGGGCACTGTTTTGCACGAGGGTGGCCATGGCATTGGCATCGGCACCACCGGCACTTACTATGGCGACATCCGTTCCAATGGCAGCACCGGCATATGGTATGGCAAGCGCGCCACCCAATTCCTGCAATTCTGGGACAACAGCGATGATGTTCGCCTGACGGGCGACGCCACCCATATGTGGTCGACGAATGCCGCGCAAAGCCTCTCATACACCATCAACGGTGCCCACGAAGACGACCACAGCGACGTTCAATATTATGGCAACGCCTTGCTTATGCAAGCCATTGTCGAAGACGGACTATTCCCCGTTGAAAACCAGTTGCAAGGTCTTGCCTACACCTTCGAACATACCGACGACGCCGTCTATTACCTCCGCAACAGCGATGAAAGATACGGTCTCAAATCATCTTATCTTGTAGACAACAATGGTACGCTGCAATTGAAACAACTCTCTCGCGAAGAGGCAAAGACGACGACCAACAACGCCCAATGGACCATCTCCTTCGACCCAGCCAAGCAACTTTACCGTCTCAAGAACAAGAATAGCGGGCGGTATATCCAATACAACTCCGGGAACGCCGTCAATGGTTTCCGAACCAATACTGCTGGCGAGGTGGACCTTCGTCTTCAACTCTCTTTTGTCGATGTGACGATAGGAGAAGGCGGCAGTTCACTCACGCTCGACTGTTATCACATCATGCGCGGAACAGCAGAGGCAGCCCCCCAGTCAATGTGCGCCAAGTCGGCCACTTCAACAGGTTCCACCGCCTTCAGCAACACCCGTTCCGCCACCGAGCAACGCTGGCTCATCCTTACAGAGGACGACCTAGACAAGGTGGACCAATCCCTCAGGGCAGGAGAACTCAACGCTCTCGACGAATTGATCGCCCACATCCGCACCCTTGCCTCACAATCCCACACAGAGGATGCGGAGAATGCCAACGCATCGTTGGAAAACACACTCGCCAGCATAGAGGCTCGCGAGGTTGACGCCGACGCATCAACCATCGTGTCATTGATAGGCGAGGCAAAGGCAGCCTTGATGCAATTCTTGAAGGACACCACCCCTCAAGGCAATCCCTATGACATCACCTTCCTCATCGCGAATGCCGGGATGGACAGTGCCGAACATTGGAGCGGCACAGCTCCCACCATCAACTTCTCTTGTGGAGAGTTCTACCAAAAAACCTTTGATGTCTACCAGGCCATCAGTGGTGCTCCCGCAGGCCGTTACGTATTCAAACTACAAGCCTTCCAACGCCCGGGCCCGCCATCCGACACTTACAACGACTATGCAAACGGGACAAGCAACTACCCCGTCACCAGCCAATTATATCTCGGCACAGCCTCCAAGTTTGCCAACCATATCGGACAAGGTGCTCAAAACACAAAAGTGGGGATAGGCAACGAG
Source organism: Prevotella sp. (assembly GCA_017524385.1). Lineage (GTDB taxonomy): Bacteria > Bacteroidota > Bacteroidia > Bacteroidales > Bacteroidaceae > Prevotella. The sequence goes on from JAFWSS010000034.1 coordinate 79,138, forward strand.
AGCGAGGTGGGCAATCCCACCAAATACATTCCCAACAACATGCAGGCTGCAGGGGCCTATTTTGCCAAGGGGTTATATGAGAACACTGTAGAAACCACATTGGTGAGCAACAACCAGACTTTGCGATTTGGCATCCGCGGGGCGACGTATGTCGCAAGCGACTGGACCATCTTCGACAATTTCCGCCTATATTATTATGGTGGAAATACAGAAACGCAAGACCCAGCTGCCGAAGCAGAAGGATATGACATCACCACAGCCATGGCACCATATCTTTGCACAGGCAGTCTGAAGGAATGGACCAACGAGGGAATGGCAGCCAACTACAGCGCCGGCGCAGCCCCCTATTCCAACACGTCGGACGGAGCACGTGTCGATTTCCCCTTCATCGAGCGGTGGGTCAGTACGGCCAATGAAGGAACGCTCCCTAACAGCAGCTTGTCTCAAACCATCACCGAACTTCCCAACGGTAAGTACTTCATCCGTGCATCCCTGATAGCCGTCAACCAATCTTCGCCCACGGCCGATGTCACCGGTGTGACATTCTGGGCAGGCGACAAGGAGGTTGCGGTATCCACCGGAGACGGAATGCCCGAGCGTTATTCCTTGATGGTGGAAGTGACCGACGGCACCCTCGAATACGGTCTTCGCGCCGTCAGTACCAATGCCAACTGGATTGCTCTTGACAACATTTCGCTGATTTTCAGTGGGACGGAAGAAGAATATCTCTCCAAGGCCACGGCATGCCACCCTGTCCGCGTGCCCATAGTCAATTCCACCTTCGACCAGTGGAATCTAGACGGTTGGGGTCAGGATGGGCAATGGCAGACCATGAATGCCACCTATGACCATTTCTGTCCTCCATTCGCTGAATGGTGGGTGAACAATGTTGCCATGTCCGACCGTTCTCTCACCCAGTCACTTCCGCTCAAGAAAGGCTACTATTCATTGCAAGCCGCCGTCGAAGCCGTCAGGCAAGACCAACCAAGCCTGCAGGTGAGCGGTGTCACATTGCGCATGGATGATGCATCAGTGGCATGCCACACTGGCGACGGGAAACCAGAAATCTTCTTCGTCAACAAATTTTTGGAGGAGGGCGAACACACGATAGGCCTTCATGTGGAATCATCCAACGCCAACTGGGTTGCAACAGATAATTTTGTTTTGCGTTATTATGGGCCATATGTACCTTTGCAAGGCGACAACAACCATGACGGTCAAGTGACCATCACCGATGTGACCATATTGGTGAACAGCATCCTCAAAATTGCCATCGACGATATCGACCTTTGCATAGCAGACATGAATGGAGATGGAGATATCAACATCACCGACGTGACCCTGCTTGTCGATACCATCCTCAGCACCTCACATTAACCTGACATTACAGCATCAAGCCGGGTATGACTTCTAGTCATACCCGGCTTGATATCAAATAGCAAGCAGACGTCTTATTTCTTGAAAAGTCTCTTGTAAAGTCCTTCGAATCCGGCGCAGTGGCGAGCTTCGTCCTTTGCCATTTCATGGACGGTGTCGTGTGTGGCATCCATGTTGGCTTTCTTTGCATTGCGTGCAATGCGGAATTTATCCTCACAAGCTCCTCTCTCGGCAGCAATGCGCGCCTCCAAGTTGCTCTTGGTGTCACCCAGCACGTCGCCAAGCAATTCAGCGAACTTGGCAGCATGCTCAGCCTCCTCGAAAGCATATCTTCTGAAAGCCTCAGCCACCTCGGGATATCCTTCCCGGTCAGCCTGACGGCTCATGGCAAGATACATTCCAACCTCCCCACACTCTCCATTGAAATGGTTGAGCAGGTCTTTGATCATCTCCTCATCGGCACCCTCCTTGCGAGCAGCACCTAGTTCGTGCACAGTGGCGAAGGGTTGTTCCTCACCCTCGATCACTTCATTGAACTTTGCAGCAGGAGCCTTGCAGATTGGACATCTCTCAGGTGGTTCTGTTCCTTCATGGATGTAACCACAAACGGTACAAATAAATTTTTTCTTCATAATGCTTGATGGGTTAGTGTTAAAAAATACGAGTCAACAAAAATGATTATTTGCACATCTCTCCGCCTACGTCTTAGCAGAGGACTTACATTTTTCGCAAAATTAGACAACTATTTTGAATTGAACAAATTTTTTGGGGAATAAATGTAAGAAAATCTTTTTTATGATTGGACACTCAAACAAGCATAGGCACCTTGTATTGTTCATTTTTCCAATTTCGCGTTTTCCGAGACAGAGAATTTGATTTTCTTGTTTCTTGGGACAAAGGGCCTTTTCCATTCTCCGTTAAGTATGCGGATGGTGGTTTTCTTTCCCACAGGAGCCTCATCGACGGCTTTCTGGAGGTCCATATAATTGCCGTGCCCATCTTTTGCGACGATGAAATCATAATGCCTGACGTATTTTTTAAGAGCTGGCACTTGCTTGGCTATCTCGTCAACGAGCAGGCCGGCAACGACGTGTGCTCCATAGATGTTGTAGTGGGTGTTGTCTTCCCTACCTTTGGGAATGGAAGGATTTTCTCCTGGTTTGAACCACATATGTAGTGCTTTCGAACCTTCGACTCCCAGGCTTTGCTCCAATTCGTGAGTGATGGCATTGGCGTCGATGAAGGGAACTTTCAGGGTTTCTGCCACATTTTTGGGAGCGATGCGGTAATCACCATGGGTGTCCACCAAGACCTCCCCTTCTGTTTTCTTCTCTCCCGTGAATTCCGTGTCCCTAAGTTTCTCGTCATCATCGTTTTGGGGAGCGACAGCCTGAAAATTCCTTCTCACCACAGCGTTGCACAGGATGGGTATCCCACCCTTCTCCCTGGTTTCCACGACAAACTTGGTGAGATTAGCATCAAATGTCGTCCCTGGGTCGGTATGTCTGTCTTCCTTGGGTTTCTCATCGTTGTGGCCAAACTGTATGACGACATAATCGCCAGGTTTGATTTTTTCGAGCACCTTGTCCCATCTCCCTTCATCAATGAAGCTTTTCGACGACCTTCCGTTGACAGCATGGTTGTCAACGATGATGTCATCGGTGAAGAATCCTTGCAAAGCCATCCCCCACCCTCTTTCGGGCTGCCCATTGTCAATAGGTTTGTTAGCCATTGTGGAGTCTCCAATCATGAAGATGGTTGTCTTTTCCTTGCGAGCAGCTGTGAGAATCAACAGGAGCCCAAAGAAAAGGAGAAAAAAAGTTGATTTATTTCTCATATTGGTAGTATGGAAGATTATGGGCTGGCACGGCATTGCCGCGCCAGCCTTCATTTTTATGATTTTAAGATTTGCATCATTTCCTCTATAGAGACGGTTTGTTGCTCTCCTGTCTCCATATTTTTGACAGTGACCTTTTGTTGCTCCATCTCATCCTTTCCTGTCATGACGACGAAACGCATTCCCTTGGCATTGGCATAGGCCATTTGCTTTTTCATTTTCGCCTTGTCGGGATAGATTTCACAACTGACGCCCTCCTCCCTGCATTTCCCTGCAATGGGAATGCAATAAGCAGTTTCCTCTTCTCCGAAATTGATGAAAAGCACCTCGGTAGCCTTCACCGCTTCCTTGGGATAGAGGTCGAGCGTGTTGAGTACGTCGTAGATGCGGTCTGCTCCGAATGAGATGCCCACACCGCTTAGCCCAGGCATTCCGAAGATACCGGTGAGGTTGTCATAGCGCCCCCCTCCAGTGATGCTTCCCATCTGTACGTCAAGAGCTTTCACTTCGAAGATGGCACCAGTGTAATAGTTGAGTCCCCTTGCCAGTGTAAGGTCCAGCTCCACTTGGTTGTGTATTTCATCCAGTTTGAGCAGGTCAAGAATGGTACGCACTTCCCCCACCCCCTTCATACCTGTCTCCGAGTGGGCAAGCAGAGAGGCGATGGTGTCGAGTTTCTCTTCGTTGGAACCAGTCATGGCGATGATGGGTTGTATTTTTTCAATTGCTTCCTTGCTGATGCCTCGTTCCACGAGCTCGGCGTTGACGCCATCTATTCCAATTTTGTCGAGTTTGTCGATTGCCGTAGTGATATCAACGATTTTGTCGGTTTCCCCTATCACCTCCGCTATTCCAGCGAGAATCTTGCGGTTGTTGACCTTTATGGCCACCCTTGCACCGAACTTGGTAAACACCTTGTCCATGATTTGCACGAGTTCCACCTCGTTGAGCAGGGAGTCGCTACCCACGATGTCGGCATCGCACTGGTAGAATTCCCGGTATCTTCCCTTGGCCGGTCTGTCAGCCCTCCACACGGGTTGAATCTGGTATCTTTTGAAAGGTAGTTGCAGTTGGTCCCTGTGCATCACGACGAACCTGGCGAAAGGAACCGTGAGGTCATATCTGAGTCCTTTCTCGCAGAACCTTGCAGCGAGGTGTGGCAGGTTTCGCTCTTTCCATTCTTCGTCGGTGACATTGCCGATGAAGTCACCAGAGTTAAGCACCTTGTAAATGAGTTTGTCACCTTCTTCCCCGTATTTGCCAAGTAGTGTATGCAAGGTCTCCAATGCCGGTGTCTCTATTTGTTGGAAACCGTAAAGCGCATAAACTTCCCTTATGGTGTTGAAGATGTAGTTGCGCTTGGCCATCTCGTTAGGCGTGAAGTCGCGTGTCCCTTTGGGTATGGATGGTTTTTGTGCCATGATGATGGATGTGAAGTTATTTTCTGATGATGGTTTGTTCTCTGTCGGGTCCTATTGAAATGATGTTGATGGGCGTGTCGAGTTGGTTTTCCAAGAAAGCCACATATGCTTTGAAATTTTCAGGGAATTGTTCCTCTGAAGTCATCTGTGTCATATCGGTTTTCCATCCGGGAAGTTCCACATAGACAGGTTCCACTCCCTTTTCAATGTCAAAGGGGAAATCCTCTGTCTTTTCTCCATCCTTCTTGTATGCCTCGCATGCCTTGATGGTGTCAAAGCCATCCAACACGTCGCTTTTCATCATGATGAGTTGTGTGACTCCGTTGACCATGATGGCGTATCTGAGAGCCACGAGGTCGATCCATCCGCATCTGCGTTCACGTCCTGTCACTGCACCGTATTCATGTCCCAACTGCCTGATGGTGTCGCCCGTGGCATCAAAAAGTTCGGTAGGGAACGGTCCTGCCCCCACTCTTGTGCAATAGGCTTTCATGATCCCATAGACCTCTCCTATCTTGTTGGGGCCAATTCCCAGTCCGGTGCATGCCCCGGCGCAGATGGTGTTTGATGATGTGACGAAGGGGTAACTGCCGAAGTCCACGTCGAGCATGGTTCCCTGCGCCCCTTCGCAAAGAATGCTCTTTCCCTCCCTGAGGTGTTTGTTGATGACATGCTCGCTGTCCACGATATGGAATTGCTTTAGATATTCAATGCCCTCCATCCACTTTTTCTCCACATCCTTGATGTCATAGTCAACAAATCCGAGGTTGCGCAGCATCTGTTCATGCCTAGCCTTGTGTTCGGCGTATTTTTGTTCGAAGTTGTCGAAGATGTCTCCAACCCTCAATCCGTTTCTTGACACCTTGTCGGTATATGTAGGTCCAATGCCTTTACCTGTTGTTCCCACCTTGCTTTTTCCTTTTGCGGCTTCTAGTGCAGCATCAAGGAGGCGATGAGTAGGCATGATGAGGTGTGCTTTTTTTGAGATATGAATCCTGTCTTTCAAATTATGTCCACTTTTTTCGAGGTCCTTAGCCTCGTCCATGAAGAGGTCGGGAGCAAGCACCACTCCGTTTCCGATGATGTTGACCTTTCCTCCTTGGAAGATTCCCGACGGGATGCTTCTGAGGACGTATTTCTGTCCCTCGAACTCAAGAGTGTGTCCAGCATTAGGTCCTCCTTGGAACCTAGCCACCACATCATAATTTGGTGTGAGCACGTCAACCACCTTTCCTTTACCTTCATCGCCCCATTGTAAGCCAAGGAGCACGTCAACTTTTCCTTTGTTCATTTTTAGGATTATTATTGGTTTTATTAGATTTCTTCCTGTTCTTCGCCCTGTTGATTTTGGTTTGACACGAACTGCACACCCCGTAGATGTAAAGAGAATATCCCATAGGATGGAATCTCTTTAATTTTATGTTTTGAATAGTGTCATGGACCAATGTTCCCGGCACTTCCTTTACCTTTCCACAAATGGTGCATATTTGATGAGAATGGTTGTCATTGTGGAAACTGGCCTCATAGCGTGTCTCTTGTTGGAAATTATGCCTGACCACAAGCCTTAGTTTGATGAAGAGATGTATGGCGTTGTAAAGGGTTGCACGACTCACCCTGAAGAAGTCCTGCTCCATCTTGGCGCTGAGTTCCTCCAGGGTGAAATGCCCATTCATATTATATATGGCATCGAGTATGGCAAACCGCTCCGGGGTCTTCCTGCAATTGTTCTCCTCCAGATAGTTGGTCAGAGTGAGCCTTACTCTTTGCAAAATATTGTCATCCATCAATGCGAGGGTGTTGCTTGCGGATTGCAAAGTTACGCAAAAAGCGAATGATAAGCAAATAATTTGAAATTAAAAAAAATAAAAATCGGGAAATGAGGAACCATTAAGAAACAACTTGGTACAAATAATAAATTATAGGAGTTAAAGGGGAGTTAAAGGGGAGTTAAAGAGGAGTTAAAGGGAAGTTAAAGGGGAGTTAAAGGGGAGTTAAAGGGACATATGTCCTCTTAATCAAGCATTTTTATCTTGCGTCGGAGTATTGGGCATTCTATTCATCACGGGCTAGTTGCACGGTGAAACGTGGAACTACAGAGAATCTAGAAAATCTAGAGAATCTAGAAAACCCAGATACGGTTTATAATAGGATGAGGTAATAGATTAAATGATTATCCGCATCTTTCCGATAACGCCCCGAAGGGGCAATAAGCCTCCAGCCCAGGGCAACGCCCTGGGAAATTGGGAAGGAGGCAATCGCCCTGTAGGGGCATAAGCCTTTCATCTACAAATGCTTATGCCCC
>JAFWSS010000035.1 GCA_017524385.1 Prevotella sp.
ACGAAACTCCCGTCGATGTGGACGCCGCCTGGCAGCGGTTTGCAAAAAAACAGAATTTTCAATTTTCCGCTCGGCCCGTAAAGACGCTTGCTAAAACAAGAATCTTCAATTTTCAATCTTCAATTTTCCGCTCGGCCCGAAGGGACGCTTGCCAAAGCAAGAATTTTCAATCTTCAATTTTCAATTTTCAATTTAAAAAGATAGCCGCCTCCTTCATGGGTGTGCTGCTGGTGTCGGGCATCGCTTTTGCCGCCATTCACATCGTGCGGCACTACGTCGGACAGGATATGCCAACTCCGCCACAGGAGACAGAAGTTGCTGTTCCGCATCAACAAGTTGCTCTTGATGACACCGTCAAAGTGGAAACGACAGACACCATTGCACCAAAGGCCACCATGGAACCCGTTGTCTTCGACAATGTGCCACTGGAGGAGATGCTGCCAAAGATTGCCGCCCACTATGATGCCATGGTCACCTTCGCCAATGACAAGGCCCGGCAACTCCGTTTCCGCTTCGTGTGGAATCCGCAGCAGGACATCGACCAAGTGGTCTGTGACCTCAAACAGTTCGAGAGTCTGACTGTTACATTGAAGGACAACCAAATCACCGTAGAGTAGCCTGCCGCCATGAAAAGAACCATCACGTTCATCATGCTGTCCCTGCTGTTAAGCGTCAACATGCATGCCCAAAGACGCATATCGCACCAATACAACAATGTCTCGCTCTCTGATGCCCTCAGCCAACTCGCAGAACAGCAGACCGACTATACCATCATGTTCCTCTACAACGAACTGGAAGACTTCCGCATCACCACGACCATCCACCGCAAGACGCTGCCCGAAGCCATCCGGCAGATGATAGGATTCTATCCCATCCGCGTCACGACAAGCAAAGACGAGGGCGGACGAAAGATTTTCGTGGAGTGTGTGCAGAAGGCAGATACACGCTACAAAGGCACCATCATCGACGAGCAAGGCCAGCCCGTAGCCTACGCCAACATCGCCCTGCTCAATCCATCCGACTCTACACTACTCTGTGGTGGTGTTTCGAACGAAAGCGGCTATTTCGTCATCCCCTGCGAACAGAAGCCTGTTCTCGCCCGTATCTCTTACATCGGTTACAAGACAAGCTATGTGATGCTTGATTCAAGAAATGTCGGGAAAATCAGACTCAAACCTGAAACCATCATGCTGAACGGTGTGAAGGTGACAGGCGAGCGTATCTTATCGAAAACTGAAAACGGTCACCTTGTTTACAACATACCGATGCTCCTGCAAGTTTATCCCGCCGACAACGCCTATGATGCGTTGACCAGCATTCCAGGTGTAAGTGAGATGAATGGCAACATCACATTCTCCGGGCAGACCGTGACGCTCATCATCAATGGAAAGCCAACCACACTAAGTTCAGACAAGGTGGTGGAAAGGCTCAAACAGATGCCCGCCACCATGCTTGCCAAGGCAGAGGTGATGCCGTCGGCTCCAGCCAAATACCATGTGCGGGGCATGGCCATCAACATCATGACGAAAGACTTTACGGGAACCAACCAAGTATCAGGACAAATGATGTGGGGTTGGCGGCAAAACAAGTATGGTACGGGATACTGGGGCCCTAGCGTCATCTACAACCACGGAAAACTGAGCGTCGACCTGTCTTATACCTACACCAATGGCACTGGTTACGGACAGGTGGAGCATGAAGCCAATCATCCCCTCAACGGTCAGCGCGTGGCCTACAGCGACAAGACCCGCAACCGCAGCGACGGCATAGACCACGAATACCGAATCGGCATGGACTATGCCATTGCCGATGACCACAGCCTGAGTCTGGCCTACACGGGACAATGGAACTCCACCCGCTCCACCAATACCACGACGGGCACGGCGCTGTCCACTCAGCACTCCCGCCAGCACACTTACCTGCACAACGTTGATGCCTCATACACTGCTCCTTTCGGTCTGCAACTCGGTGTCTCCTATACCAACTATCAGGAACCACGCACACAGAACCTTGACGGCGAGTTGTACGACATCAGCCGCAATCTCTATGTCGATAGTCGTCAGAAAGTAAGCAAATGGCTCTTTACGGCAGACCAGACCCACTCGCTGCCGAAAGGTTGGGAACTGAGTTATGGCGGCAAGGCACAATTCTCCAATAACAACAGTTATCAGACCACGCTCGACGCCAAGCAGCAACCTATGCCCGACGCCTCCTCACACGTTGATTACGACGAACGCATCCTCAACGCCTACGCTGGACTGAGCAAACAGATAGGCAAGTTGTTGAACCTTGAAGCCTCACTTACAGCCGAGCAATATCACGCGACCAAATGGAACGAGTGGCGCATCTATCCGCAGTTCAACGCCATGTGGAACATCAATGCCAAGAACATGCTCAACCTCGCGTTCAGCAGCGAGGCCGTCTATCCCTCCTACTGGAGTACGATGAGCAGCATCTACTACACTTCGGCCTACAGCGAGATATGGGGCAATCCCGACCTGAAGCCGATGTCGGAATACAATATCAACCTGATGTGGCAACTCAATCGCAAGTACACTTTCACAGCCTTTGCCATGCTGGAACCCGACTACTTCGTGCAGATGGCCTATCAGCCCTCCGACCGCATGGCCGTTGTGATGAAGGAGACCAACTTCGACTATTCCAACTACTTCGGCCTACAGGCGTCGGCGCAGTTCCGCATTGGCAGTTGGCTCAACGGCAACGTCATGGCCACCGCCCTCTATCGCCATGACAAGACCAATTTCTTCGACCTGCCCATCGACCGCACTTGCCTCTCAGGCATCCTCGGTGGCATGGCCGTCGCCCGACTTTCGCAAAAGCATAACATACAGTTCACCCTCAATCCATTCTTCCAGACCAAGGCCATCCAGGGTCTCTATGACATCGACCCCTTCCTTCGGCTCAATGCCGCCCTCCGCTACACCTCCGAGAATGGAAAATGGAGTCTCGTGGCCAAAGGCGAAAATATCCTGAATGCCCACATCGACACTCGCTCCACAATAGCCAATCAAGACTACACCATGCGTGTCTGGATGCCCTACACCAACTATTCCCTCACCGCCATCTACCGCCTCGGCAACTTCAAGGAGAAGAAAAAGAAGGAGGTGGATACATCACGAATGGGATATTGAAAAAGAATCGTACATAAAATTCTCTCACTTTGATGGGCGGTCGTCGGCCTAGTGCTGGCACCGCCCTCATTATTAGAACCGCATGGATTATATTCTTATATTTGTTTTTAGTTGACTTTTTTTGTTCTCATTCGTGTTGAGAATGGAAGCTTTGTCTATACTGTTCCAAATGATGTGAGCGCTGATATCTTGAAATTCAACAAAAGGCAACACGGACCACGATTTAGAAATTTTAATGCATGGTGATGCAAGATTTTCAAACATCAACGGTTATTAAGGTAAAAACATTTAAAACTATAACTTAGCAGATAATGAAAACAATGAAACTTTGGAAACTCGACTTTGGTCTATGGCCGAGCCACCTCACGCTCGGGAAAGTAATGCAAGCCTTGATAATGCTTGCTGTCCTCTCCCTCGCCTCTTGTGAAAAGGACAAGCTAGTTGGGGATTGGGATTCAATGATCTGGAAGGCGGAAGTACCTATGGTTATTGAAGATGGTGTTTATGATGTTTCGGATAGTGGAGGAACATTCACCTTTACATGTCGGAATTATTCCAAACCATGGATAGAAGGAGCGGTGTCTGGAGAAGAGCATTATTTTCCTAATCGTGAAAGCAATGACTACCATACAATTATGGCTGATTGGTTTAAGGCAGAAATCGTGGGTAATAAACTCACTGTTTTCTTCGAGCCTAATAAGGAATCCAGAGAGCAATTTCTATCATTGACTGTAACAGCCGGAGATATTTTCCACACTTTCAAGTTCAAGCAATTCGCCCATCAAAAATAAAACGCATGGCAGATAATGAAAACAATGACTCTTTGGTGACTCGACTTTGGTCTATTGCCAAGCCATCTCGCGCTCGTTAAAGTGGTGCTGCATCTCTTTCCTCTCGCTTAATCGGTGCCTTGACGATGCTTGCAGCTTTCTCCCTCGTCTCTTGCGGAAGTGAAGACGATGTTGTAAAGCAGTTGACGAGCAAACAAAAGGAAACTTATGCGCAGAACATTTCGGGCGAATATCCTGGCTAATATTTCATTATCTACAAAGACAAGGATTGCAAAGAAGGACAGATGAAACGGGACGGCACATAACAGAAGCCTTACGTCAGCACCACGAACTGCGGCGGCTATGACGACATCCGCTTTTGCAGCTTGCTTCAGCATATTAAGAAGACTCAAAAATGGATTAAAAACTCTGTCCCCATGATCCATTTTGCATTTTTCTTGCGATTTGGGGCATATTCCATTCTCTTTTTTATATATTTGCACGGGATTCTTTGGGACCCCTAATGTCAAGCCAGGAAAGTGGCAGCTGCAGAATGCTGAATGAAAGGATAATATTGGCTTTATGAATAGGAAAAATGCTACCATATCGGTGCTGTTGATGGTCAGTTTGGGACATCTGTTGAACGACATGTTCCAGGCTGTCATACCTTCCATCTACCCGATGATCAAGGAAACGTTGGGCTTGAGCTTCATGCAGATAGGAGCCATCACCTTGACCAATCAGGTCACTTCGTCGCTGTTGCAGCCGGTGGTGGGCTATCTGTCCGACAAACACCCCCGTCCCTACAGGTTGGTCATAGGCATGTGTTTCACGCTGACAGGACTGTTGCTGCTGTCCGTAGCTGGCAGTTTCCCGTTGGTGCTGCTGTCTGTCGCTTTCGTTGGAGTAGGCTCCTCGGTGCTTCATCCGGAGTCGTCGAAGGTGGCGCGGCTGGCTTCCGGAGGTGCGAAAGGTATGGCACAGTCCATATTCCAGATAGGAGGGAATGTGGGACGCGCACTCGGACCGGTTGCCGTTGCGTTGATAGTGGTCCCCCATGGACAAGGCAGCATACGATGGTTTGCCGTCCTCGCATTGGTTGCCGTATGGGTGTTGGCGAGAATCGGCCGATGGTACAAGAGGCAGATAGAGCAATACGTTGGCGGCAAGTCCAAATTCGATATGGAGAATGATACCCATTTGACACGCCGCCAAGTCGTCGTTGCCCTGATGGTTCTTCTGGTGCTGATGTTCTCCAAAGACTTCTACACCGCCAACATTCAGAACTACTTGACATTCTATATGATTGACAAGTTCGGACTCAGCATCACGGCATCGCAATATGTGCTTTTCGCCTTCCTCGTATCCACCGCTGTCGGCCTGTTGGTTGGCGGAGAGGTGGGCGACCGCTACGGGCGCAAGTACGTCATCTGGGTGAGCATCCTTGGTTCGTCGCCCTTCGCCCTTCTGTTGCCTTATTGCAATCTGACGTGGACCATCGTTCTTGTCATCCTTGTGGGGATGGTGATGTCGTCGGCCATGTCGGCCATCCTCGTTTACGGCACTGAACTGCTGCCCGGCAATGTCGGCATGATTTCTGGCGCCTTCTTTGGCTTGTCGTTCGGCCTTGGGGGCATAGGCTCCGCCCTCTTCGGCTGGTTGGCGGATATTTCCAGCATCCAATATGTGTTCCAGTTGACGGCTTTCCTGCCTCTGCTTGGAATAGTGACCTATTTCCTGCCGAACATCAAGGACAGATAGTCTTCTTGGCATCCGCTTGCCACACTTGATTCATAATAACCACCAAATATCAGAAAGATGCGAAAAATACTGTTACTATTGAGCGTGCTTTGCTCTATGACGGCGGGAGCACAAGATTTTGTCGTCCCTCCAACCAACATCAATGCCAAGGGATATCCGCATGTCTTGTCAGACAACAGCGTGGAGTTCAAAATCCGTTCGAACGAGGACTTGAGCCAGATGAAGGTCTCGCTCGACCCCTCATGCCGCTTTGAGAAGCAGGCGGATGGTACATGGATGGCACGCACCAAGCCATTGGTGCCAGGTTTCCATTATTACTGGTTCAACCTGGGTGGGATGGAACTGTCCGACCCTGCCAGCAAGAGTTATTTCGGTTGTGGCAGGATGACCAGCGCCATCGACATTCCTGAAGCCGGCTGCACTTTCTACGACATCAAGGACGTGCCCCATGGACAGGTCGGCATCGTCACTTATTACTCGAAGGTGAGGAAGGCCAATGCCACGATGTATGTCTATACGCCGGCCAACTATGCCACAAGTGGCAAGCGCTATCCCGTGCTTTACATCCAGCATGGGGGAGGTGAGGACGAGACGGGGTGGACGCTCCAAGGTAAGACCAACTACATCCTTGACAACCTCATCGCAGAGGGCAAGGCCAAGGAGATGATTGTCGTCATGTCCAACGGCAACATCACGGTGCCGGGTGCGGGCTTCGGCTATTCCATCGAGGGGATGAAAGGCTTTGAGACCGAACTCACCGAAGTCATCATTCCTTTCGTGGACCAGCATTTCCGAACCCTCTCCGACCCGCAGCACCGGGCGCTCTCCGGACTTTCCATGGGCGGCGGGCAGTCCTTCTTCGTCGGACTGCAGCATACGGAACTCTTCAGTTACATCGGCGTGTTCAGCACCGGTGTCTTCGGCGGCATCCGTGAGACAAAATCCTTTGACGCTGAGGCTTCCATGCCAGGCCTTCTCTCGCAACATGAGAAGTACAACAAGGCATTGAAAGTGTTCTATATCTCTGTCGGCACCGACGACCCGCGGTTGTCATCCACCCAGAAGGCGGTGGCTGATATGCAGCAGGCAGGATTGAACATCACTTTCAATACTTTCCCCGGCGACCATGAGTGGCAGGTGTGGCGAAAATCGCTCCATGACTTCGCACAGAAATTGTTTCAATAAAGACTATCACCTTTTCTCATAAAAATTCATATCATGAAAAGAATTGTTTTATCAGCCGTGTTGTTGACGGCGGCGGTTTTCGCCCAAGCGCAGAACTACACCCTTGACGGTGTTGAACATAAAACCGAAGTGGTCCCCGTAGTCGTTTCCAACTTCAATGGGCAGACGCTCGCTGCCGCCCCTAAGGGGAAGAGCAAGACCGTCACCCTCATAAGGACCCAATTCTCAACTCCTATGAATGACTATAACGCCTTGGCACTGCCGGAGCTGAAACTAGGAAACATCATAGGGCATCCGACTCTTGGCTGGGACGACACCGACTACCGCATACCCGATATCGTGCCTGAGGTATACGACGGCGAGTGGGTCTTGAACGATGTCTTCTACGACGGCGACTATCCTGTGGCAACTTATGGAAGGGCGCCGAAAACGGAACTCCTGCCATGGGGGGAGTCAGAGAAGGATATCTCACGGCGAGGCAGGGACCCGCACCTGATCATGCTCGTCGACCCCTCGAAAGAGGTGAAGAAAGTGTATAACACATCGTCGATGACTTTCCCACCCAAGAACCGTGCTGCCGACACCGACAGGCAGTCGGTCAACTGGGCTGTCGTGAAGGAGGGGATACTTTACTTCAGCATTTCTGGTTTGATGGGGTTTGACAAAGGGCAAAATGCGTATGTCGTAGCAATCGACATCTCCACCGATAAGACATTATGGGTCAGCAAGCCCAATACTTGCAACTCTGATAACTTCCTGATCATTGACAATTCCATCGTCTGTGGATTCGGCGACTCAGGCAAACCCGATTTTATCAACGTCTTGAATAGGTTTACGGGTGTGCAGAAGCAGCAACTCTGGGTGGCTAGTGCTCCGCAGTGGTTGGCTCTCGGCAGCGACGGCAGGCTCTATGTCTCTCTTTACGACAAACACGTTGCCTTCAAGGTAAGTCGGTAAATCCGGATAATGCCATCAACACCATCGGCGCTCCACATTTGAGTGGAGCGCCGATGGTGTGTTGACAATGAGGGAAACCTTCCCGGTCGTCATGGCGTCGGCAACGTTCTCTTTTTCCCATGATTATTTCATTCCGGTCCGACTGCTGAAGTTGATGCGTACACCCTTGTCGTCTACCATCATGTCATTTCCTCCGTTGTTGCCGTTGCTGATGGTCGGTTTGCGTTCACCGTCCAGTATCTCTCGGCACATGTCCTTGATATCGGAAACACGCTGGAGCGTCTCCAGATTGTCACCACTGTAATGTCCGGGAAAGAGAAAATGGATGTCGTTCTTCTTCATATAATTCTCTATCCTCTCAGCAGTGTACATTACGGTGGAAAGGTTGGTGAATACCAGCAGGTTGGTCGATCCGAAAGCGTCACCGCTGAATCCATAATGTTTTGCCTTGTCAAAGAAAGTGGTGCTTCCCGCAGTATGGCCGGGAGTAAAGACAACCTCAATCTCACGTCCGCCAAGGTCGATCACTTCGCCATCGTTGAGATACTTGATTTCACCCTTGTAGTTACGCATGTTATTCGGGACGATAGGCATGTCGCCTGCATTCATATAGACTTCGGGGAAAGGGCCAACTCCACCCACATGGTCGCCATGGGCATGGGTAGCCATCATTGTGACAGGTTTGGAAGTAATCTTTGCCACAATCTTGTCAAGTCCTGGTATGTATGTCCCTGCATCAATCAAGAGCGCGCGCTCATTGCCCTCGACAATGTAGAGGGATTCGTTATAGACTCTATGCCCGTTTCCTATCCATGTATGCTCGTCAAGTTGGCGGAACACCACTTCGTCATCTTGATAAACCACTTTGCCGCGAAGGTCACGACTATTGATATCTGTCCCCTGTGCCCTAACCATATATGGCATCAGGCCAAGCAGCATTGCTGCGAAAAAACCATAAACTTTCATTCTTATAAGGTTTTGTTTGTTTTTTTCTTTGTGCAAAAATAATGATAAAATTTTGAATGAAGAAGGAAAAAGCAATGAAAAAGAGATGTTAAACTTCGTTGAATAGTCTGTCGCGTGAGTGTAATTAAAAATTTTTATTCGTCTTTTCTCTCACTTGTGCCACGATTTGAAACAACTTTTGTGTATATTTGCCGTGAAAAAACAAATATATGGCTCAACTATCGCAAGTAGTGAAAAACGAGGTGTGTAGAAATACCCGGAAGTTGAGCGAAAGTGAAACACGAACATGATAAGACTATGGCACGATTTGAAGTAAGATGTCACGAATTGGGTGATGGCAGTGATTACCATTGGTGTTACTGTGAGACAAGAGAAGAAGGATTGAGCATTGTCAAGGAGTTTGAAGATAAAAACCCAGGCAATACTTATGAGCACCTTTATGTTGTCGAATTGAGAGAAGATGAGACAAAAAGCGTCTCAAAAGACAACTGTCAAGATGCTTGATATTCCTTAAGGAGATAGAAACAGATTTGAGGAAGACTATATAAGATGAATATTGGTTGGGATGACAGAAAGCATTCCAAGTGCAGTATGTTGACATGATATTCATCAAAAACATTATGATATGAAAAACAAGATAAAAACTGTTATTGAACAATTGGAAAAGGCATGGGCAGACGACCTTCCAAAGACCAAGGTAGAGATTTTCAATAATGCAAAGGCCGAATTCATCCTATCCCATGACCATCAAAACCTGTGTGCACTCTTGTCCTTTTGCATAAACTTATCGTTTGATACCGTAGTTTATGATGCAGCGAAAGAAGCCATTGAAATTGCATCTCACGAAGGCAACAAGACAATGACTGCCATCTATCATCTGATAGCCGGGAAGGCAAGGGGGAATTATCATAGTCGATATGAATTCAACCAGGCATTGGCAGACCCGGCATACCTGGCCTCCATAAGGATGGATGATTTCAAATGGTTGGCGAAAGGGCCTGACAGTCGCATCTTTGGCAACGACTTGCTTAGTTTCATAGGAATTGAGGCAAGGCGTTATGACGTGATGTATGATTATTTAAGATTAATGACTTAAGTCTACACCAGGCAGGTGGTGGAGTGAAGCCATTTGATTGGAAAATCGAGTGCATAAACAATGACTTGACGTATGAATCATTGGCAAATGCCAAAAAACAAGTGTTTTTCTTTGCACTTCACATGGTTTTTCGTATTTTTGCAAACATTAGAGTCAAGATTTCAAAAATCGCAGTCATATGCAAAAATACAACAAAGGATTCCTCTATTTCATCTGCCTTGTATCAGCGATGGGCGGTCTGCTCTTCGGTTATGACTGGGTGGTGATAGGAGGGGCAAAACCGTTTTATGAACTTTTCTTCGCCATCGATCAATCGCCAGTGATGCAGGGCGTGGCTATGAGTGCTGCACTCGTGGGATGCCTGGTGGGCGCCATGGTGGCGGGAGCTGCTGCCGACAAGTTTGGTCGTAAGCCGTTGCTCATGTTTTCGGCGGTACTCTTCACCGTTTCCGCCGTCGCCACGGGACTGTTTGATGACTTCACCCTCTTCAACATAGCCCGCTTCATAGGCGGCGTGGGCATTGGTGTGGCAAGCGCATTGGCTCCGATGTACATCGCCGAGGTCAGTCCCCCAGAGATTCGCGGGCGTATGGTCAGTCTCAACCAGATGACCATCGTGCTCGGCATCCTCGCAGCACAAGTGGTGAACATGCTGCTGGCACGCGACACCAGCATTCCCGCCAACCAGGCTTGGGATGTGGAGTGGGGATGGCGATGGATGTTCTGGGCAGAGACCCTGCCCGCCGCGCTCTTCCTCATCATGTGCTTCTTCATCCCGGAAAGTCCTGTCTATCTGAAGTTGAAGGCGGCATCTGCCTCACAAGACAAGAAGGACAATTTGGCCGAGGCTGGATTAAGTGAACTCTTCCAACACAAATATGGCAAGGTGTTGCTGCTCGGTCTTGTCATCGCTGTTTTCCAACAGTGGTGCGGCACCAACGTCATCTTCAACTATGCGCAGGAAATCTTCGTGGGAGCTGGATATGATGTCGACGGCATGTTCATCGACATTGTCATCACCGGCATAGCCAACGTCATTTTCACTTTTGTCGCCCTCTACACCATCGAGAAATGGGGGCGTCGCACACTCATCCTCATCGGTGCCGGCGGACTCGGCATCATCTACCTCACTCTTGGCACCTGCTACTTCATCGGTATGAAAGGAGTGCTGATGGTGATTCTCGTCGTGGCGGCCATCTCCGTCTATGCCATGACCCTCGGACCCGTCACATGGACGCTCCTCGCTGAAATCTTCCCCAACCGCATCAGGGGTGTTGCCATGGCCACCTGCACCTTCGCGCTCTGGGTGGGATGTTGCACACTCACCTTCTCCTTTCCCCCGATGAATGCTGCACTCGGCACCTACGGCTCCTTCTGGATATATTCCGCCATCTGCGTCTGCGCCTTCTTCTTCCTCTACCGCAACTGTCCTGAAACCAAGGGCAAGAGTTTGGAGCAACTTGAGCAAGAACTGGTGGGGAAAGATTGAAAATTGAAGATTGGCCTGCGGCCGAAGTTGCTCACGCTCGGCAGACTCCAAGCAAGCTTGGTCTGCCCTCGCTTAATCGCAACTTTGAAAATTGAAGATTGGCCTGCGGCCGAAGTTGCTCA
>JAFWSS010000036.1 GCA_017524385.1 Prevotella sp.
ATAAATGATTATCCGCATCTTTCCGATAACGCCCCGAAGGGGCAATAAGCCTCCAGCCCAGGGCAACGCCCTGGGAAATTGGGAAGAAGGCAATCGCCCTGTAGGGGCATAAGCCTTTCATCTACAAATGCTTATGCCCCTATAGGGCGACTATGAACATCTTGACACCCAAGGCGTTGCCTTGGGCTATGTGCTTGCTGGCCTTTCAGGCCGCCCTTCGGATACAAGCGGATAATCATTATAAATAATTATGAGAAACTTCGACTATCTACAAGACTTACCACTCGCCAAATACATCGACACCATCCACGCTGTGCGGCAGCAGCGAGGACTTTGCGGATGATTACACTTCCAGCGACCTTTATGCCATCGTCAAGCCCGATGTTGTAGTCTCCAAACTTGATGAAATGTTTTACTCCATATTTCTCAGGGTGCATCCCTAGGGAGCGATGTCCTCTGTCGGAGAATGATTCATTAATTTTTCGGAATTCTTTTGTGTTGCATAAAATATTGATTATCTTTGCTATCGATTTGAAAGAATGCCATTATGGGAACATACATCAACATCGGTAATGAGGGATTTCGCAGGGCTCGCAATGGTGAATACGTCGACAAGTCTGGACTGATAGCCATTGTCAACAAGAAACTTTTCACAGAACAATGCTTCAGTTGCGTCACTCGCTGCCGCCGCTTCGGCAAGTCGATGGCGGCGAAGATGCTCTGCGCCTACTACGACCATTCCGTGGATTCACACTCGCTGTTTGCAGACTTGGAAATCGCCTCACACCCCTCGTTTGAGAAGCACTTGAACAAATATCCTGTCATCTATCTTGACATGACCTCGTTTGTGACTCGCTACCATGACGACGACATCGTTGGGATGATTGACGCTGACCTAAAAGCCGATGTCCTTGATTCCTACCCTGATGTAAAGGTGAGAGAGAAAGGCGACCTGATGGAATGCCTCATTCGTATTGCCGCAGAAACGGGTGAGAGGTTTTTCTTCATCATCGACGAATGGGATGCCATTTGTCGTGAATTCAAGCCCGGTACATCGGCTATGGACAATTATGTCAATTGGTTGCGCCGTATGTTCAAGGAGGTGAATGCCAGCAATGTCTTTGCCGGAGTCTATATGACAGGCATCCTCCCTGTCAAGAAATATAAGACCGAGTCGGCTTTGAATAATTTCTCTGAATATTCGATGGTCGAACCTGGTGGGATGGCGCGTTATTTCGGGTTCACCAAAGAGGAGGTAAGGGCACTTGCAGAGAAGTATGATTTTGATTTCGACGAGTTGGTGAAGTGGTATGATGGTTATCAGATTGGTAGCGAACCGTCGATGTTCAACCCCAACTCGGTGATGCAGGCCATCGACAAAGAATGGTGTGCAAGCTATTGGGGGGCTACGGGTGCTTCCAATGCCGTGGCCAGTTACATCCAAATGAATTTCGAGGGATTGAAGGATGACGTCATCCGCATGCTCGCAGGTGGCAGGGTGAAGGTGAACACCACGAAGTTTCAAAATGACATGTCGGTCATTTGTGACAACGACGATGTGCTCACCGTGCTTATCCACTTGGGCTACCTTGGCTATGACCGTCGCAAGAGCGAGTGTTATATACCCAATTACGAGGTGGCGTGCGAGATGAAAAACGCAGTGGAAAAGACGAATTGGACGAATGTCATCAAGAGCCTCCGACAATCTGAGCAATTGCTCCAAGCCACCCTCGACGGTGATTGCGAGGCGGTGGCGCGGGGCGTGGATGCCGCACACGACGAGCATACGAGCATCCTCTCCTATAACAACGAGAATTCCTTGGCGTGCGTGCTCTCCATCGCCTATTACTATGCCCGCAACGACTATGTCATACATAGGGAGTTGCCTACAGGAAAGGGCTTTGCCGACCTTGTGCTCATCCCCCGCAAGAATGTTGATTCCCCAGCCATCGTGTTGGAGTTGAAATACGACAAGGATGCCGACTCCGCCATCGACCAGATTCTCCGCAAGCAGTACCCGGCAAAAGTGGCGCAACATGTCGACGGCCTGCTGCTCGTGGGTGTCAACTACGACAAGGAAACCAAGACACACACCTGCAAGATCCTTCACGGATAGCCTCGGCACTAAAAAACACCCCCTTCATTTATGTTATTACTTGATTTTGCTAACAAAATCCCAAACTACATCCATACGATATGAAAGACAAGATTCTGAAAATGGCCGTTGTCGCTTTATGCGGCACCCTGGCGGCTACCTCCTGCAACTCGGAGGCGAAAGTGGAAGAACCAGTGTTGAAAACCGTGGGCAACCCCTATCTCCCCCTTTGGGAGCACATCCCCGACGGTGAGCCATACGTCTTCGACGACCCTGACAACCCCGGAAAACAGCGTGTGTATATCTATGGCTCGCACGACAGCAGGATTTCCGACTATTGCGGCATGGAATTCGTCGTGTGGTCGGCACCCGTCGAAGACCCGAGCCAATGGCGCTACGAAGGCGAGGTCTTCAGGGTGGACAAGAACGGGAAAGGAGAGCCACAGGACACTGCCGACGTGCTCTTCGCTCCTGACGTGGCTTTGGTGACCGCCCCCGACGGCAAGAAGACCTATTACCTCTATCCCAACGACCAGGTGGGTGGCCGCAACGGTCTCATCGCGAAGAGCGACAAACCCACCGGACCTTTTGAGGTGTGCAACTGGAGCAAGGAAGACCCCAACAAGGCCGATGGCGTATTGGCGTTCGACCCCGCCGTCTTCGTCGATGACGACGGCCGCGTCTATGGCTACTGGGGATTCGAGAGGTCCAACGGCGCCGAACTCGACCCCGCCACGATGGCGACGGTGAAACCGGGAACAAAGGTGGTGGAGGACATGGTGTCGGGTAAGAACCAACCCGGCGACTTCCGCTTCTTCGAGGCATCCTCCATACGCAAGATCAAGGACAAGTATGTCTTCATCTACAGCCGTTGGACGAAGGATGGAGAGTTTGGACTCCCCGACACCAACTACACCCTGGCATACGCCTACAGCGACAAACCACTAGGTCCGTGGACCTATGGCGGCACCATCATCGACGGCCGCGGGCGCGAGACCAACGAGAAAGGCGACACCATCGCCTCGGCCGTCGTCTCCGGCAACACCCATGGCAGCATCTGCCTCATCGGCGACCAGTGGTATGTCTTCTACCACCGACAGACCGGCACGAATGAGTTCGCACGGCAGGCCATGGTGGCTCCCATCACGGTCAAGGTGGAGGAAGGCCCCGGCGGCAAGGTGGAAATCTCTGAGGGAGAGTTCAATTCCGAAGGGTTCGCCATTAATGGACTTGACCCGCTGGAGCGCCATTCGGCAGGCCTCGCATGCTGGCTCACCGGGCCGAAAGTGGCGGAGCACAAGTGGCCCGACAACATCTTCTACGGCTCCTACGTGGCTGCCTCATACGGCAACGATGACAAGTTCGACGCTCCCTACGACCTGCGCAACAACACCAACCCGGTGGTCAACAACACCGACGGGTCCATCGTGGGATACAAGTATTTCAACTTCTCTGCCACCAAAGGAAAGAAGGATTTGAAACTGTTGCTAAGACTGAAGCCAGAGGGTATCGACGGCAGCATCCAAGTGATGGCCGACAGGCCGTGGGCCTCGCAAGGCGGCAAACCATTAGGCACCGTCGAACTGAAGGCCGACATGCCAAAGGAGTCGACCGAACTGACAACCGTACTTCCCGGCTTGACGGAACTTGACGGCAAGCACGCCATCTTCTTCATCTTCTCCTCAGACACCAAGGAAAAGAGCCTCTGCACCCTCGAGGACTTCGCTTTTTCTTTCTAGGAGAGACTAGGAGGAAATAAAAGGTTTAGGAGCAAGTGGAAGGTTTCAGGAGAGCCTCCTACTTGCTCCTAAAGCCTCCTGTTTCCTCCTATTTCCTAAACAGGTCTTTCTCCTTCACAATCACCACGGTGCCGTATTTGGCCAGTTCCTTGAGGTTGAGCTTTTTCTTGTTGCCCACGATGCCTAATACGCGATGGTTGGAGTTGTTCTTGATGTTGGACTCGTAGAATTTGATCATATCTTCCATGGTGGCATCCTCGAAGAGTGCCGCCGTGCCTTCATTGGGGTCGCTGGCATAACCAATGAGCCGCTCTTGGGCAATCTCCTTGCCGATGTCACGGAATGATGGGAAATCGTTGTAGATGCTGTTGATGCACTCGTGACGTGCCGTCTCAAACCCTTTGTTCAAAATAGGCATGTCGTCGAGCAGTGAGTCAACCAAAGCAATGGCATTCATGGTCTTGTCGCCCTGGGTGCCCACCATCGACACCATGGCAAGGGGGGAGTTGGGAGCCAACTTTCGTGAACGGGCAAACAATTTGCTTCCCGTGCTATAGGCCATCGAACGGAATTCCCTCACCTCCTGGAACATTACGGATGACATGCCGCCACCGAAATACTCATCAAGCATTTTGGCGGGGATGCGGCTCTCCTTGGTGGGAAGCGGCTTCAGCGGGTCGTAAGTGAAGAAGAGCGTCTGCCGCGACTTGGGCATGTCAAACACATACACCATCGGCTTGTCGTAGGTGAGGATGGGTGTGGAATAGTCTACAAACGGTGTCTTGCTGAGTTCCACAGGGATGGTGGAACGAACAGCGTCCTCCACCACTTGGTTGTCGAGGGTACCGCTGTAGACGATGGTGCAGGCGCTGCTGAACACGGCCTTGAAGGCATCTGTCAACTCCTGGCCTTTCATTTTCTTCACTTCCTTGTAGGTCATGCGGTGGAGGTTGGCGGATTCGTTGCCATTCATGACTTTATAGAGGAGTGCCTTGAAAGCATCCGAGTTCTCTTCTGTCAGCGACTTTTCATCCGATTTCGCAGCATCCTTTATCTTCTTCATCGCTTTGTCGTTAGACTCCATATGGGAAAGGAAGTGCTTCACCAACTGCATGGTGGGTTCGAAATTCTTGTCCACGCCGGTGACCTCCATCTCGAAAGAGGCGTTGCTGGAGGTGAATGCCATGTCGGCGCCCAAGGCTTGCAGGGCGGCACCCAGTTGCTGGCGAGTCAAGGAGTCGGTGCCGATGTTGTTCAGTAACATGCTGGAGTAGGAGAGCCTCGGGTCGGCCTTCTCGCCCTTGTTGTATTTCACCGTCAGGGTGAAAAGGTCGTTCACAGGGTTCTTCACCGTATAGAGCGTGGCCTGGCCGCCCAGGGGAGTGGTGACGGCATCGTTCTCGAAGTCGAGCAAGCGCGGATCCGCCTTCGCCACGGGGATTTGGGCAAGACGCTTGGCATACTCCGACTCTGCGTCCCTGTTCTTGGGTTTCACAGGCGTATAGCCAGGCTGCGTCAACTTGTCTTTCTCATAACTCCCGTATTTCTTCTTGAACCTCACGAAGGAGCCATCGAAATAGTGCTTGGCGGCAGCAATCACATCCTGCTTGGTCAAGGAGTTGATGGCGTTCACCTTGGCGATGTATTCCTGCCAGCCATGGCCGGTGCTCATCACCATCACCATCTTCATAGCCCTGTCTTCGATGGTCTCCAACTCCCGGAAGGCTTCGCGGTAGGCCTCCTGCTTCTGGATGTTGAACACTTCGTCGCTGAAGTCGCCATTGGCGACACGCCGGAATTGGGCGAGGCAGGCGGCTTCCGCCTTGTCCGTCTTGCTCAACAGGTTGGGGATGACCAACAAGGCGAACACGCCGGCATCGTTCAGGGCGATGGGCAATGCGACGGCTGCCATCAGGTTTCCCTCATTCATCAGCGAGTCGAGCATGCCGGCCTTGCCGTTTGACAAGATGCCGGCGGCCAACTGCAGGGCGTTGGCGTCTTTCTCGAAGTCGGTCGGGCATTTGAAGGCCAGGGCTTCCACGCTGACGAGGGGGATGGGGATTTTCAATTCCACGGTGCGCTCCGACGTGATGTCGGGCAGGGTGGATTTCACACGCGTTGGTTTCACACCCTTGGGGATGCGTCCGAAGGTGCTTTCCAGAAGAGGCATGACGCTCTCGGAGTCGAAGTCGCCGCAGAGCACGATGCCCATGTTGCAACCCACGTAGTACTTGGAGTAGAACTCCCTCATCTCCGACTGCTTGGGGTTTTTCAGGTTTTCCGTGCTGCCGATGATGGGATAGGCGTAGGGCTGGGTGCCGAAGAGTTCGCCCATCAGTTTCTCACGGACGGCGGTCATTATCTCATCCGACCCCATGTTCTTCTCCTCGTACACCGTTTCCAACTCGCCTTGGAACAGACGGAAGACGGGGTTGATGAGGCGGTCGCTGTTCAGGCGGCACCATTGCTCGATGTACTGGGGCGTGAAGAAATTATGGTAATAGGTGAGGTCGTATGAGGTGCCTGCGTTCAACTCGCTGCCGCCATAGCGTGAGATGAGGCTGTTGAACTCGTTGGGGATGGCGTATTCGCCCGCTTTCTGGCTGAGGCGGTTGATGTCTTTCTGTATGGACGTGCGCTGTGCCTCGTCCTTGGTGGCGGCAAGGCGGTCG
The DNA here is from genome assembly GCA_017524385.1 of Prevotella sp. Lineage (GTDB taxonomy): Bacteria > Bacteroidota > Bacteroidia > Bacteroidales > Bacteroidaceae > Prevotella. The sequence goes on from JAFWSS010000036.1 coordinate 6,507, forward strand.
TAAGCGGCGGCGATGCTGTCGAGCCAGGGTTTCTCTGCAGCGTAGTCCACCGTGCCGATTTCATCCGTTCCCTTGAACATGATGTGCTCGAAATAATGGGCGATGCCCGTGTCGGGGCAGTCCTTCGCACCGGCATTGACGACGACGGCGCCAAACACCTTGGGCTGGGTGTGGTCTTCGTTCAGCCAGACGGTCATGCCGTTGCTCAACGATAGTTCCTTCACTTCCAATAACTTTGACGTCTGTGCGAATGACTGACATGCAAGGCCTGCCATCAACAGCAAGGCGCAAAGTCTGACAAAACATTTCCTTTTCATATATAATGGTTTATGATTGATAATCTGTTTTCTGAAAGTTTTTGCAAAAGTAATGTTTTTTTCTGCATTACAAGATGAAACCTTGCAAGAAAAGACAAAATCATCCGATTTGACTCTTTCATGGATGCCCTTGCAGCAAAGAGTGCCGCTGCAAGGGCATCCATGAAAGTCAGTGCAATATCAAGAGATGGTGAACATGCGCGCCCGGGGCTGCTCCTATATGGCGGTGTTGGGTTGCCATAATATCACTTTGCCGGCATAGAGAGTCTTTTGGACGTCTATCAGACGCTGGTTGGAGGAGCCACGGAACAGGAGGTCGGGGTCGTGCAATTTCTGTATGAAAGGACCATCAACGAGCACGTCGAGTTGCTCCAACAACTCACGCTGTTCTTCGTTGATGAGGCTCTCGTAGACGAAGCCTGTGTAGCACCAGATGTCCTTGTTGCTGTAGGTGTGGATGGCTCTGGCCAGTTCGGCGAAACCTTCAGCCTGGTACATCGGGTCGCCTCCGGAGAAGGTGACATTGGCAAAGGGGTCGGCCATGATGATTTTCATCAGTGCCGACGTGGTCATCTCCCTGCCGCCATCGAAGTCCCAGGAATGGGGGTTGTGGCAGCCGAGACACTGATGGTTGCAACCGGCACAATAGATGGACGTCCTGAATCCAGGACCGTCCACCATCGTGTCTTCTATGATGTCAAGGACACGAATCATTCATCAAACAAGTCTTTCGGGCCGTGGTCGATATGCGTGACGCGGTCGTTGAGCTCTGCGAGTTTGCCACTGTTCCAGCGGTCGGTGGTACCGACGAGATAGCCGGTGATGCGCTGCAGCTTGTCGATGTTGGTTGAGCCGCATTTCGGGCAGGTGGTCAGATTGTCGTCGGCGTTCTCGTAGCCGCAGTCCATGCAGCGGTTGCGGTTGTGGTTGACGGAGCCATAGCCCATGTCATACTGGTCCATCATGTCCACCACGCTCATGATGACCTGCGGGTTGTGTGTGGCATCGCCATCAATCTCCACGTAGAAGATGTGCCCGCCGCGGGTCAGGTTGTGATAGGGTGCCTCCACCTCGGCCTTGTGGCGGGCGGAGCATTTGTAATAGACCGGCACGTGGTTGGAGTTGGTGTAGTAGTCGCGGTCGGTGACGCCGGGGATGACGCCGAACTCCTTGCGGTCTTTCTTGGTGAACTTGCCGGCCAGGCCCTCTGCCGGGGTGGCGAGGACGGAGTAGTTGTGATGGTAACGCTCGGAGAACTCGTTCACCCTGTCGCGCATGTAGGTGATGATTTTCAAGCCCAACTCCTGCGACTCGGCGCTCTCGCCATGGTGCTTCCCGGTGAGTGCGACGAGGCATTCTGCCAGGCCGATGAACCCTATGCCGAGTGTGCCTTGGTTGATGACGCTCTTGACGGTGTCCGTCGGTCCCAGCTTGTCGGCTCCGAGCCAGAGGCTCTTCATCACGAGTGGGAATTGCTTGGCAAAAGCCGTCTGCTGGAACTGGAAACGCTCGTCGAGTTGCTTGGCGGTCAGTTCGAGCACATTATCGAGTTTGGCGAAGAACATGCCGATGCGCTTTTGCTCGTCTTTTTCTCCCATGCACTCGATGGCGAGTTTCACGATGTTGATGGTGGAGAAGGAGAGGTTGCCCCTTCCGATGGAAGTCTTCGGCCCGAAGCGGTTCTCGAAGACGCGTGTGCGGCATCCCATGGTGGCCACCTCGTGCAGATAGCGCTCGGGGTCGTCGGCCTTCCATTCGTCGGTCTGGTTGAATGAGGCGTCGAGGTTGAGGAAGTTGGGGAAGAACCGTCGGGCCGTCACCTTGCAGGCGAGGGTGTAAAGGTCGAAGTTGCGGTCTCCCGGCAGGTAGTTGACCCCGCGTTTCTTCTTCCATATCTGTATGGGGAAGATGGCTGTCTCGCCGCCGCCCACGCCCTCGTAGGTGGAGAGGAGGATTTCACGCATGATGCAGCGTCCCTCGGCGGAGGTGTCCGTGCCATAGTTGATGGAGGAGAACACCACTTGGTTGCCGCCGCGTGAGTGTATGGTGTTCATGTTGTGTATGAAGGCCTCCATCGCCTGGTGCACGCGTCCCACGGTCTTGTTGACGGCGTGTTGCTGGGCGCGTTCCTTACCTGTCAGGCCGTCGAGGGGTTTCTTGATGTAGTCGATCAGCGGCTGGTCGTAGAGGTCCTTGTAACTCTCGCCGTTGAGTTCCTCAAGGCTTTTCAGTTCCTCTATGTATGTCATGCGCACGTAGGGTGCGAGGTAGAAGTCGAAGGCGGGGATGGCCTGGCCGCCATGCATCTCGTTCTGGGCGCACTCCATAGAGATGCAGGCCAGGACAGATGCCGTCTCGATGCGCTTGGCGGGGCGTGAGGCGCCATGGCCGGCGATGAAGCCGCAGGTGAGGATATGGTCGAGGGGGTGCTGCACGCAGGTGAGCGACTTGGTGGGGTAGTAGTCCTTGTCGTGGATGTGCAGGTAGTTGTGTTCCACGGCCTCGCGACTCTCTTCCGACAGGAGGTAGTCGTCGACGAAAGGCTTCGTGGTTTCCGAGGCGAATTTCATCATCATTCCTGCCGGGGTGTCGGCATTCATGTTGGCATTCTCACGGGTGACGTCGTTGTTCTTGACGTTCACTATGTCGAGGAAGACGTCACGGGTCTTTGCCTTGCGGGCTATGGAGCGCTGGTTGCGGTAAGCGATGTATTTCTGTGCCACGTCCTTGCGGCTCGACTTCATCAGCTCCATCTCCACAGCATCCTGGATTTGCTCCACCGTCATCTGGCTCTCGCCTCGCTGTGCGATATGGTCGGTGATCTTGAATATGAGGCGCTCGTCTTCACCCTTGTCGGTGTGAAGCATCGCCTTGCGGATGGCTGCCATCACCTTTTGCTCATTGAAACCCACTATGCGTCCGTCACGCTTTACTACGGTCTGAATCATTTATTACTTAGGTGTTTAGTTGTTCTTAATCAAAAAAATGACCGGTTTTTTGGTCGAATGGGTTGCAAAGATAATAAATAATGCGGATATACTCAAACTTATTTTTGGCATTTATTTTTCTTTTCAACGCATCATCTACATCCCAATTCTTGGACATGCCAAGCTCATAGCGAGTTCCATCTTGATGTAATGCGAAAACCGCTACCTGCGCACAGAGTTTGCCTTTACTCTTTATGGGATGCCGATGATCATACACTCGGCGACATCCCGTATAGGGAGGGCTATAACAACTTCCTCGATTCCTTCAACCATAGACCCATCGGATCTTTTATTGAGTTCCATATGGACATGGGGAATCAAAAACTCCGTCATGTGATTCAGAAGTTGTTCACACCTAATTAGGCAGGTGCCCTAAACTTCTTCTTTATTTGTTGGCTTCTTATATTTCAACTTAACAACATTGTATCTATTCTAAACCCAGAATATCTATTATTCTTTCCCTTAACTTTTGTATTCCTCCCATATTTTTACATGAGACCTCATAAATGTTATCCTCATTACCAAAAGACATTAGCCAAAGACCACAACATAAATTCCAATCATTAACTAAGCCCTCATACCATGTGTTGAATCTTGGATTGCCTTCACTTGCATTTTTTCTGTTTAGTTCGTCTTGCTCATCCTTTGTCAAACTATTCCACCAAACATCGTATTCCTTTTCCATGTCAGATTTGGTGAAGATAACAAGACGCTTAGATTCAACAATCTCATTTAAATAGTGTCCGTCAATTTTTGTTTCAAAGAAATCGTCTAGATCCGACAGAACAAGTTTTTTCGAGCTATCTATCACGTGAAGGATTAAATCTACAGTTTGCAACAGGTTGGCTAGTTCTGGCCAATTATCAGATGTTCCGTTCGTAATTTCACTTGCTTCTACAATAACAATAGAAGAGTTTCCATAGTTGATGCGTGAGAGATTACATATATAATCACCTTGCACGTTGTATGGGTACCATTCCAACTGTCTTCCACAAAGAGTTTCTATTAACGTAGTTTTGCCATCTTTCGGATTTGGGGAGATAACAACAACTGTTTTGGTTTTTTCAGATTTTTGAAAAATAAAAGAAGGAGCTCCTTTTATTGTGTCAATTATACTCATTTTCATACATTTAATAAATCTATATTATACCTATACTTTTTTAGCTTAAGACTGAACAAGAACACAAAGCGAGAATATTTATCGCTGTTACAAATTTGACAACAGTTACTTTTCCTATCGTTGTAAACAGTTTGAATTTAAGACCTTAACAGTGCTGCCCACACAGACTAATAGTATTACTATTTCGATTGTATGACTAACCAGACTCTCTATCTTGTGAGCCTCTCCTTATGTCGTTTCTATATGATATTTCTATACTCCATGTCATTTTAACAAGTTCCTATTGTCATCGTTCTCCAACACACGCATTTGGTTGATGGCTATCTGATTGAGGCGCACAAGGCGGTCGCCCTGCGCTACACCCTCATCGATAAGAACGGCATTGATGTTTTCCATATTAGCCAAACAAATGAGTTCGTTTATGGAAGCATAGTCACGGATATTTCCTTTCAGTTCTGGATGGGTTTCACGCCATTGCTTAGCCGTCTGTCCAAACATAGCAACATTGAGTACATCCGCTTCCTCTGCATAGATGATGCTGGCCTGGGCAGCCGTCACCTCTTCTGGGATCAAATTCTGCTTGATGGCATCGGTATGGATGCGGTAGTTAATCTTAGAGAGTTCACGCTTAGCTGACCATCCAATCTGCTTCTGCTCTTCGTCTTTCAACCGTTGGAACTCACGTATCAGATAGACCTTGAACTCTGGGCTTATCCACATGGCAAACTCAAAGGCAATGTCCTTGTGGGCATAAGTGCCACCATAACGCCCTGCCTTCGAGATAATACCGATAGCATTAGTCTTCTCTGTCCACTCTTTGGCACTGAGACGGAAACGGTTCAGCCCTGCCTGAGATTTAATTATGTCGAATTCGGCACAATTAAAATTCGGATTCATCAACCGCTCCCATATTCCA
>JAFWSS010000037.1 GCA_017524385.1 Prevotella sp.
AACCCCTCCCCTGCGAGGGGAGGGGATATGCGCACCGCCCTTTTGCTCCCTGTCCACTTTTTCAATTGGACTCAATCTTCATTCTTCAAAGTTGCGATTAAGCGAGGGCAGACCAAACTTGCTTGGAGTCTGCCGAGCGTGAGCAACTTCGGCCGCAGGCCAATCTTCAAAGTTGCGATTAAGCGAGGGCAGACCAAGCTTGCTTGGAGTCTGCCGAGCGTGAGCAACTTCGGCCGCAGGCCAATCTTCAATCTTAGGGTAGAAATCAGCGAAATCCGTAAAAAAGGTTGATTTATCAGTAATTCGTATATGCAGCATATGCCGATTTCACCCTATCTTTGCACCATCAAATCAAAACATTTTGAGAGATATGAAAAAAAATGCATTAGGAACCTGGACCTGTAGCACAGGAGCATTTGATCTTTTCAAACAACATATGCTTATGAAGAGATTGACATTCCTTTTGTCCTTCGTCCTGTTGCTTCCAACCACCATGTTGGCACAGACCATTTTCCCTACACAGTTAAAGGCACCTGCAGAGTTCAACACCGGCGATGTACTCATCTCCGTACTCAGCCGCAGTGAACGGCAGATGACAACCAATTTCCTTTTTGAGAAAGGAAGCCGCAATTCTTGGCACTACCACCCCAACGCCACCCAGGTGCTGATGGTTCTCAGTGGCGAAGCCTACTATCAGGAAGAAGGCAAGCCCAAGCAGTTGCTCCGCAAAGGCGACGTGGTGACCACAGCGCCCAATGTGCGCCACTGGAACGGAGCCACCCCCTGGTGCGATGCAGAATGCATGACCGTGAGCGACATAGCGCCGGGCGAACAACATGCCGTACAGTTGCGCAAGGTGACCGATGAGGAGTTTTCGAGTCCGATAACCTACGAAAACATGATCGTCCGCATCGCGGAGATAGAGGTCCACCCGCAGTATTTGAAAGAATACCTGGAATACGCCAATGAAGTGGACCGTCTGAGTGTGGAGCGCGAGCTTGGTGTGATTTGCCTCTACCCCATGCAAAGTGCCGAGGACTCCACGCAGATTCGCATCCTTGAAATCTATGCATCGGAAGAGGCTTATCAGAATCACCTGAAGACCGACCACTTCCAAAAATACAAGCAGGGCGCACACTGCATATGGTGAAAGACCTGAAACTACCCTCGATGAAACCTCTCGACCCAGAGTCGATGAAACTGATATTCAAAAAGCAAAGATAACACGAAAGGCAAGAAAAACGTAAGAAGATGAAACTGGTAATGATAATGGCAACGATGATGGCCATGAAAAAAATGCATTTGTTCATCTTGGCCTGCATGATGGCCTTGCCTGGCTTCGGCCAGGGTTCAACCGTGTATTTCACCAAGGACATCACTCCAGAATCGCTGGTAAGCATCTACGAGGCATTGGGCGTAGAGGCCGAAGGCAAGCGCGTGGCGGTGAAAATCTCCACTGGCGAGTCGAACCGCACGAACTACCTGCGCCCTGAGTTCATCAAAGACCTGGTGCAGAAGGTGAATGCCAACATCGTGGAGTGCAACACCGCCTATGGCGGCAGTCGTAGCACGACGGCTGCTCACCGCAGGGCCATTGCCGAGCGTGGCTTCAACGACATCGCCACTGTGGACATCATGGACGAGGAAGGGAGCATCAACCTACCCGTCATCGACACGAAACACATTCAGTACGACATCGTGGGTTCGCACCTGCAGAACTATGACCTGATGATCAATCTCGCCCACTTCAAAGGTCATGCCATGGGCGGTTTCGGCGGTGTGTTGAAAAACCAGTCCATCGGTGTGGCCTCCAGCAGCGGCAAGCTGTACATCCACTCTGCAGGACGTAGCACAAGCCGATGGATGAGCGACGACCAGGACGGATTCCTGGAGTCGATGGCTGCAGCGGCGCAGGCCGTTCACAACTACTTCAAGCAAGAAGGGCGTGACATTGTCTACATCAACGTCATGAACAACCTGTCAGTAGACTGCGACTGCGACGGCAGTCCTGCCACACCCAAGATGAAAGACATCGGCATCCTGGCCTCACGCGACCCTGTAGCGCTCGACAAAGCCTGCCTCGACCTCGTGTTCAACCATCAGTCGGTAGCTGGCGACGATGCCTCGCCGCTCATCAGGCGCATAGAGAACCTTCATGGCACACACACGGTGGAATATGCCGAACAACTTGGCCTCGGCTCGCAGCAGTACACACTTGTAGACCTCTCCAAACAAACAGGCATCAAAAATACAGAGTCGGAAAACCCCAATCTCTACAATGTCTATTCTCTCGACGGCAAAAAACTGCTTACCAACGCCCACAGCCTTGACGGTCTGGAGAAGGGGACATATATCATAAACGGGGAGAAAAGAGTCATTGAATAAAAGAACAAAAATATGAAGAAAACCATCATGATGCTCGCAGCACTCCTGGCGATTAGCCTGAGTGTCTGCTCGCAAACAAGCAAAACAAAGGAGAACAAAGAAATGAAAGTATTAGTAGCCTATTTCTCAGCGTCGGGTGTAACCAAGGGCGTAGCACAGCAGCTTGCCGAGGTGACAGGAGGAACCCTGCACGAAATCAAACCCGAACAGCCCTATACAGACGCCGACCTTGACTGGCGCAACAAGCAGAGCCGCAGCAGCGTGGAGATGCAGGACAAGAAGTCCCGTCCTGCCATCACCGGCAAACTTGCAGACATGAAGGACTATGACATCGTGTATGTCGGTTTCCCCATCTGGTGGTACACCTGCCCGACGATTATCAACACCTTCATGGAAGCCTACGACTTTCAAGGCAAGACCGTCATTCCCTTTGCCACCTCTGGCGGCAGCGGCATCAAGAAAGCTTGTGAAGACCTAAAAAACACTTATCCTGATGTCAATTGGATGGAAGGCAAGCTTTTGAACCGTGCCTCGAAGGATGACATGAAGAAGTGGGTGGAGAGCAACAAGTAAGATGAAATAGTTAGAAGTCGTTGGCAAAAAGTCTTTTGTCGTTACCAAAAGTCGCCCCGAAAGGTGTATTATCACTACAAAAAAGCGCCACATCCATGAAAAAAGGAGTTGGATTTCTCCAACTCCTTTTTTTCATCGCTCTGCAAAACGAATTATTTCACTGGTCAGCATTTTTATAATACTTCCTGTCAATTTTACCATTGAATGTCCTATGCACGACTTCCACTTGTTGGTAGATGAGAGGGATTTTGTATGATTCCAGTTTCGTTTTCAGGAACAAAGCCAAAGTTTTTTTGACCAAAGGGCATCCGGGTTTCATGACCACCAGCAACTTCAACGCCTTTCCTGTAATCACGTTATCCACGGAGATGCAGACACAATCCTCTATATCAGGGAAAGCGAGAGCCACATCTTCCACTTCTGTGGGAGCGACCTTGAATCCACCAACATTGATGACATCATCCTCCCTTCCTTGCAAATGTAGCATGCCTTGTTCATCAATCCTGCCTAAATCCGAGGTGAACAACGTGTTGTCTCTCAGCACAGTGGAAGTCCTCTCCGGGTCGCCAATGTAACCCATCATCAAGGTGTCGCCCTTGCAAGCAATCTTTCCCGCCTCAGTGATGAAGACCTGGGAATGCTTCATAGGTCTCCCAAGACACCCGGCCTGGCATTTTCCGTCATTATAATTGTAAGTGCAGATGATGCCGGTTTCCGTAGACGCATAAGTGTTGTAAAGCCTGGTATGTGGCAATATTTTGCACAAGGCTTCCATATCAGCTTGTGATATTGCTGCAGCCCCCGTTTCTATGAAATCAAACTTGTCAACATAGTCGCTCAGTTTCTTTGCGCAGAACTGGAGCAAAATCCTGATGCTCGCAGGCACCAGGAACGTGGCGACCTTGCTTGCAGGATAATCGAGGGCTTGAAAAAACTTGTCCAAGTCCTTCATTCCATCAACAAGGACGAGCGTGGCCCCCAACATCAGCACCGGATATATTTTGGAAAGGCTGCCAATATGGTTGAGAGGTCCGTTGACGACAAAAGCCAGATCGTGGGAGAATCCCAGTCCGTCAATCAGGTTCTCTGCATCAGCAATGATGGTTTTATGGCCGACCATGACACCTTTGGACTTCCCCGTAGTCCCTGTCGTGTACAAGATGTCGGCCACGCCTTCAGGAGGCTCATATCCTCCCATCTCGTTCGCAATATCCGAGAAGGCTTCATCAGGCAAATCTTTCTCCAATGGGACGACAACCCATCCCATGAGATGACAAGCAAAATAAGTGACCAGGAAATCGATGGTTGAGAAAGAACGCATACAGACGACCCGCCCTTTCGGGCATGGGCCATCCTTCAATTCCCTCACCTTTTCGGCCACTCTTCTTTTCAAATCACCATAGGTGCACTGCTGCCCTTCGGAGACGATGGCCACTTTGTCAGGATACAAGGCTGCGTTTCTCTCTATGCAATCTTCAAACAGCATATCAAGGGCGTTTCTCCGAGATTTTCCTTTCCACTAGTGAGACGATGCTATCCAAAGATTTCAGATTCTTCGGAGTGGCATCCGACGCTTCCATTTCGATGCCATACTCGTCGGCCAACTTCATCAAAATCGTCGTCACTCCCAAGGAATCCAACTCACTGAAGAGGAAGTCAGAATCGAAGTCGACCAAAGGCAGGGCATCTTCAAGCATTTCCCTAATTTTTTCTTTCATGATTGTTGTTTTTTTTCAAGTTTAGCGTTAAATAAAGGGGAGTTTTATTCAGGAGTTAAAGAGGAGTTTTTTTATTCAGGAGTTAAAGAGGAGTTAAAGGGGAGTTAAAGGGGAGTTAAAGGGACATATGTTCACTTCGTTAGGGAGTTAAAGGGGAGTTTTATTCAGGAGTTAAAGAGGAGTTTTTTTATTCAGGAGTTAAAGGGGAGTTAAAGGGGAGTTAAAGGGGAGTTAAAAGGACATATGTTCACTTTTACCAACTTTACACCAGGCTTGTTTAAGCCCCTCTTCATGCTTCTTTTTCCCTTACTTGCTAAATAGGGTGTCCAATTGGTTATATCAACTTTAATCAAAGACCCCACCCCAGCCCCTCCCCTCGAGGGGAGGGGATATGCGCACCGACTGTTGGACTAGACTTCTTGCATAGAAAGTGAAACGGAATCTTTAAGTAGGTAATCAAAGACCGCCACCCCAACCCCTTTGCGGTCAGGCACAAGACCTGACTCTACAGGGGAGGGGATATGCGCACCGATTGTTGGACGAGACCTCTTGGCAAAGAAAGCAAAACGTAATCTTTATGAAAAAACAGATTACAAAATGGACACCTTACTTGCAAAAGTTGAGTTGTCATTTCAGAAATGACAAGCATTCCCTTTCCCATTGCCTTAGCCCATCCTTGTCTCTTTTATCAATGCCGACTTGTTTTCTATGGGATTGGAATAAATGCCCAGAAAAATTTCCTTGAGACGGTCCAACTCACAAGTGTCATATTTGTTCAGCACAGACAATCGCTTGACGAAGGCGTTGTATTGCTTTTCTGTATATTTGAAACGATATTTGGTGTTGCCATAGAGCAAGTCATGGGCTATGTAGTTGTTGGGGAACAATTGGTATGCCATATTGATTCTCCTATCAATCAATTTCGCCACAGATTTATGGTAATCGTTGTTGGTCTGATTCTCAAAAGCCAGCAATTCCTCTATGGTGATGGGGTTGCACAACTTGAAGGACACCCGGCCCTTGGGTTGCAAAAGCCCTGTCAGGATACTATTCAAGTCTTCCCCAGGCTTCTTGGTGTATCGCTTGAATTGCGACTCATACAATTCAAGTGCTTTCAACACATCACAAGACTCCCACTCATAAGAGACAGAAACGGGAACGATATTCAAATCGGCCAAAGCCTTGATTTTTTCCTTCTGTTCGCTCATGCAAAACATCTTGATGATGCCAGGTTCCGTCTTGTCTATGCCGTCCTTCGTCCTTCCGTTTCGCTGTGCAATCCATACGGATTGTTTCTTTTCGGTGATGACATGGCGAATGTACTCAGACAAATGCATGGAAGCCTTGTAAAACTCCTTGATGTCGCCACCGGGCCTTTCCACCTTGAACATCTTGTTGCTCTTTCCGACATCGATTACGACGGGATTCATCATCAAATTGGCCCCAAAGGTGATTTCTGTCGTATCAAAGCCCTTGACGACGAAATAATATTGTAGCAAACTGGCATCCAGCATGATGTCACGATGGTTGGAGACAAACAAATAATTCTTCTCCTTGTCCAATTGTTCTATTCCTGTACAGGAGAACTCCGTGATGCTCCTTGCAATGATTTGCTCGTTCAAATGGAACATCGTGTCATGCTGGAACTCCCTGATGGTCTTGAACGAACGGATGCGTTTGCGTATGTCTTCTATCGGCTCACCAGGATAGACAAAGGAAGCCAGCAATGGGAATGCATCACATTTGGTCAAACGCTCCATGGCCATGGGGATTTCATCCTCATAATACGGTCGGATGTCGTCGAATTTTGAAGTCTTCATAAAAAGTTGGTATGACTCGACAAAGTCGTTAGGATATGATTTCAGCGAGATTGATTTGATTGCCACGGCCAGGCATGGGGGCTTCCTCCCCCACCCCACTAAGTGGAACAACATGCAAGTTGGCCGGCATGGGGCTGCATGCAGAAACGAGCAGGACTTCATCAGGTTGGTTGTGATAGGAATAGACCTCCATCTCAGGATGAACAAGAGCGAAGAGCAAGGAGAATTGCCCATTTCCTGCATTGATGATTTCCACCTCGTTTGACGAAGGGTCGGCAGGTTGGTACCCATCAATCCACTTGGAAAAATCATCATATTGCTTAAGCAACCGTCTTGTCTCCTTTTCCAATCCGAAACCTTTGTATGTGTATTTGTAAATCACTTCATGGTGGAAATAGTGAGAATCGGCTATGGCTTTCCTCATTTGAGCAAAATGCTGCCGATACATTTGATGGAAATGATTGGCTATTTCCTGATACGTGTCTCCATACTCATGGAGTAGGCTAGCCGGGATGCGTTTACCTATTTCCACGTCTATCTGCCCTCGTGAAGCGAGTCCACTTCCTTTAGGCATCACATATCCCGCCCCGTGTATGAAAACAGGCAGGATGTCGGCTCCTATTTCCTGTGCGATGTAGAAGGCCCCTTTATGGAAACGCGTGATGTTCTCCACATTTCTCTTCCCCTCAGGGAAAACGGCCACGCTGTAGCCGTCATTCACCGCCTGGGCTATCCTGTCCTTAAGCGAATCCATCGGTTGGTCGAGATTGATGAAACGGGCAAACTTGAATAGCGTATGAACAAAGGGATTCTTCCATACTTTCCCACTGACCAGTATCAACACCCGAGGATTCATCGCAAGCATATACACAGGGTCAAGTATGGATTGGTGATTGCAGATGATGATGCTTCCTTTGCTGAAATCCTCCCCACCATCATTATGCAACACAGACTTCACCCCCCAGATGTGATTGATGTTCGCCTTCATCGACTTATGGATGAGCCGATGGAACCATCCCCCAGGCTTGTCGTTTTTCCCTGTAGTCATTCTGGCGAATAAGCCAGAGACGCTGCCATAAGCCAACTCGAACAAATAGACCAAGGTGCAATAGGACGTACGCACCAACTGCTCGATGGTAACCGGCCTGCGACGTGTCTGTCCGTTTGTTCTTGTCATCCAATAGAACACCAACGGCGGCACCACCCAAGCCATCAGCACGACGCAGATCATGCCCACGATGGTGACTTCTGCAAGTGAATGGAGCGCGGGATGCTTGGCCACAATGAGCGAACCGATGCCAATGAACATGACAAGTGCGGATATGACAATGCTGTTCTTGAACGAAGGCAGCAACCTCTTCTTGTATGCGTATTCGTTGATCAAGCCATCTGTGATGAAGATGGTATAGTCGTCGCCTTGACCAAAGATGAAAGTTGCAAGAATCACGTTGACGATGTTGAACTGCATCCCTAAAAGGCTCATGATGCCCAAAATCCATATCCACCCCATTGCCATGGGAAGGAATGCCAGCAGGCTGAGTTCCAACCTGCCGAATGACAGCCAAAGGAAAATGAAGACAATCAATCCGCAAGCCAAACCGATGTAGTTGAAATCATTGGAGAGAGATTTGGCTATCGCACTGTTCATTCCTGCAAAATCGAAAGCATAGCCGTCGGCACCGATTGCCTCTTCGACAGTTGTCTCGACTTGCCCAAGGGTGCCTTTCCCCACTTCAATCACATCCACGACAGAACATTTCCCCGTGCTGCTGCTGAAAGAGTTGCCGAGCAAGACGGACTGGACGGGTTCGAAATGTTCAAAAGGATAGGGCGTATAATCCGCCGTGATGATATCCCTGAAACTGCTGAAAGCATCATTGCTGAAACCTAACGCCGGGGCTTCACGCTCCAACTGTGCAGAGACGTCGCCACGATGCTTGTTCCAAAAATCATTCCACATCCCTATCCTGCGTTGCTGCTCCTCTTTCGAACATACAAAAGTAGTGACATCCGTGTATTTCTTGATGGAACCAGCATGCTTGAGGCTATCAAACAAAGGTATCACACGGCTGTGACGACTCAAGGCCTCGTCCCAGGTATCCCCTTCTGTCACCACATAGATGTTGGCAGTATCATTGACACCCGCCGACTCTCTCAAGTCGCCAAGCAACGATTTCTGCCTTTCGGTCATGTAATTGATGTTATGCATGTTGGTATCGAAGGAAATGTCAAGGCTGAAATACCCGAAAACGCAGGTCAGCACAAGCATCACCCAAAGCAGCCACCGATGCCGCTCCACAGAGACGGAAGCGATTTTGCCAAAAGGCAGACGTTCCTTATTTTCAGCAACCCTTTTCCTCACCAGATGAGGGAGAAAGACAAGGACGAAAAGGATGGTGCCCACCAGCATGAAAGCCGCAAAAAAGCCCAAGTCGCGCAGGGCAGGGGCATCCAGCGGCATCAAACTCGCAAAAGCGCCGACAGTGGTGATGTTGCCTATCAGCAAGGGAGGCACCATCTCCTTCAGCACTTCGCGCATCGTCTCCCCATGGCTCGTGTGAGCAATGAAATGCAGAGGATAGTTCACTGCGATGCCAATGATGACTGAACCTATTCCCAAGACAATCAGCGAGACGTCACTTCGCATAACGGCGATGAAAGCCATGGCGAATAGCCATCCGAAGGCAATGGAAACACCGATAAGCAAAAGGTTTCTCACTTTTCGGAAGGCGAAGACGAGAAGTGTCAGTATGAGAGTGACAGCTATTGATATGGCCCACTGGCTATCGGTTTTAATCTGTTTTGCGTTGCCAACGGCAATCACGGGAGAGCCGGTGAGCGCCACCTCCACATCAGGCATGGCCTTCATCGTTTGCATGGACACGCTATCGACATAGTTGACCAAACTGCTGTTGTTAGCAGACTCCATCGAACCGTAAGGAGAAGTTATCATCGCCAGGGCATAATGCATGCCCGGAGTGAAAAGATACCCGTCGTCCATCTCGAACGGCATGTTCTGCTGACGGTCCTGCAAACGTTGCATCACATTGGAAAAAAGCCCCAAGGGGTCGTTTCCAATGCTTGAGGAAAAGAAACCAGTGGCAGGCACCATCATCATCTGAACGTCATAGGTCAACTGTTCTTTGACAAAATCTGGCGTGGAAAGTTGCTGTTCCATACGCACATAATCGGAGTCGGTCAGCATCAACGGCATATGCTGATAGATAAAGTCGGTGATGCCGGCTACCTTGTCGAAGTCAACCTGCGTGGTCACCTCCTTGATATGGTGCTTGCCATAGCCCGAAGTCAACCGTTGCTCAAAAGTATCAACAGCCTCGGCAAGACGTGCTGTCGCTGTACTGTCGCCATCTTTCATGCTGAACATGGCGAAAATGCGCTGGCCACCCGTGATTTCCTGATACAACGTGATGGCCTTCTGCTCATCGCCACTGACAGGCAGGAAGTCGTAAATATTCTCATTGTATTCCAATGAAGACAACATCAACAACAACCCAACAGTCAAGACTGTCAGAAATGCCATGCAAAGGCGAAGCCTTGCACGAAAGAAGTCATAAATGCGAAGAAATAAGTCTACCACTGCTTTTTGTTACTTATACGAATTTCGCTTTCGCTCAATTTTCGGGAGTTAAAGGGGAGTTAAAGAGGAGTAAAAGAGGAGTTAAAGAGGAGTAAAAGAGGAGTTAAAGAGGAGTTAAAGGTGAGTTAAAGGGGAGTTAAAGGGGAGTTAAAGGGGAGTTAAAGGGGAGTTAAAGGGGAGTTAAAGGGGAGTTAAAGGGGAGTTAAAGGGGAGTTAAAGGGGAGTTAAAGGG
>JAFWSS010000038.1 GCA_017524385.1 Prevotella sp.
AATCTGAATAGGTCTCTGTGAATAAGTCGAGGATATATTCTTCAGCACCATCTACCATGTCGTCGGTGCAACATTGATTGGGTAATGTCTTCATGAATAAGACATTAAGCAACCGTTGAACACATGATGTCACCGCATCATAACGGTTGTATACGTCCTCAACGGCCTTGCTTTCAATACTTTTCCCATGTTTTTCAAACTGTTTCTGAGCAAACTCCACATATTTGTCAACTGATATGGGCCTTAGGTTCATAATCAGCACCGACTGATAGAACGGCCTCGATGGTGACGTGAAGATTTCCCCCATCAAATGGCGTTTGCTGCCAGAAAAGATGAAAGTGGCATTGATACATTTCTGCATGTAGGTTCTGAGCGTTGCCTCAATATTGGGGGATTCTGTGTATTTCGTTATCTGCTGAAATTCGTCAATACATACAATACAAGGTTTATCTGCCTTTCCCAAATATTCGAAAATCTCGTCGAGGGTAGTTTCAGGATGCTCAATATCACCTAAGCCAAGACTCCATGTTGGAAAGTTATTGATATCGTAAGTAATCTCACTACGAAGCGAGCGGAGCAAGTGCAGGAATCCCTCCCATACGATTTTTCCTTTTGGCTTTAATTCATTCAAGATGGTGCGGCCAAAGACATTTACGAAGTCGCGAAGACTGCTGGTGGCATAGATGTCAATATGAAAGGTGTAATACTTGTCCTTGATTCTGGGCTGTTGGAATAAATGGCGAATCAAATCGGTCTTTCCAACCCGGCGCGGTGATATCAAAGCAATATTGTTGCCATTGGTAGTCAGTTCTAACAATTGGCTTGTTTCCTTCACTCTGTCGCAGAAATATTCAGGGCCTGCGTACCCTTTTGTTACAAACGGATTATCCATATTTTTCTTCTTGTGAATGCAAAGATAACAGAAATATAGAATTTATCCAAATTTGGATAATCCTATTTAGGATAATTTAAGTTCCTATCACTATGAAACCATCCAAAAACCCTTTTATTATCTTCTTTTTAATGCTTAAACAATCTTAACCAATTCTTAAACATTGTTGTCCCTCGACTGCTTAATGGTTGTCAAAAAAATTCAACAAAGCGACACCAAAGAATCCATTATCGGGTAATAAAAAGTTGAGTCCACTTGAAAAAGTGGACAGGGAGCAAAAGGGCGGTGCGCATCTCCCCTCCCTTCGCAGGGGAGGGGTTGGGTTGGGGTGAATAAGTCTTGAAAAACAACAAGTTACAGACCCCATCCCAGCCCCTCCCCTTGAGGGGAGGGGATAACTAACACCAATATTTGCTCAAACAGGATTTTTTAAAGTGGGCTCAAAGTTGAATTATATTCGAAAACAGGCTTGAAAACCGATATCATAAAGCTGCCTCAAATCAAAAAAAGCACAGCCTCCATACAATATGCATGGAGGCTGTGTTGTGAAGTGAATGATGAAGTCTTACAACTATTTCCACCCGGAATCGTCATCATCCGAATTTTACTACTCAGAAATCCTTTTTCCATCTGTTAGTATTGTTCCTGAAGACTCACTGACAATAACGATTTTGCCATCTACGATTCTCTTTACGGGGTGAGAGTTGTGTGTGGGCAATCCATCTATATCGACGTAGATAATACCAGTGGCATCCTCTACTATGCTTTTGAATTCCGACCAATATGGAGAAGACGCATAACGTTCGGTTGTTCCAGCAGGAACATGTAAGGTCATTCCCAATGTGTGTTGGTAACCATCAAAAATGTTATCATCCAGTTGGATGGGGGTCTGCCAATGTGCATAGACATCCTTTAACTTGTATCCATAGGAAAAGGCATCCCTTCCGATGCTTTCAAGGCTCTCTGGCAAGGAAATCGACTCCAACTCTTCCAACTGTGAAAAGGCGTCTTCGCCAATGGAAGCCAAACCATCCGGCAAAACAATGGTTTTTAGTCGATTGCAAAATGCAAAGGCAGAGCTTCCTATTGTCTTGACTGATGATGGGATGGTAATACTTTCCAACTTTGAACACTGCCAAAAGGCATAATTGCCTATTCTTTCGAGACCCTCAGGCAAGTTCACTTTCTTGACACCTGAGCACATGTTGAAGGTATTGTCTGGTATATAGGTGATGGAAGGAGGAAGTGTTATCGATTTCAACGCATAACAATTAGCAAACATTTCGACTCCCAGTGTGTCGATATGGGAAAGGTCGGGTAACTTGGTTAGCGATTCACAATCTGAAAATACCCTGTCGCATAATTTATGTACTGATGCCGGATATGTCACCTCCCTCAACTCAGAACAGCCTATGAAAGTTTCTTCTGGTATGCTGTCCAATGGGTTTTCCAGTATTGCCTTCTTCAGGTTCCAGCCAGTGTTGAACACCGCTTTGCCGAAGTTCTTCACTGAAGATGGTACGGTAATTTCTTCTATGTGCGTTTGGCCGAAAGCATTATTCCCAATGGTTTCCACCGAACGTGGAATATTCATCCTTTTGATATGGCTGCCGTCAAATGCATATTCCGATATGGTCTTCACTGTATTGGGAATCACCACCTCGTCCAAGAAGGTGAAAATAAACGCCCCTTCTCCTATCACCTCTATGCCGTCTGGAATCGTATAAGTCTGGCCCTGAGACTCATAATTCGTCATCGGATAATAGAAGAAATATTTGTCGTTGTATAGCGGCGTGACCATTTGGGGACAATACATGAATGCTTCATAGCCTACATACTCCAACGATTGAGGTATGTTGATGGATGACAATTCCTGGCAACCTTCGAAAGCATTAGGGCCTATGGCAACAAGGTTCTCGCCCACATCCACTTTCTGCAAATCTTCAGCCCAATAGAACGAGAGACTCTCCAGATACAACATTGTATTGGGGAGATACACCTCTGTCAGCCCTATACAATCACGAAAGGCAAAGACACCTACGCCAACAACCGGGGTGTGCTGTTCACTCACATAGGGAGGAACCTTGATGATGCCAGTATATTTTTCCGGTCCTGCCACCAATTCACAATAACCTTGCTCTATATAGCGGTAATATAGCATAATTCCCTCTTCATTGGCTTCGCAGAAGTCGTAAGTAGGGGTATCATCGTCCTTGATGGCGGCTCGTTCAGGCAGAATGGATGGGAACATGACTCTGGCTTTCTTCAATGTCATGTCACGCAGTATTTCAGATTTGTCTTGTGCCTGCCCATTCAATGCTACGAAAAAGAGCAGGACGGATAGTGTGGTAAATTTCAGATTCATTATGTGTCTTTTTTAAGTACAATGCCGTTTCTTTGTTATGTCTCCTGCCTTCGAGATTATACCTATGGATTAGTCTTCTCCGTCTGTCAGGCTGATGTAGTCATCTTCATTCTGCTTAATAACCGTTATCTGCGTATTCTGTACCGTTATCTTTGCCATATTGTCTTGTGTATTTCAAACTTTGGATGCAAAGTTATAACTTTTCCAGCAACTACAACTAATTTGTCATTAAAATAGGGTTAAGAGAACGCCTTTCACCCTATTCTTCACACCTTCAATGAAGCCCCAAAATATGCTTTTATTGTCAGTCAGATTTGACAAACGTATCAGATTACCCGTCCTCTTGATACATACTTGATTCCCCGGTATTAAAATGACAAGATAGACAAAGGGAAAAGTCTTATTTTTGTCATTTGAAATGATGTGATGGTAGTTGTAACAAATATCAGCGAAGCAGAAAAATGATCATATATCGGGAAATCATTGCCGGGGCGCGACAGCCAAACGTGCTTCAAATGACAGCAGTTGTGACAGAGAATGTGACGGGTGGTGTGACGCTCCTTGTGACGGGTGGTGTGACGCTTCTTGTGACGGGTGGTGTGACGTTTTCAGACACTATGAAACCAGGTTCAACAAATTGTAATTCAATCAGTTGTGAACGCGACCATTTGGAGGGTGTGACGCTTGGTGTGACGGATGGTGTGACGGGTGGTGTGACGTTCCTTGTGACGGGTGATGTGACGCTCTGTGTGACAACAAAAAAAGAAAAAAACAAAAGAAAGAAGAAATTCCCCCTGCACCCCCTAAAGAAGAAAAAAAACAAAAAAAGAAAAAAACAACCACACATACGCGCGTGCATGCGAGAAAAATCCGGCAGGAAAACTCGAAGAGCGACGACAGCCATCCTTGCCACACTCGCTCCCAGCCGAGAATGTACTCACCGTCCCATACGCCGCCATTTGAAAAGTCCCATATGGCGCCATTTGAAAAGAAGACTGTCACAGAATGGAAAAATCCTTCCCATACATCAAAAAAACTTCTTTGTTCGTGCTGCTTTCCGCTTGATTTGCACTATCTTTGCATTGTCATCAAAACAAGTTTACCACCGAATCGTATAATATTATTATGGCAGAAAAAAAGAATGGAAAGAAAAGCAAGGGCCTGGAGCCGAAAATCAATTGCGACTATCGTGTGAAACTCTATGAGGACGGCAAGTATCATTGGATGTACGACGTCAACTTGCTGAAAAACCCGGCAGTGCTGATTGATGTGTTCAGGGTGCTGGGTTGGACTGTGGGCATCGTGGCCTTCATCATCGCTATGATACAGGCTTGCGAGAATGGCATGCGTGCGGAAGACATGCTGTTCGGCCTGAAGTTGATAGGTATCATGATGGCCGTCATGTTCGTGCTCGGCATACTGGGTTACTTGATTTATGCCGCGATGTCGGGCTGGGTATATTCGGCACATTTCACCATGGATGAGCAAGGCGTGGTGCATGAGCAGTCGGCCCGTGCGGATAAAGTGGCGAAGCGCATCGGGTGCCTCACCGTTCTTGTCGCACTCCTGGCACGCAAGCCCGGCGTGGCGGGGACGGGCATGTTGGCGGCAAGCCGTACGACGATGTCCTCCAAATTCTCTTCAGTCAAGATGGTGAAGGCAATCCGGCGGATGAACACCATCAAGGTGAATGAACGCTTTGGAAAGAACCGCGTGTATGTCAGCGACGAGGACTTCGACTTCGTCTATGACTACATCACATCACGCTGCACGAACGCAAAAATCAAGTGAGTAGAGTAGGAGCGAGTAGGAGCTAATAGGAGCAAGTAGGAGGGAAAAGTAGGTTTTTAGGAGAGGCTGAGAGGTATTGGGAGAGGCCGAGAGAGAAAGATGTCGTGGGGGCAAGGCAGCCAAAATGAAGTGTTTTTGAAAAATTAACACTCAATACACCCCTTATGCCTCTGATTATTTATATTTTTGCATCTTAATTGCATAATTTAATAGGTATATTGCGTAATTTAATAGGTATGAAGAAGATTTTCCTACTGTTTGCCATAGCCTTTTCGTGCATGGCAAGCCATGTAAGTGCCCAACTTCCTGCCATCACCATCAAGACGATGGAGGGCAAGACCATACGCACCGACACCCTGTCTAACGAAGGCAAACCGTTCATCATCGATTTCTTCGCCACGTGGTGCAAACCCTGCAACCGCGAACTCGACGCCATCAGCGAGGTGTATGAGGATTGGCAGGACGAGACCGGTGTGAAAATATTTGCCGTCTCGACAGACCAGGCCCAGAACATCAACAAGGTGAAGCCTTTGGTCGACAACCACGGCTGGACCTACGACGTGCTGCTCGACACCAACAGCGAGTTTATGAAAGCCCTTGGCATTCAGATGATTCCCGCCACCTTTGTCCTCGATGGCAACGGCAAGATAGTGTACCGCCATGTAGGTTATAACGAAGGCGAAGAGCAAGAACTCATCGAAAAGGTTCGTGAACTTGTGAAATAGCCATGAGGACGTATGTTGCATTGTTGGCCGTCATGCTTGCCATCCCCATGGTGATGACGGCCCAGAACGAGGGCGGCAGCGGCGTGACGGTCACCGGGAGCATCCAGAGCGATGTGCTCTTCCCCCAAGAGGATGAGGACATCGGAACGATGGATTATGACCACAAGGTGCTCACCAACAGTTACGCCGACGTCCATGTCATGAGCAAGCATGTGGATGCCGGCGCCAGGGTGGAGTTCATGCGATTCCCCCTCCCCGGCTACGAGAACGACTTCAAGGGTTGGGGCCTTGCCAACATCTACGCCAAGATGCACACCGACAAGTTGGAGGTGACGCTTGGCAACTTCTACGAGCAGTTTGGCAGCGGTTTCATCCTCCGCACTTATGAAGAGCGGAGCCTCGGGGTGGACAACTCCCTCCTTGGTGCCCGCGTGATGGCGAAGCCCCTGAAGGGCGTCACAGTGAAGGGCCTTGCCGGTTGGCAGCGCCGTTATTGGAGTTACAACGACGCCCTCGTCTCCGGCGGCGACTTGCAACTCAGCATCGACCAGTGGTCGAAAGCCCTTCAAGACAACGGCACCTATCTGTCGCTCGGAGCATCGATGGTGAACAAGCACGAGCGCCCGGAGGAACTGATGTGGGATGTCAACCATCGCCTCAACGTCCCCGAAAACGTCAACGCTTTCGACTTCAGGGCCAGCCTGCAGAAGGGCAATGTCAGCGTGCTGGCAGAATATGCCTTCAAGACGCAAGACCCCTCCATCGACAACCAGTTCATCTATCGCAAGGGTCAAGTGGCCATGCTCTCCGCCTCTTATTCCAAGCGGGGCATGAGCCTTCTGTTGCAAGCCAAGCGCAGCGACAATATGGCGTTTCGGTCAAACCGTATGGAAAGAGGCACATCGTCGTTCATCAATCACCTTCCCGCCTTCACCCTCGACCACACCTACGCCCTCGCCGCGCTGTATCCCTATGCCACACAACCCGACGGGGAATGGGCCTATCAGGCGGAACTGGGCTACAACTTCAAGCGCAACACGTTTTTGGGAGGGAAATACGGCACCAACGTGAAGGTGAACTTCTCCCATGTCCACAGCATCGACAAGAACATCTACGAAGACGGCACCGCCCACGACACCAACGGCTATGGGTCGGCGTTCTGGAAATGGGGCGACGGCATGTATTACCAAGACCTGGACATCCAGGTGGACAAGCGCATCACCAAGGCCTTCAAGCTCAACCTTATGTATATGAACCAGTTCTACAACAAGACGGTGATAGAGGGCGAGGGCGGCATGGTACACTCCGACATCTTCGTCGCCGACGGAAAGTACAAGTTCAACAACAAGGTCACGCTCAGGGGAGAGTTGCAATACCTTGCCACCAATGAGGACGAGGGCGACTGGGCCTTCGCGCTGCTGGAACTCTCCGTGCTGCCCCGTCTGATGTTCACCGTCTCCGACATGTACAACTGCGGCGAGACCGACCTTCACTATTACCAAGGCTTGGTCACCTTCACCTACGGCGCCCATCGCCTGCAGGCCGGATACGGCCGCACCCGCGCCGGTTACAACTGTTCCGGTGGTGTCTGCCGCTACGTACCAGCCACCAAGGGCTTCACTTTGTCGTACAACTACAACTTCTGATTCGACATGCAACCACTCAGATATCTTTTTTTGCCGCTCCTCACACTCCTCCTGCTCGCTGCTTGCAGCGAAATCGATGAGGACGAGCGACTCATTTACGTCAAGCCCGACCCCGTGGGGCGCAACGTGCTCATCGAGGACTTCACCGGGCAGCGGTGTGTGAACTGTCCCACTGCCACGTCGGAGATAGAGAAACTGCAGGAGTATTATGGTGCCGACCATGTCGTCGCCGTCGGCATTCACAGCGGACCTTTTGCCAAGTCGGTGCGTGGCATCCCTTATCCGCTATACACGGAAACAGGCGATGAGTATTACAACTACTGGAAGGTGGAATCGCAACCTATGGGTGTCATCGACCGCTTGGGCACTTGCGACTACAACCTCTGGGCAGCAAAGGTGCGTGACGAACTTTCCAAGACCGCACCCCTTTCGCTTGTGGTGACCAGCAGTTGCGACAAGGAAAGTCGCCATGCCGCCATCACTGTGAGTGGGAAGGGAGTCGATGGCAGTGTTTCCGGCTCTTTGCAGGTGTGGCTCACCGAAGACGGCATCACCGACTTCCAACTCATGCCCGACGGCAGCAGGAACGATGCTTACGTGCACAACCACGTGCTTCGCTGCGCTGTCAACGGCACCTGGGGCACGCCTTTCAATATCGGCGAAGGCGAGCAATTCATAATCAACTTCAACCAGGTCCTCGAGGAAGGCTGGATGCCTGAAAACATGCACGTCGTGGCGTTTGTCTATGATGACAGCGGCGTCTGCCAGGTGAGCACCTGCCCGGTGGTTCCAGGGTCGGAGAAGTGAGCGTGGCCTGACAAGTCCGATGGGGCTGGGCGGGTTCGACTCGTCCGACTGATATCAAAGAAAGAAAACAACCAATATTAGAGTAAATATATGAAAAAACTATTACTTTTTGCAGCCTTGATGGCATGGGTGGGCGTAGCAAGCGCACACACCGTGACCGTGGGCTATTCCAATGGCCAAGTGGCCGAGACAAGTCCTTACAAGATTTCAGGCAAGGGGCATGTGAGTGCCGCTGTATACATCACGCCCGAAGTGTATCAGAGATATGCCCAATGCGACATCATGGGCATCAGCGTGGGCCTTGCCTCCGCCAAATACTGCGACTCTCTCACCGTATGGATGCGTGAGTCGCTCGACGGCGATGACATCGTCACGAAGACCATCAAGAGAAGCGCCAATGCCAGCATCGACCAAGGATGGAACAATGTCTTGTTTGACACGCCCATGCCATTGGAAGGAAAGAGTTTCTACATCGGCTACACCTATCACCAGTCCTACAAGGACGGTGCCGTGTCGGTGGTGGGAGACCCCATACCCAACACCTCCTACCTCAAGCGTGGAAACCTGGCCAACTGGGAGGACATCTCCTCGGGGGGCGTCCTCAGTCTGGAACTGCTCGTTGGTGGTGACAACATGCCGCCCTACGACCTGAAAGTAGTGTCCGCCACCGCCACACGTGGTGCAGACAACGTGGTCAACGTCGTGACCAACATCATCAACAACGGTTCGAAGGCTGCTACGGAATACGACCTCACCTTCTCGGCAGAGGGATATAATTATGTGAAAACCATCAGCACGCCGATTGCCAGCGGTGCCAACACGAAGGTTTCCACCATCCTGTACGACGTGCCCGAAGCGGTGGGATTCGACCTTCCCATGACGGTGACCGCCACGCGCATCGCCGATGGCGAGGACAGTTACCCTGAGGACAACAGTGCCGTCGTCTCCATGCGCATATCGCGCAATGTCGTGGTGGAGGAATTCACCGGCACCGGCTGCGGTTGGTGTCCTCGCGGCCTAGTGGGCATGGACAAGATGCATGAGAGATATGGCGAGCAATTCATAGGCATCGGCATCCATCAGTACAACAGCAGCGACCCCATGTGCCCCTCCCGTTACAAGAACCTGGGCTTTGACAGTGCTCCCCTTTGCAAGATCAACAGGAGATATTTTACCGACCCCTATTACGGCAATGGCGAGGACATCTGCAATGACTTCGAGGCAGAGATGGAAGTGCCGGCATACATCTCCGTGATGGTTTCCGCCACTTTCAACGCCGACCGCTCGGCGGTGGACATCACAGCCGATTTGAATTCCCAGGCAGTCATGAGCGGACTTTCCGTGGCCTTCGTGCTCACCGCCGACAGCGTCACGGGAACGGAAAGGGCTTGGAAGCAGGGCAATTACTATTACCAGTATTCGCAGTCGCAACTGCCTGACGACTTGAAGCAGTTTGGCAATGGCGGCGTGAACGGCAGTAGTTCTTTCTTCTGGATTTTCAACGACGTGGCCATCGGAAGCTATTATGAGGGTGGCAAGTATGAGATGTCGATAGGCAACATCGGCAACCATGAGACGAAGACCGTCACCGCCACCGTGGAAATGCCCACCAAGGCCGTGCTGGTGAATGCTCTCCGCTACGACCTCATCACCGCCAACGTTCTCGTGTTGGATGACAGAGGCATCGTTGCCAATGCCGCCAAGGTCAGGGTGGTGGATCCCACCGACGTGAAAGAGTTGGATGTCAAGCCCGCCGGCAACCTCCGCGAGGTGGCCCGTTATACGTTGGACGGACGGATGATCACCACTCCCCAGAAAGGCATCAATATCGTCAAGTTGTCGGATGGTTCCACCATCAAGGTCAATGTGAAATAAGAGGATATGTATAAGACTATCAAGACATTGGCTCTGGCAGGAGCTGTCATGGCCTCAATGGTGGCCATAGGCAGTTCAAGGCTTTCCGGTGCCTCCGAAGACGATTTCATCGTGCCGCCTTATGAGGAGGATTGGAAAACCGAGGGGATATTCGACAGATACACTGTTGTCGACGGCAATGAGGACAATCGCACGTGGACTTTCAGCAACGGACAGGTGCGCTACCATTATTCCTCTGTCAACGCCGCCGACGACTGGCTTCTCACTCCTGAAATCCTTATGGAGTCGGGCAAGGTGTATGAGTTCCTTGCCACCGCTTTCGCTGTCAGCGACTCATATACCGAGCGCATCGAAATCTGCCTGGGACAGGGTGTGGACCCTGCATCCTTCACCCAGGTGGTGGTGCCTCCCACCGACTTGGAGGGTTCCACCCCCCAGGAACTACCCGCCACCTTCACCGTCAGCGAGGGTGGATACTACCGCATAGGCTTCCATGCCATCTCTGACAAGAACCATTTCTTCCTCACCCTCCAAGGGTGGTCGTTGAAGGTCTTGGTTGAGAGTGGCGCACCCACTGCCGTGACCGACTTGCAGGTGGTGCCTGGCGAGAAGGGCGCCCGCACGGCCACGCTGAGTTTCATCGCCCCGACGACGATGGTGGCTGGTGACCCGCTCACCGAACTGGACCGCATAGAGGTGTATGGCAACGGTCGTTTGCTGACCACCATCGACCATCCCGTCCCCGGTGAGGCCCAGAAGGTTGATGTGACATTGGAGGAAGATGGCATGTACGACTTTGAAGTGGTGGGATGCAATTCCTCTGGCGTGGGCATATCGGCCTATGCCAGTGCTTACATTGGTAGCGACGTTCCCGTTGTCGCCGGTGCCGTGGGGTGCTTCGACCTGCGTGATGGCAAGATGTCGTGCTCCTGGAGTGCTGCCGGCGAGGTGGGTGAGCATGGGGGGTATGTCGATTCCACGGCTGTGGAATACCGTCTCTACTCCCTCGATGCCAGTGGAAAGCGTGGCGAGATGCTCGCCTCGACGACGGATACCTGTTGCGTGGCCGACTATTCCTCCTTCGACAATGATATCGCCAGGATTCTTGAGGTGGAGATGGTGCCGGTGTGCGCTGAGAAGGAAGGCAGTGCCATAGGTGGTAGGCTCATCCTTGGAAAGCCAACCCAATTGCCTTATCGGCAGTCGTTTGGCACCTCTTCAAAAGATGTCTTCTGGTGGCAGGAAGCCCAGGGTGGACGCTGGCTCTCCAGTCAGCAAACCGCCGACGGCGATGGCGCCTGCCTGCGCTTCGTGGCCGATGACTCCATCGCCAGAGGCAAGGCATGCAGTGAGAAACTGACTCTCGTGGGTGCTGCGCGGCCTATGCTTCTTTTCCAGCATTCCACCAAGCCTGGGCAGAATATCCGTCTGCACGTGTTGGCTGACCGCCAGGATGCCAACGGCCCTGTATTGCTCAAGACCATCTTCCCCGATGATGAGAAGAGCGAGGCGTGGGTGCAGGAAGGCATCGACCTGGGCGAATTCTTGGAGGATGACTACCTGGTGCTGACCTTCATTGTCGAGGCCGACGAGAAGGATGCCGTGTGCCGCATCGACGACATCCAGGTGAGGGACGTGCCCGACTGTGACCTGGAGTTGGTGTCTGTGCAGTTGCCCAATCAGGTGAAGGTAGGTCATGAAGAGTTGGCTGTCGTCACCGTGCGCAACAATGGTCTGATGTCGGTTGGAGAGGATGCCTATGCATTGGAACTCATCGTGGGCGATAGCACGGTCACTGCCTGCGCCCAGGTGTTGGAGTTGGCTCCGTTCAGTGGGACGGCCACCTATACCTTCACGTTCACGCCTTCCATCTTCGACCAGGTGGTGATAGAAGTGGGTGCCAAGGTGTCGTGCCCGGAAGACATTGATGAAGACAACAATGTGGCCAAAGCGGTGGCAAGTGTCAAACAACCGTCGGTGGCCCGCATGGTCAACCTGACAGCAGAGGCTTGTGGTTCCGATGTGTCGCTTGCATGGAGCCTCCCCAATGGCTCTCTCGACGTGGGAAACATCATCACCGAGGATTTCGAGGATACCGAGACGTTCGCCAATCTGTCTGCCGGTGGCATCACTGCCGACAATCATTGGGGTGAGCTAGGAAGTTGGAAACTATATGATGGCAACGGCACGCCGGTGCGTGTGGTGGAGTTATGCGACTCCGACAGCATAGGTTCGCCGAAGGCCTTCCAGGTGTTCAACGCCTTTGAGAGCGGTCTCGACATGACCGACTACGATGTGGTGGAGTCGATGGCTTCCTACTCGGGCGAACAGATGCTGTTGGCTATGACTCCTGCCGATGGACAGCCAAGCGACAAGTGGCTCGTCTCTCCGTTGCTCTCCGGTACCGAGCAGACCATCAGCCTTTTCGTCAGTGCTACTGCCAACGACCCGGGTACGACGTTTGAAGTGTTGTACACCACATCTAACACTCCCGAGGATTTGGAGCAATACCGACTGCTCCATGAGGGCGTGGCGTCTACCATGGACTGGAACGAGGTGAGGCTCGACCTGCCTGTTGGCGCTCGCTATTTCGCCATACGCAGCACGGCTTCCGGAACCGCCGGTTTCATGGTTGATGACATCACCTTCACCGCCTCTCCCGTGATGCAGATGCCGAAGGCTCGTCCTGTGCTCACGGGATGCCATGTCTATCGTGACCAGGTGCTCATTGCCCAGTTGGATGCCAGTACCGTGGAATATGTCGACAACGAGGTGGAGAATGGCCAACACACCTATTATGTCACTGCCGTATATGGCGAGACAGAGTCGGCACTTTCCAACCCCGCCATAGTGGATGTTGGTGCCACAGCCATACCAGAGGTACCGGCTTCAGCGACCCGCTTCGGCGACGACATCATGGTATATGACCTTCGCGGAGTCTTGCTGGGCCATGGCCGTGATTGTTTCTCCTCCCAGCCCAGGGGTGTATATGTAATCAAGGACAGGCAAACGGGTCGTGTGGCGCGTGTGGCCAAGAAATAACCTAGGAAAACTAGAAATACTATTAATTCGTCCCGCCGTTTCATTGATGGAATGGCGGGGCTTTTTTTATCATTATGGTGATAAAATAATGAAATATCAGATGAAAAATCGTCATTATGTGATGCTTTAGACCCTAAATTTGCATGTTTTTGTGAAAAATTTGAAAAAATAGGCTTGAAAATTTCACGTATTTGGATTTTATTTCGTATCTTTGTGGCCTAAAGTGAGAAGATCAGCATTGATTTAAAAGATTAGCACTGTTTCATTATTGGATCTATGATTCTTTCCTTGGGTATATGTTGCATAGTTGCCATAATGTTACTCATCCTAGCTAAGACTATGGGCAGGAAGGAGTGCAAGGCTGATACCTTTGATGGCGTAAGCGCCTCAGAGGTTGAAATGCTATGTCGTCCCATGGGGGCAGTGACGCTGGCTTCTTGTTGGAAGAGAATATTTTCACACAACAGACATGCTAAATAGTACTACAGATGTCGGACGGTCAGCGGACCGCCCTTATGGATATACATCGAAAAGGTAAGAAGTTAATAGTGAAATAAGTGACCTTTTTTTTAAGTTTTGAATGAATGGGGGCTATGGCGATGGGTTCGTCGTAGTCTCTTTTTTTATTCTATTTTTTTGCTTCGCTGTTTTTTGTCGCGACTCGGCAGAGTTCAAGCAAGCTTGACTCTGCTAATCTTCAATTTTCAATCTTCAATATAACCCTGTGGTATGCAGCGAGTGAGATGGTGTGGTTGTCGTGCACCTCGCATATGACGTGTATTTCTGCTCCATCTGCCCCGGTGGGGATGGTGAGAGAGGCCTTTTCTTGTGTACCGTTGATGGTGATGGAAGTTGGGCATTTGCCAGCATCCCGTTGTATCCACCATTTGAACGAGATGGCGTCTCCGTCAGGGTCTTTGGTGCCGGAAGCATCGAGGGTGACGGTTGTTCCGGGTTTTGCAGTCATCAGGGTGGGGTAGGGGCCTTGTTCTCCATTGACGATGACGATGGGGTTGCGGTTTCCCTTGCCTGTTGCCGCCCATTCGATGCGTGCGGCGAAGTCGTTGAAGATGTCGGGATAGAATTGTTCCTCGTATTGTCTGGAAATGTTTTTCTGCGGTGGTCGCCAGTTGGTCCACGCCACGGTAAGTGAGTCGGGGCACATGTCACGGCAGAAGCATCCTGCCCAACCTATTTGCGTCGGGTCGTCAGGGTTGTGCAGTCCGTTGGGAAGGATGTTGAGCCAACTGGGTGTGTCGCCCTCCACTCCCCATTTGTAAGTGGGGTAGGTGCTGCCGAGTTTCCCCTTGCCTTGAATCATCGATGCGTATTGCGACCAGTTCTTGACCCCCAATTCGTTTTGTGACAGCCATGCGCTTTCGTCCCAGATGAAGAGGAGGTCGCGGGCGAATTCCCTTCGTAGCCATTGGTGTGAACTGTAGGCTCTGTTGGCACGCATGGCCCACACCATGTCCTGGTCGGTGATGGTGAAGAGTCGCAGTTTGCTCAGGAACGTGCGCAGTTGTTCAGGCGTACGCTGCTTGCTCACCTGCCAGATGGCCTGTGCCAATGTGTTGGCGCCCCCCCAGGCAGCCACCCACAGCGGTCGCGGGTCGTCTTCGTCCACCAGGCGTATGATGAGGTCGCTGCCGGCAGAACGGTTGTCCTCGCCGATGACACCGATGCCCGACCGTGTGCTGCCCATTGCCACGCGGCTGCGCAGGTATTCGGCACTGGGCCAATAGCCTATCTCCTGGCATCCCGACTCCTCTTCCACGCTGTGGAAGCCTTTTTGGCCGGAGCGTTTCATCAGTTGTCGCACGTCGTGGCTGTAGGCATCGATGACCCTCCAGAGTGAGTCAGCCCACTCCCTGGGATAGGGGTCGCAGTTCCACCCTGTGGTGGTGATCAGCGCCTCGATTTCCACTTGGTCGGCATAGGTCATCAGCCTCACCATCGACTCCATGTCGTCGGGTTCGATGTCGCCCGGGGCGATGTCGGTGAGCACCACGAGCCTCGGTTTCAAGTAGGGGGCTCCATAGGCCGTTACTGTCAGGCTTGTGAGGAGAAAACAGATGGCAAGGAGGCTGGTAATCTTAACTCCCCTGGAGATGCCAGTGCCCCTAGGAAAACAAGTGGCCCTAGGATTACTAGAGCCCTTGCAAGTATTGGTAGTATGAAAAATCTTTTTCAATTTTAAAGTAGGTAATCAAAATTATCTGTTACTATCATTCTTGTAGGTGTTGTATAGTCTTTTATGTTTCTTTGGCGCATATTTTTCACTCATCCTCAGTCACATAGCCCGCTATGCTCCTTCGTCTGAGAGCAAAATCTGCATCCAAATAAATCATAAAATACTATCATCTAATTTTGATCACCTACTTATCACTTTATTAACAGTCTTGAGGAGTTGTTTTGATGGGGCAGCCTCTCCGTTGTAGGGTATGAGATACCATTTCACCGTCCAGGAGAGAGATTCTCCCGGCGCCAGTTTGGTGTAGGCCCCTTGACTCTCCAGTTCGATGTATGTCTTTCCCCTGTTGACATATACTTGTATCTCCGCCTCGTCGGGAGCCGGTTGGCCGGGTTTCAGGTCTTCGAATTTCTTCACCATGAGCAGGCCTTTGTTGAGATAGGCGAGCCACCCCTTTCCATCGGCGTTGATTTTTCTGTTCTCATTGGTTTCGTCGGTGGTGTACCAAGCGGCTTTGAAGGCTGTTTTGAAGGGTATGATTCCCGCCGGCGTGATTTGCTCGGCAGGAGCATCGAAGAAGATGAGCCCCTCGTTGGGTACGCGTGTGATTTCCCAAGGAGCCACCTGTTTTTCCTTTCCGCTTTCATTGATGATGGTGTAGGTCACATTGATGGCGTCTGACTTCGGGTCGGTGGTGAACGCCTTGCGGATGCGGAAACCCAGTTTCTGCGACACTTCGCTGGTGAGCACGAGCGAGTTGCCGTTTTGCTCAACCTTATAGGCCCCCTTGTCGTATTCCTGCACCGGGGGCCAGTTCCACTCCTTTTGCGGACTGGTCCAGAAGGTGCTGCCGTATGCCTCCCGCATGGGCATTTGCGAGACGACCTCTTGTCCTTTGTATTTATATGACAGGATTTTTCCACCTTCAGAGGGGTCGATGGTCATCTTTACGTCGCCCGTCTGCAAGTAGCATTTCGGGAAGATGACGCGGTAGTGGCCGCTGAGGTGCATGAAGGCGAAGAGTCGGAGCAGACCGTCGTAGTAGGCATCGAAATAGCCGTCCTCGAAGGGTACGTGCTTGGCCTCCCAGAGGGCTTTGACAAACTCCTTGCTCTTCTCGTGTGAGCACATCATCGACGCAGCCGCCGTGGTGGCCACCAGGCCGATGCTGTGGCGCAGTTTGCGGAAGCCTCCTGCCTGCAGGATTTCGTTTCCTTCGGGCAGCGACCCGTCTGTGCGGTATTGGTCGACGAAGGAGTCAATGCCTTGGCTGTAGAAGAAGTTTTGTATGCGCTCGCCATACTGCCGCTGCCATTCCTTGTCGGCGCAGCTCCATTCATAGTCGAGGGCGATGTTCATCGGCACGCGCCATGAGTCGTAGCGGAAGTTGCTGCTGCCGTTGCGGGGAGGAGTTTGTGGTTGTCCCTGCTGCCCCTGTTGCCCCTGTGCTTGTCCTGGAGGTCTTCCAGGGAACCTTGGCATCTGCAATTCGCTGCCGTCATACTGGCACATGTCAGGATTCAGGCCCGTTTTCTCATCAATGGCCTTGTGCAGGAACTCTCGGCTTTTCCTGGCACATTCATTCCAATAGTCGCTGCGTCCGTCGTCGGCCCATCGTGCCCACACCTCGTAGAATGCAGGAATGTGATAGGATGGGTCGGTGTAGCGCTGTCCGAACCCGTCAGGTGTGAAGGTGATGAGCATCGTCTCCGGGTCGATGAGGTACATTTTCTGCGGTCCAGACTGTTGCTGTCCTCCAAAGCCCCCAAAGCCTCCGAAGCCTCCTCTCTGCTCCGGTTCATACTCCTTTGGCATGGTGCAGTTGAGGATATGCTGGGCTTCAGCCTTGTAGTTGATGCCAGTGTCGTCGCCCCAACGGTTGGATGCGAAAATCAGTGCTGTGATGAAATATAGTTCACCGTCTGAGGCGGCACCCTGTGCGTTGCGTGTTCCGTCGGTCTTCAAGCTCCATGCGAAGTAGCCTTCCCTTGAACCGTCTTGATGCTGCATGTATTTCTTGCACCATCTCCAGAGTCGGTCGAAGATGTCTTTCTTGTCCATCTGCACGGCAATCATCATTCCGTAGGACATTCCTTCGGTACGCACGTCGTGATTCTTGATGTCGCTGATGTAGCCCAGTGTGTCTCCCACTTCGAAATACACCTTGTTGGGACCGGTGAACACATCGTTGAACACTTCCTGCAATTTCCTTTCGACAGCCATGGGGTTGTAGCCCATTTCCACGAAGAGGTTGCGATACTGTTGGGTTTCAAAGCCGCCCTTGTCCCACGGCTTCTGGGCTTGCATGCCGATGGCAGCCATGACAAGTAACAGGAGGATATACCATTTTTTCATCTTGTTGAGTAATAAGTTGTTGATAATTGTGCAAAGTTAGGAAGAATTGTTGACATTTCTCCTAATTGGATGAAGAAATATGTTTTAAAAACGAATCTGTGTGGACAGATGCAAATCATTCCGCCATTTTCCATCCGTCCAAGCGCTTGGTTTTCGTGGAGAAGTTGGCACCTATTTTATATAAGTGGCGTGCGTCTTGTTCCTTTCTCCACGTCTTTCACGAAATTGGTGACAAACGATGGTCCCTGGGTGGGGTTGAGACAGGTGAAAAAGGGTAGGAGGAATTGTGTGAATCCTCTTTCTACCTCATCATTTGGAAACCCTAATTTGTAAGTATGAAAGCGTTCATCGTAGCTCTTGATGGTCAGGTACCCGCTCTGATAGAGCAAAGGCAGTGGATTGACATCGAGGCTGTCGATGCTGCCCAAAAGGTCGGCGGTCACCTCTTCTTGCAACAGCTCTTCAAGGTGGTAGTTTCCCTTCTTCAGGGCCTCTGCCAGTATGGTAGGTGTTCCTGTCTCAAACCAGTAGTCCTTGAAAACCTGGCTGTCGAGGGTGCGCAGCAAGCTGAAGGGATTGTAAACGCCCACGGTGTCGGCATCGAAATGATAACCATCGTAGGTGTGTTTCAGTCTCTCGTAGCAAGCGTCCTTGGTGATTTTGCAGCGCTCAGCCAACTTCCCTACTTCCTCGTCGAGATCACCTCTTATCTCTTGTTCTGTTATTCCGCAGATTTCGGCATACCGATGATCCATGGAGATGTCCGCAAGGTTGTTCAGGTCGCTGAAGACGCTAACTTTTGACAATTTCGTCACTCCAGTGAAGAAAGCCATCTGTATGTAAGCTCCCATCGACTTCTCCACGCCATAGAAGGCTTTCAACGTGGCTCGATAGTCTTCTTGCAGTTCCTTGTTGTCAAAAGCCTGCAACAAGGGTTTGTCGTATTCATCAACCAGTATGACGACCTTTTTTCCCGTTTGTTCTGCTGCCCTTTGGATGATTCCAGAAAACCTAGCCGACAGCGTGTCCTCGTTTTCGTCTTTTCCATAGGCCTTTTCCCATTTGGCCATATGCCTGTTCAATATGGAAGCCAGTGCTTCTGGGGTTGTGTATTTCTCGGCATTCAAGTCGAGGTGGAGTACGGGATAGGATAGCCACTCCTTTTCGAGTTGGTCGATGGCCAGTCCCTTGAATAGTGTGCGTTCCCCTTTGAAATAGCATTCCATCATGGAGACGAGCAAGCTTTTTCCAAACCTACGTGGGCGACTGAGGAAATAGAATTGCCCCCCCTTGACGAGTTTGTAAAGCAAGGCTGTCTTGTCCGCATAATAATAGTCGTTCGTGCGGATGGTTTTGAAGTCTTGGATGCCAATAGGGTATCTCATGCCATGTGGATTTTCTACAAAGTAAAGGATATTTCCTGAAACGTCAAAGAAATCATGTGAAAAACGACGGAAAACGCATGGTGCCAAACATCCTATGAGGGCAGTCTGTTTATAGTCCCAAGTCGTTCATGACCTTGTCGGTGGCTCCGGCCTGCCCTTTGACGAATGTACCAGCAGCGCTGCTGACGTTGTCGAGGAATTTTTGGTCGGATGCCAGGTGGTCCATCGTCTCTTGGAAGGCGTCGGGGCCGTCCACCTCGAATCCCCCCTTTGCGGCGAGCAGTCCCTGTGCCTCTTGGAACCTCTTGTTGTTGGGTCCGAAGATGACAGGCATGTCCCACACTGCGGCCTCCAGCACGTTGTGTATGCCTACGCCGAATCCACCGCCCACGTATGCCACCTCGCCATACTGGTAGATGCTTGAGAGCAGTCCGAAGCAATTGATGATGAGGCATTGTGCATTTGCCGCTTCCTCCGGTGTCGTCTCGGTATAGAGCACGGTCGGCACCTTCAGCATCGCACGTATCTGCCTCAGGTGGTCCTCTCCGATGACGTGAGGAGCTATGATGAGGCGCCAGTCGCTATGCTCGTTGAAATATTTGATGAACACGTCCTCGTCGGGAG
The DNA here is from genome assembly GCA_017524385.1 of Prevotella sp. Taxonomy (GTDB): domain Bacteria; phylum Bacteroidota; class Bacteroidia; order Bacteroidales; family Bacteroidaceae; genus Prevotella. Next base: position 19,702 of record JAFWSS010000038.1, read on the forward strand.
GCCAGCTTGAACCCGCCACGAAGACGCGGTGCCCACGCGAGAAGGCTTCTGCGATGGGCAGTTGCTTTGCGGCATCACGGATTTGCAGCACGCGGTCGAAGCGTGTGTCGCCCACCACCGTGGCATTCTTCAGTCTGAGGCTAGCGAGCAGTTGGCGGCTGGTCTCGTTCTGCACGTAGAAGTGTGTGATGCACCTCAGCACGTGAGAGTATTCGCGTCCATACCATTGGAAGAACACCTGTTCGGAACGGAAGATGCTCGACACGCTATATACCGGCACTTTGCGGTGGCGTAGTATGTGTAGGTAGTTGTACCAGAACTCGTACTTGATGAAGAAAGCCATCACAGGTCTCACCAGCCTTAGGAATCGTCGTGCGTTCGCGGCGGTGTCGAGTGGCAGGTAGCAGATGATGTCGGCCCCTTTGTAGTTTTTGCGCACCTCATATCCGGATGGCGAGAAGAAGGTGAGCAGGATCTTGTATTCCGGGTGGTCGCGCCGGAGTCGCTCCATCAGCGGACGCCCCTGTTCAAACTCCCCCAAAGATGCAGCGTGGAACCATACATACTGCGCCCCTTCCTCCACTTTTTCACGTAGCACGTCGAATGCGTCGCGCTCACCACGCCACATTTTACGCACCTTCTTGTCAATCAGACTATAGATGGCTACGCCGAAGAGATAGAAGTACATCAGTATGTTATACACGAAGGGGAGTTTTGGTTTGTTGCAAATGAAGCGTCTCCTGCGTTGTCAGATTTTTGCGATGGCGCGTCTCAGCCTTCTCACTGTTTCTTCCTTTCCAAGGAAGGCAGAGATGTCGAACATTCCAGGTCCTTTCCCTATTCCCACGAGGGCGAGTCTGAAGGCGTTCATCACGTCGCCCAACTTGTATCCCTTCTGCTCGATCCAAGCCATCACCACCTTCTCTTGGTTTTCGATGGAGAAGTCGTCGAGGCTTTCCAGCAGGTCGGCCAGTTCACCCATCACTGTTGGCGAGTCTTCCTTCCAGCGCTTGCGTACGGTTTTCTCGTCATATTCAGTTGGCGGGACGAAGAAGAAGGAGCATAGCGGCCACAATTCCTTGACGAAGTTCACGCGGTCCTTCATCATCGCCACTACCTCGACCACCCGTTCGAAGGGTTCGTCCACTCCATGTCCTGCCACGATGGGTGCGAAGAGTCCCGCCACCTCCTCGTTGCTTTTGTTCAGCATGTATTCGTGGTTGAACCAAATGCACTTTTTGTAGTCGAAGCGAGCGCCCGACTTCGAGCACTTGTTGATGTCGAACAGGCGTACGAGTTTGTCAAGTGTGAAGACCTCCTGCTCCGTTCCGGGGTTCCATCCGAGGAGTGCGAGGAAATTGATGATGGCATCGGGGAAATATCCATCCTCCCTGTATCCCATGGACACCTCACCCGACTTCGGGTCTTTCCACTCCAAGGGGAAGACGGGGAATCCCAGTCGGTCGCCGTCGCGTTTCGACAGTTTGCCCTTCCCCTCAGGTTTTAGCAGCAGTGGCAGGTGTGCGAATCTTGGCATGGTGTCTTCCCATCCGAGTGCTTTGTAGAGGAGCACGTGCAGCGGTGAACTGGGCAGCCATTCCTCTCCGCGTATGACGTGTGTGATTTCCATCAGGTGGTCGTCTACAATGTTGGCGAGATGGTAGGTGGGCAGTTCGTCTGCGCTCTTGTAAAGCACCTTGTCGTCCACCACATCGCTCATGAACTTCACTTCTCCACGTATGATGTCGTCGATGAGTATTTCCTCGCCTGGTTCCACCTTGAATCGCACCACGTATTGTGTGCCGTCATCGATGAGTGCATCCACTTCCTCTTGTGGCATCGTCAGTGAGTTGCGCATCTGTCCGCGCGTCCGTGCATCATATTGGAAATTGGGTGTCTCGGTGCGTTTGGCGTTCAACTCCTCCGGGGTGTCGAATGCGATGTATGCCTTTCCGCTCTCGAGCAACTGGTCGACGTAACGTCGGTATATTTTCCTACGTTCGCTTTGGCGGTAAGGCCCGTAGTTTCCACCTATGGAGACCCCTTCGTCAAACTTGATGTCCAACCATTGGAAAGCCTCGATGATGTATTCCTCCGCTCCCGGCACCAGGCGTGTGGAGTCGGTGTCTTCGATGCGTAAAACGAGGCTTCCCCCGTTTTGTTTGGCAAAGAGATAATTATACAATGCGGTGCGTACTCCGCCGATATGCAAGGGCCCTGTAGGGCTGGGTGCGAAGCGCACCCTCACTTTTCTTTCAGACATATTCTTGTTTTTTGTGCAAAATTAATGTATTTTTTCTTAATAGTAGCATTTTCATCTGTATTTTGTATGAAAGGAGGGGAGTTTTTTTCAAGGAGTTAAAGGGACATATGCTCACTTTTAGTAATAGCAAAAAAATAACTTGGTACTGTTTTTAACATATAATTATCATATAATTAGTCATAAATTCTTGCTTTGGCAAGCGTCTCCTTCGTCGCCGAGCGGCTGTGCGTCAGAGTTTTTGTTGAATTTATGAAAATTCTTGGACGAGCCAAGCGGCAGAGCCGTCTTAAAGGTGCTGTACAACAACGTAGGCCGCAACACCCCACTGTCTGAGACCGAGGACGTGCCCAGGCATAAACCTCTTACTCTATATGCGACGCTCGGAGGCGTCGACCCCTAAATGAGCACCGACCTCTTGCTCTGTATGTGCGCACCCCGTGAGTTCACCTAGGGGTCGACGCCTCCGAGCGTCGCAATCAACAGAAGCCACAGAAATCAAAGTGCGCGACGAAATTCCGCCGAACACTTCGAATGATGTGGACACGCCTAATAGCGAACTTGAGGGGTATCCGTTGGCAAATATACGCCTACCCGTAGCCTTTGCCATAGCCCGCTATGCTCCTTTGTCTGAGAGAAAATTGCGAATAAGCGAGTGCCATGCAAGCTTGCTTGCAAATGTCCGAGCTTGAGCAATTTATGCAAAAAGCTGCATTCAAATAAATCATAAAAAACTATCATCAATTGTTAATCATCTACTAAAAATTTGGCATTTTTTTCGCGAAAGGGGTTGCAGTATCATATATTATTGCTATATTTGCTCCCGAAAGCCGAAGGAAAGGAAGAATTTACAGTCTCATCTTGGGCGACAGACGCATCTTGTCCAAGGAGTAGCGTGTTGCCAAGCAGATGACATATATGAAAGCACTAATTCAACATTTGAAATCCATAACAATCGACTAATAATCTAAAAATATGAAAAAGTTTTATTTAGCATCAGTTTTGTTGTGCTTGGCAGGTTTTGTGCAAGCCCAGCCGTCAGGACAGACACTCGTCAACTCCACGATATGCAACGCGGATAGTACGGTGACATTCTATTATCAGAACGACCACGCCAAAGAGGTGATGGTTGATGTTCAGTTTGCTGGCCGTCAGCCGATGACTCGTGATGCAGAGACGGGTTTTTGGAAGGCCACTTTGGGCCCTGCGGCCCCCGACATGTATCCTTATTGTTTCATTGTTGACGGTGTTAGCGTGATGGATCCTCTCTGCGACCAGTATTTCCCCAACGAAGGTTTCAAGAACAGTCTTTTGGAGATTACTGTATTGAAGGGGCATCTGGCCCACGATGTCATCGACGGCATACCCCACGGTTCTGTGGAATACATCCATTACTACTCGAAGAGCCTGGGTGCCACCAATCAGGCGGTGGTCTATCTTCCCCCCAGTTATCAGATGAAGCGAGAAAAGAAGTATCCGGTGTTCTATCTCATCAGCGGCACCACCGACACCGAGGAGGTGTATTACAAGGTTGGACGTGTGAATTACATTCTCGACAACCTCTTGGCTCGTGGCAAGGCAGAGGAGATGATCGTGGTGCTCCCTTATGGCAATCCTTTCAAGTTACTTCCCACGCCAGGCGAGGGGTCGGGGATGCCACAGATGCAGTTTGGTCGCGATGTGTTCAGCCTTGACCTCATCGACGACCTCATGCCATACGTGGAGTCGCATTACCGCACCATCGCCGACCGCGACCATCGTGCCATAGGAGGTTTCTCTCGTGGAGGCAACCAAGGTCTGTCGATAGGTTTGCGCAACATCGACAAGTTCTCCTATCTCTGCAGTTACAGTTCGTTCACCTCAACCGACATCCCCCAGGTTTACGACGATGCAGCCTCCCTCAACTCCAAGCTCCATCTCTTTTGGCTTGGTGTGGGCACCGACGACTTCCTTTATGGCAACGCCCGTGACTACATGGAGTTTCTCGACAAGAAAGGCATCCGCTCAGTGAAGGAATTCACCACCGACAAGTATGGGCACACCTGGATGAACGCCAAGTACTTCCTCAGCAAGACCCTCCCCCTCCTTTTCAAGCCTCAGGCAGCCGAGAAGGCCATGGCAGAGGGTCAGCCCGCCCCCGCCGCCACTGGCCAGGAGCAGCAGTTCACCGCCGGCGTGATGGCCCGTCTCTTCCCTCGTCCCATTGTCTCGCCGGAATACAAGAAGGAGAGCATCGTCTTCCGTTTCAAGGCTCCTGATGCTCAGAAGGTGCAGTTGGCAGGCGAACCCTTTGCCCAGCCGCTGTCGATGGAGAAGGATGCCGACGGAGTATGGTCGGTGGAGTTGAGAGACCATGTGATGGAGGTTTTCACCTATTATTTCCTTGTCGATGGCATGCAGGTAGCCGACCCGAACAACATGTACCTCGCTCCGTCGAGAGGTTTCAAGCCCAGCATCGCCAACCATCCCTCCAATCCCTACAATTTCGCATCGATGGGCGACATCGAGCATGGTGAGTTGAGTTATAACATCATGGCTCGCGAGGCATGGTACATATCCCCGATGGCCCACCGGCGTGAGAACGGCTTCCCCTCGTTCATCCAACTCGTACCCGGCAAGGATGACACATGGGAGAGTTGGTTCAAGGTGGGAGGTGCCGAAGCCATAGCCGACAAGCTCATTTCCCAGAAGAAGACCAAGGCCTGCATCATCACGACGAGTCGTCTTGAGTTCATGAAGAATTCGCAAGGTCCCAAGCCCGAGGTCCACACCTTGCGTGCCGACGATTACAAGACTTGGTCAGAGCGTCGCAGCGCCCTCGAGGCGTTGCTGAAACAGTTGAAATAACCCTTGTGGAATGGTGTTGTGAAAACGTGCGAAAAGCCTTGTATTTTGCACGTTTTCACCACTTTTCATCTGTTGAAACAAAAACGAAATGTTTTGAAACATTATTGAAAGGATGTAAAGTTAAAATGCAAACAGGTGCGACAAATTATTATTGTTAATCTGAATTAAAAAATGTAATTTTGCACAAAACAAATTACAAGTTAAACGCAATTCTTTTTATGGTAACCGAAAAGACATTATGGAGCCATCGTCGTAACCGGCTGTTAATGGCTTGCTTTGTGTTGGCTGCGGGCATTTCCATGACCTCTTGCTCAGATGAGTATGACCTGGATGAGCGTTCCCCTGAAGGTTGGGGTTCGAGCATCTACAATTGGCTCGTGGAAGATGGCAACTACACCAACACCGTTCGGATGATTGAGGACTTGGGCTACAAGGAAGTACTCGCGAAGACGGGTTCTAAGACCCTCTTTGTCGCAGACGACCAAGCCTATGCTCGATTCTTCCAGAACAACAGTTGGGGAGTGAGAAGCTATGAGCAATTCTCCACCTCCCAGAAGAAATTGCTGCTCTTCGGCAGCATGATGGACAACTCCATGCAGCTCAACAGTCTGCCAAGCGTGGAGGGAACGCCACCCCGTGAGGGAGAGTGTATGAGGCGCTTTGCCTCCAACACCCCCTACGACTCCGTGGCCATACTCTATCCCCAACAGATGCCCGACAATCCTTATTGGGCACGTTACAGGGAGTCTGGCAAACCGATGGTGTGCATGACCGACAACTCCGTCGTGCCTCTTGTGCAGTTCATCGAGAAGCAGTTGGTCAACAAGCGCATCACCAACAACGACTACGATTTCCTCTACAACAAGACTACCCACAGGGTGTCGGGCGACGCCAGCATCAACGGTGTGCAGGTGGAATCTCCCAACATCAAGTGCTCCAACGGCTTCATCCACAAGATGAGCGAGGTCATCATGCCCTTGCCCAACATGGCCGAACTGGTAGCGAAGAAACCCAATGTCAGCACCTACAACAAGTTGCTGGAGCGTTTCTGCGCACCATACTGGGTGGGCGAGGCAGTCACTACACAATATAATTATTTATATGACCAGAATGTAGACTCCGTATTCCAGAAGCGTTTCTTCTCCGAGAAGTCACAAGGCGGCAACCCTCTCGGCGCCACCCCCACCAACGGTGCCGTCAACGGCCTGTTGAAGTATGACCCGGAATGGAACGCCTATTACGCCGGACTCGACGACCAGGGTGGCAACATCGCCCTTCAGCGCGACATGGCCGTTATGATGGTGCCCAGCAACGAAGCCATGGAGGAATACTGGGAGTCGGGAGCCGGCCGTGTGCTGAAGGACTATTACGGCACATGGGAGAACGTCCCCGACGAGGTTGTGGTGAAACTTCTGAACAACAACATGCTCAGTTCTTTCGTCTCCTCCGTTCCTTCCAAGTTCCAGGGCATCCTCAACGACGCCAACGACCCCATGGGCGTGGAGGTGTCGGCCATCGACTCCGTGTGGCTCGGATGCAACGGTGCCATCTACCTCACCAACCATGTCTATTCACCCACCGCATACGTCAGCGTCTCCTTCCCGGCCTTGGTCAACGAGAGCATGAAGATTCTTTATTGGGGCATCGAGCAGTTACAATATAATGTGTATCTCAACTCCCTCAACTCCTACTACAGTTTCTTCATCCCCACCAACAAGGCGTTGCTGGAGTATATCGACCCCGTCTCCTATGGCAAGAACCAGACGCAACTCTTCAGGTTCCATTACGACCCGACCAAGGTCAACGTGCAAGACAGGGTGTGGGCCGGTATCTATAACTACGACCCGGTGACCGAGACCGTGGGCGACTCCATCGGAAGGGCAGGATACGACATGGTGAGAAACCGCTTGAAGGACATCCTCGACACCCATATCGTCATCGGCAACGTGGAGGACGGACAAACCTACTACCGCACGAAGGGCGGCACTGAAATCAAGGTCTCCAACGTCCAGGCCGGCGCCAACGGCATGACCGTGGAAGGCAGTTACCAGACCAATGAAAGCGAACCCCTCAGGGTGAGTTACATCTACGACCAGACCGATGGCGGCAACGGCAAGAGCTACATCCTCGACGACAAACCCATCATGGGCACGAGGCAGACCGTGAGGGACGTCCTCGCCAGCAAGCCGGAATTCTCCAAGTTCCTCGAACTGATGGACGGCAGCGGCCTGTTTGAGCAAATCCACAACCGTCGCAACGCTTGTGGCGGCACGAACGTCTCCGTCTTCAACACCTATCATTATACAATCTACGTTCCCACCAACGAGAGCATCACCGAGTTGCAGAAGCAAGGCAAGCTCTCCTCCTGGGAGGCCGTCGACGCCTTCGAGGAGGCCGGCAACCTCACCGCCAAGACACGCGACTCGTTGCAGATTGTCAACTTCCTGAAGTACCACATTCAGGACAACGCCCTCTTCATCGGTGCCGGTGAGGACTCCGGCGACTTTGAGACCGCCGTCATCGACCCCGCCACCGAGCGCTTCTACAGGGTTACCGCCCGACTCACCTCCAGCGGTTTGGAAATCACCGACCATGCACGCAACACCCGCCGCGTGGTCACCTCCAACCCCTCTCTTTACAACTTGGTGGCTCGCGAGTTCCAGTACAACACCGCAGATGCGTCTAGTGCCAGTCAGATAGAGACCTCCTCCTCGGCGGTCATCCATCTCATCGACCAACCGCTGATGATACAGAATTGACAATTGAAACAAGACAACTATGGCAACAAATAGAATTAGTAGAATCATTGGGGCTGTCATCCTCTGCCTCCAATTGTCAGTTCTCAGCACCTTTGCACAGAACCCTGGCGACATTGTCAGCGGCACCGTCAACGACGCCTACGGGCCAGTGATCGGCGCCAACGTCGTGGAGCTTGACGGCGCCAACCGTATCGTCGCCTCCACTGTGACCGACATCAACGGCAACTTCTCCTTGAAGATTGTGTCGCCCAAGAACAAGTTGCGTTTCACCTATGTGGGCCACAAGACCGTCACCCAGTCCATCAACAAAGTCAAGTTTGACATCATGCTGTCCGACGAGGAGCAGCTCGACGAGGTTGTCGTCCTCTCCAAGAAACGTGCTGGAGGCTCCGGCCTGGCCATCCCGGTCGATGAGATCTCCACCGCCCGTGAAAGCATCAGCATGACAGAGTTTGAAGGACTTTCCATCACCACCGTCGACGAGGCACTTCAAGGCCGTATCGCAGGTCTCGACATCGTGGCCAATTCCGGCAACCTTGGTGCCGGCACCTCCATGCGCTTGCGTGGTGTGTCGAGCATCAACGGCTCCAGCGAGCCCCTCATCGTCGTCGATGGCAACGTATGGGAGACCAACACCAACAATTTCGACTTCTCATCCGCCAACGAGGAGAAGTTTGCGGAACTCCTCAACGTCAACCCAGAAGACATCGAGAGCATCGACGTGCTCAAGGATGCCGCCGCCACCGCCATCTGGGGTTCGCAAGGCTCCAACGGTGTGATTGAGATCAAGACGAAGCGTGGTTCGCGCGGCGCCACCAGGGCCACCTACAGTTTCCGACTCACGGGCACCTACCAGCCCAACGGTTACAAGATGCTCAATGGCGACGAATACACCATGCTGCTCAAGGAAGAGTATTTCAACCCGTCGATGAGTGATGCAGCCAGCAACATCCCGGAGTTGAACTACAACCCCAGTTTCCCTGAATACGAGATGTACAACAACAACACCGACTGGTTGAAGGAAGTCAAGCAGATAGGTTGGCGCCAGAACCACTACCTCGCCCTCAGCGGCGGTGGTGAGAAGGCCCACTTCCGCATCGGTGCCGGCTACGACCATGAGACCGGCTCCATCATCAAGCAGCAGCTCGACCGCTTCACCTCACGTGTGAACCTCGACTATTTCGTCAGCGACCGCATCAAGATAGAGACCAACATCGCCCTCACCTACACCAAGAATGAGAAGAACAACGGCGACCTCCTCTCCATCGCTTACACGCGCATGCCCAACCTCTCCATCTACGAGCAGGACAAGAACGGCAACGACCTCGACGAATACTACAGCATGCTGCCCACCGTCTCCAACGCCTTGAGAGACCAGTTGGGCAACAAGAACCCTATCGCGCTGGCCTATCAAGCCAAGAACCACGACACCAGTTACAACATCGAGCCGGAATTCAAGCTGAAATATAATTTCTTGGGCCTGAGTGCCTCTGACACCCAACTCAGTTATGAGGGCAAGGTGGTGTTCAACATCTTCAACCGTTATGAAGACACCTTCATGCCACTCTCTCTCAGCACGACGGGATGGAATGACACCGATGGCAAGCAAAGCAACAGGACGACCGCCAACTCCTCCAAGAGTTTCGGTGTCACCACCACCCACACGCTCACCTTCACGCCGGTGTTCAAAAACAAGGACCACTACCTCACGATGCTGCTCCGCGGCCAGTTGACCAGTGGCAAGAACAGCTCGCAGAACACCGTGGAGTGGGGACTCCCCTCCGGCACCATCACCAGCCCCGCAGCCCCCGGCATCATCGACGGCATCGGCACCGGCAGTGGCCAGTGGAGGAGCATCTATTTCACCTATTCCGCCCACTATGCCTACAAGGGACGCTACGTGCTCGACTTTTCCGTCCGTCGTGACGGCACCACCAAGTTTGGTTCCGACCAGCGCTGGGGCAACTTCCCCGCACTCTCCTTGAAGTGGCTCATCCACAAGGAGAAGTTCATCACCGAGCATCTTCCTTGGATTTCCACCTTCTCCGTCCGTCCGGGCTGGGGTATCGTGGGCAAGCAACCCGGTTCGGAATACCTCTATTTCAGCAAGTATGCCAACGGAAGCGGGTATATGAACGAGCGAAGCATCTATCCGCAGAACATCCAGTTGAAAAACCTGAAATGGGAGCAGAAAGAGACTTGGAACGTAGGTTTGGACTACGGCTTCTTCAATGAGCGCATCACCGGTAATGTGGAGGTCTACCGCCAGTACACCACCGACCTGTTGATGAGCGGCAGGGGCATTCCCTCCTCTTCAGGTTTCAGCCGATTCGATTGGCAGAACGTGGGTGAGATGAAGAACGTCGGTTGGGAGTTCAACATCAACGGCAACCGCATCATCAGGGCCGGGAAGTTCAGCGTCGATTTCAACGTCACCTTCGCCAACAACAAGAACCAGATCACCGCCATGGAGGAGACCTGCCTCGCCAGCCTCAACAGCGAGTTCGACCGCAACAACGGTTCCTACCTCTCCCGCGTGGAGCTCAACCGCTCCTTGGGCAGCATCTACGGTTTCCGCTACAAGGGAGTCTATCAATACTCCGACTACACACCTGAGGAGATCAAGGGTGTCAGCGGCCCCAACGCCCCCGTCGTCAGGGATGAGAACGGTGTGGTCATCATCGACGAGAACGGTATGACCAAGCCTATGACCTTCTGCTACGGGTCGGTCAACTATGAGTTCCGCGGCGGCGACGCCATCTACGAGGATGTCAACCACGACGGTCAGATCAACGAACTTGACATCGTCTATCTCGGTTCGTCACTTCCCAAGTTCACCGGTGGTTTTGGTTTCAAACTCAATTTCGGCCGCTTCACCTGGAACAACCAGTTCAACTTCAGGTATGGCAATAAGATAGTGAATCGCGCGCGCATGCGTGTTGAAAATATGTATGAGAACAACAACCAGAGCCGTGCCGTCAACTGGAGATGGCGTGTTGAGGGCGATGTGACAGAAATCCCACGCGCACTTCATCAGTCGGGCTACAACTGGTTGGGCAGCGACCGCTTCGTGGAAGACGGGTCGTTCATCAGGCTCAATTACTCGCAGATCAGCTACAGCCTCGACCCCAAATTGCTGAAGAAATGGGGCCTGAAGCAAGTGAGCCTCTATGTCTCAGCCAACAACTTGTTCTGCCTCACCAAATATTCCGGAGCCGACCCGGAAGTGGGCTATGGTTCGTTCGGACTGGTGACCGACGAAGCAAAGACACCTCGTTCGAAATCTTTCACCGGAGGTATTACGATTCAATTCTAATATGGAAAAAATAACCATTATGATGGACAAAATCAAACATATCATGGTAGCCGCATCCCTGGTGTTCACTCTCACGGGATGCTCCGACTTCCTCGACATCCTCCCCATGAACGAGGTGGTGCTCGAAAACTTCTGGACGGAGAAAGGCGACGTGACCAGCGTGATGAACAGTTGCTATGAGACGCTCGAAAGCGGCGACTGCCTCACCAGGATGGGTGTGTGGGGAGAGTTGCGCTCCGACAACCTCAGACTCGGCTCTTCCGTTCCCAATGAGATCAACGAGATACTCAAGGAGAACCTTCTCCCGTCGAACCCCATGTGCAACTGGTCGAGTTTCTATGTGGCCATCAACCGTTGCAACACCGTTTGCCATTACGCACCGATGGTGCAGGAAATCGACCCCAACTACACGTTGGAGGAGATGAAGGCCAACATCGCCGAGGCCACAGCCATCAGGGCGCTCTGCTACTTCTACCTCATCCGCACCTTCCGCGACGTGCCCTACACCACGCAGCCCAGCATCGACGACACCCAGCCTTACGTCATCCCTGCCACTCCGTTCAACGCCGTGCTCGACTCCCTCATCATCGACCTTGAGAAGGTGAAGGACGACGCCGTGAGGAGATACTATCAGGACGACAGCCCCAATGCCTACCAGAACTCGAGCAAGATCACCCGGTGGGCCATCTACGCCCTGCTTGCCGACCTCTACCTGTGGAAAGGCGACTGGGACAACTGCATCAGGTATTGCGACATGGTCATCGATTTCAAGAAGGAGCAATACAAGGAGATGATAGAGCGTGAAGGCAATGTCAACAACATCGCTCTCTTCGGCGACATTCCCATGATCCTGGAGAAGCCAGTGGGCAGCACCGTCTGCGGCAACGCTTACAATGAGATATTCGGAGAAGGCAACTCCTTCGAGAGCATCTTTGAATTGTATTTCCGCTCCAACCAGAGCCAGCAGAACTCATGGGTGAGCAGTTATTACGGAAACAACAACACCACCATGGGCCGCCTCAGCGCCCCCGACTTCCTCTGCAAGGATGCCGCCTTGGGCAACAACTTGATTTTCAAGAAAACCGACGGAAGGGTGTATGAGTCGACCGAACTCGACAACTCCAGTTACGCCATCACGAAGTTTGTGAGAAGAAGCGTGAGTTATTCCACCCAGAACGTCACGAAGGAAGCCGACCTCAACTTGTCGAGTTCACGTCGTTCCAGCTCCGATGCCAACTGGATTTTCTACCGCCTGAGCGACATGCTGCTCATCAAGGCAGAGGCAGAGATACAGCGTGGCGAGGGCGGTTACGAAAGGGCTTTCAACCTCATCAACATCGTCAACAAGCGTGCCAACGACGTCATCAACAACGCTCGCACAGACACGTTGAAGATGGCCGACTATGTCACTTCCAAGGCATCCATGGAGGAACTGCTGCTGGAAGAGCGCCAAAGAGAGTTCATGTTTGAAGGCAAGCGCTGGTTCGACCTCGTCAGGGTAGCAAGGAGGGATGGCAACAACACCAGGCTCATCTCCCTGGCTTCGAGGAAATACATCGAGAATGTCAATGCCATCAAGATCAAGTTGGCCGACCCCAACATCATCTACTTCCCCTATGCGAAGAGCGAACTCAAGGTTAACCCTTTGCTAGTGCAGAACCCCGCCTTCGGCAACGAGGAAGACAATGAACTGACCAAATAAGTCCCGCACAACCTTTAACAGATAAGAATCATGAAGAAATTACCCATATTCCTATTAGCCGTCCTGGTCATCGGTTTTGTCGCTTCCTGCGTCGACAATGACGACGACGTGCCCATGAACTACTACCAGTCGAAGAAGGTCACTGCGGCAGGCTTCCTGGAGGACAACCAGGAGCAGTTCAGTGAGTTCATCGCCATCCTCAAGCGGACACCTTATTTCTCCATGCTGTCCACTTATGGCACCTTCACCCTCTTCGCCCCCAACAACGAAGCCATCGGGAGGTATCTCAGCCGCTCCGGTTACGGCACAGTGGACAACATCCCCACCGAGACCTGCGACACCCTTGCGCGCACGCACATCATCAAGAAAGGTGCCTTCTTCACCACCGACATCGGCGAGGGAGCATTGCCCGAACTGAACATGGACGATTCCTACATCGTCCTCTCGAGCGACTCCGATGTCAACAACCACAACGCCCTCGTCTATTACATCAACAAGAACTCCAGGATGATCGACTACAATGACTCCGTCACCAACGGTGTCGTCCACGTCATCAACAACGTCATCACCTCCAGCAGCCTCCTCCTCCCCGACAAGATAGCAGAGGACCCTGAGCTCACCATCTTCTCACAGGCACTCAGCCTGACGGGAATGTGCGACTCACTGACGAAATATCTCGACGAGAGCTATTATTGCAGCGAGGACTCCGTGCACGAGGGTGTGATGGTGCGATGCACCTCGGGTTCCGCCCTCTACACCCGCTCGTTCTGGCCAGAGAAGCGCTATTTCAAGTACACCGCCTTTGTCGAGCCAGACTCTGTTTATCGTAACAAGGGCATCAACAACATCGAGGACCTCAAGGCGTATGCCAAGAGCGTGTATGACCAGACCTTCCCCGAGGATGCCGGCAAATACGACGACAACCCCAAGGACCGCCGCAACCCGCTCAACCGCTTTGTCAGCTACCACCTCCTGCCCCGCATCGGACAGTACAACAGCTGGGTGATGTCAGGAGAGTTGAGGGAGCACTGCTGGTACACCTCTCTCAGCGACCCCGAGGAGTTCTATGAGACGATGTGCCCAGGCACCATCATGAGGTTCGCCGGACCATCCGCCGGCCTCTTCATCAACCGCAAGGGTTTGCAGAACAGGTACACCGTGCGCGGTGTCAAGGTCCTCTCCCCGTCGGAGTCGGGAAGCACCGACCAGAACGCGCTCAACGGTGTCTATCACTATCTCGACGACATCCTCGCCTACACACCAGAGGTGAGAGACGTGGTGCTCAACTGCCGCATCCGCATCGATGCCACCGTCTTGAGTCCCGACTTCATGAACTGCAACGGTCGTGGCCGCTACGGAGAGGACATCCTCACCGGTTTCAAGAACAAGTACATCACCGACTGGAAAGTGAGCGACGAAACCTATGTGGGCGTGCATAGCGACGTGGGTTATTGGAACTCCTACCAAGCCAATGCCGTCTGTATCAGCGGTGTCTTCGACGTGGCCTTCAAACTCCTCCCCGTGCCTTCAGGCACCTATGAGGTAAGGCTCGGCTACACCGTGGGCGAGGAACGCGGAGTCGTGCAGGTCTATCTCAACAACGAGCCTTGCGGCATCCCCGTCGACCTCAGGGTTTACGGTCCCGACCCCAACATCGGCTGGATGGAAGACACCGACGACGAGGAAGAGAACAGGGCCAACGACAAGGCCATGCACAACAGAGGTTACATGAAGGGTATGGACAGTTACCGCCCATGGGATGCCGACCATCCTCTTCGTGGCAACAACTGGAACCTCAGAAGGGTTCTTGCCACACAGTACCTGGATTCCAACAAGACTTATTACCTGCGCTTCCGCCAGGTGCTCGACGACCCAGACCGCTATTGGTCGTTCGACTACATCGAACTTTGCCCGAAGAGCATCTATGGAAGTCCGGAGGGAGAAGATACGCATTAACATCAATCACTAACAGACAAAATTCATCATGATGAACCATAAACATATCATCTGTGCCATCTTCGCCCTCTGCGGCCTCGTTGGTTGCTCAGAATGGGATGACCATTACGAGGACACCAGTGTGGTTGGCAGTTCCACCACGCTATGGGAAGAACTGAAGGCGAAGCCCGAACTCAGCGACTTCTGCCAGGTGTTGGAGCAGACCAAGGTTTTCAGAATGCACAAGAAGACCCCTGTGAGTTATGCCGACCTGCTCAACAGCGGACAGTCGTTCACCGTCGTGGCTCCTGTCAACGGGACATTCAACAAGGACTCGTTGCTCAATCTCGTCCAGACCAACCAGGGCGACTCCGTGGTGGAGCGATTCTTCGTTCTCAACCACCTCTCGCGCACCCTCCGCTCCGTCTCCCCCGTTCCCAACAACATGTTGCTGCTCAACTCCAAATACGTGGAAGTGGGAACAGATGCCATCGAGGGCGTAGGTGTGGTCTCTCCCAACAATCATGCCAAGAACGGCGTGCTCCATGTCACAGCAGGCCCGCTGCCTTATCGCTACAGCCTTTATGAGCAGTTGTGCAACAATGCAGGTCTGAACCAGATCGGCACGGTGCTGCGCACCTACCAAGAGGACTATTTCGATGCCGAGCACTCTGTGTCCAGCGGCATCGTGGAAGGCGTCCCCATCTATGTCGACTCCGTTGTCATCGAGCGCAACAAGATGCTTCAACGCATCGGCTACATCGACTCCGAGGACTCCACCTACATGATGGTCGTCCCCTCCAACGCTGGATGGGCGAAGGCATGGGCAGAGGCCAGCAAGCATTTCGTCTATGACGAGACAGTGCAGAAACGCGACTCCTTGCAGCAGTATTGGACAACCCGTGCACTCCTCGACGACGCCATCTTCAACGTCACCGACCAGAAGTCAGTGCAAGACTCCCTTGTCTCCGTGCAATATACCCGTTCCACACCAGAATATCACGTCTTCTACAAGCCGTTCGCCCAGGGAGGCATCCTGGCAGGAGCCCTGCCAGTGGAATGCAGCAACGGCCAGTTGTATGTCACCCAGGAGTGGCCCTTCAACCCGGCAGACACCTATTTCAAGGAAATATGGAGCGAGGCAGAGGCCACACAGCTCATCCTGCAGGAGAAAGACTGCCAGTACAACGTCAGGCACATCGCAGTCGACAGCATCTCCAAGGGAGGCTACCTCCATGTCGTCCCACGTACCGCCACCTCCAACTGGGAACTCACCTACAAGGTGAACAACACCCTCAGTGGCGACTACGACGTCTGCGCCATCATCCTTCCCAAATCCGTCGACAACCCCATCAACCCCAACTTGAAACCATGCAAGTTCAGGGCGCTCATCACCTACGTCGACTCTCTTGGCAACGAACAGACGTTCAACTGCGGCAACACGCAGTTCAAGACCAACCCCGAGAAGGTGGACACCGTGGTCCTCGCAGAGAACTTCCATTTCCCTGCCTGCAACTTCGACCAGAACGACATCAAGGTCACCGTGAAACTGACCTGCTCCATCCTGGCAAGAGAGACTTCCTCTTATGCTCGTGAGATGTATATCGACTGCATCTATCTGAGACCAAGAACCACTAAATCCGAAGAACAATGAGAAAGATACTTATTTTCGTATTGTTGATGGCGGCAGTATCGATGACCGCCCAGGACATGAAGAACGTGACGGGACAAGTGGTGGATGCCGCGACAGGGAAACCTTTGTCGGGTGTCATGGTGCAGGCCTATGGCGATGCGAGATACTCCACCCTTACCGACGAGCAAGGCAACTACGTGCTCAAGACACCTGAATACACCCGCTCCATCATCATCAGGGTTGATGGATACAACCTCGAGCAGAGCGCAGTGAGGAACGGTGTGGCCAATGGCAAGCTTTACCCGGAAAGCTTTGGCGAACTCTACAAGACGGCCACCAGCGCCACCGCCACAGCAGAAGCATCCAACTTCGCCAACACCTCCGAAGTCAGCATCGACCCGCTCGTGTCACAACAGATTGCCGCCGACGTCAGGCCAACCACGCTCAGCGGACTGCCCGGAATGGGAGGGCGCATGCTCATCGGAGGCATCAACTCCCTGCATGCCAACAGCCAGCCCCTCGTGGTCATCGACGGTGTCATCATGGACATGCAGTACAACCGCGACATGCTTCACGACGGCTACTACAACAACATGCTTGCCAACCTCAATGTCAACGACATCGAGAAGGTGACCGTGCTGAAAAACGGCACCGCCCTCTTTGGAGCGAAAGCCGCCGACGGTGTGATCCTTATCCAGACCAAGCGCAACAAGAGCATGGCCACCAAAATCGACGTGACCATCAACGGACGCTATGAACTGGTGCCGAAGCTTCCCGATATGATGGATTCCGAGGACTACAGGCTGTACACCACAGAATTGCTGGCCGGCAAGACCAAGTTGCAGGGTTCGATGAAATATTTGAACAACGATCCCAACTACTTCTACTACAAGCAGTATCACAACCAGACCGACTGGACGAAGGAAGTGTATGAGAGCGCCTTCTCCCAGAATTACGGCATCAACGTTCAGGGTGGTGACAACGTGGCGTCATACAACCTCTCCGTGGGCTATTCCTTGGGAAACAGCACGCTGAAGAAGAACGACTTCTCCAGGTTCAACATGCGCCTCAACTCAGACATCGAGGTCATCAGAGGGCTTGATGTCAGATTCGACGCCTCCTACAGCGACCTCGACCGTTCGCTCACCGACGACGGTGCGCCCATCGACCCGCTCGAGGGCGTCATCACCTCTCCGTCATTCCTCGGATTGGCCAAGGCTCCTTTCCTCTCACCCTATGCCTACGATATGAACGGCAACCTCAGCCACTACCTCTCCGAGGCCGACGACTACCTCGAGGGAATGTTCCAAGGCAAGGGAAGACTCGCCAACCCGACGAGCATCCTCAAGAATGGCGACGGCACCAACCGCAACTCCTTCGGCAGCCGACTCATCATGTTCGCCATCACTCCGAAAGTGAGACTCAACAGGCATCTCAAACTGGCTGAGCATTTCTCCCTCGGACTGGTCAACACCAACGAGAACTACTACCTCCCCATCATGGGCGTGCCCACGTTCACCATCAAGGGACTTGACGAGGGTGCAACACTTCAGAACTATGTGCAGAGTGCTTCCGCAAGGCAGACATCCATCCAGAGCGACACTTATCTCGACTGGAACAACCGTTACGGAGCGCACCGCATCAACTTCAGGGGCGGCGTGAGGTATCTCACCAGCGAATACAAGTCCACTTGGCAAAGAGGCTACAACACCGGCAACGACAAGACGCCCAACATGAGCAACTCCTTGCAGTTCAAGAAAACCGGTGGCGCCGACGACAAGTGGAAGGAAATAGCATGGTATGGCGTGGCAGGCTACAACTACGCCGAGCGCTTCTATCTTGACGGTGGCTTCTCCCTCCAGTCGTCCTCACGCTTCGGCGACGATGCCGACGGACTGAAACTGGCAGGAGTGGTGTGGGGCCTCTTCCCCAGCATCGAGGCGGCATGGGTGCTCTCCAACGAGAAGTTCCTCGCCAACTTGAAAGGCATCAACTACCTCAAGATCAATGCAGGATTCGATGTCACCGGCAATGACGACATCGACTACACCGCCTCACGAAGCTATTTCGTGTCCAACCTCATGCTCAACAACGAAGTCACAGGACTCTCCATCGGAAACATTGGCAACACCGAACTGAAATGGGAAACCACGAGGCGTGTGACCGCAGGACTGGAAGCCAATTTCCTTAACAACAGGATCAGCCTTAGGGCCAACATCTTCAAGAGCTGGACGGAGAACCTCCTCGCCTTGAGGCAACTCGCCTGGACCAGCGGCTTGCAGGAGACATGGACCAACGCTGGCAAATTGGAGAACAGCGGCTTCGATGTGAGCCTCAAGGCAAAGGTGCTTGCCCTCAAAGACTTCCAATGGGAGGTTGGCGCATCCGTCGGACATTATTCCAACGAGATCACCGCACTGCCCGATGGGCGCTCCTTTGAGACGGAAGCCTATGGTGCCAACATCCTGACAAAGGTGGGCCAGCCCGTGGGCGTCTTCTATGGATGGAAGACCAACGGCGTCTATCAGAACACCACGCAAGCCACCAGCGAAGGGCTGTACATCGACACGCCGACGGGTGGACGCAGCTATTTCCAAGCCGGAGACATGCGTTTCGCCGACCTCGACGGCAACAAAGTCATCAATGATGCCGACAAATGCATCATAGGAGACCCCAACCCCGACCTCTACGGAAACATCTTCACCACGCTCTCGTGGAAGAGGTTCTCCCTCTCTGCCGTATTGAATTACTCTCTGGGCAACGACCTCTACAACTACCAGCGCTCGCTGCTCGAAGGAGGAAGCTTGTTCCTCAACCAGACCACGGCCATGAACAACCGTTGGAACACCGAGGGGCAGCTGACCACCATCCCAAGGGTCAGTTACGACGACCCGATGGGCAACTCACGCTTCAGCGAAAGATGGATAGAGGATGGCAGCTATCTCAGGCTCAGTTCAGTCACCCTCAGCTACCACCTGCCCATCATCAGCACCTACCTGCAAGGCATCACCGTGTGGGGTAATGCCTCCAACCTCTTCACCATCACCAAATACCTGGGAAGCGACCCCGACAGGGCATTGCCCGGAAGCCAGCTCTACCAAGGCATAGACTTCGGATGTCTCGCCCCGGGACGCACCTTCTCACTCGGTGTCAATATCAACCTCTAAAAAGACAGGAAAATGAAACACATCATTCAATTCTTCACAGTCATCACCCTGTCGGCCTTCCTCTTCGGCTGCGCCGACCTTATGGAAACCGACTCTGAGCTTGTAGAGTTTGAGGAGGACAACACCCTGAACCATCCCACCGACACCGTATATAGTGTCATGGGCATCATGGGGAAGATGCAGCTCATCGCCGACCGCACCGTACTTCTTGGCGAGGTGAGAGGAGACCTGCTGACCACCACCGACGCCGCCAACGCCGACCTCAAGAGGCTCGCCGCCTTCGACGTCACCCCCGACAACAAGTACAATGTCGTGAGCGACTACTATGCCGTGATCAACAACTGCAACTACTTCATCCAGCATGTCGACACCACTCTGCAGCGCAGGGGAAGAACCATCTTCACCTCTGAATATGCCGCAGTGAAAGCCTTCAGGGCCTGGACCTACCTCCAGCTCGCTCTCGCCTATGGCGAGGTGCCCCTGGTCACCGATCCGGTGATGACGGAACAGGACGCCAAGAACGAGATGAACAAGGCCAGGTCGGGCATCGTAGACATCTGCAACTACTTCATCGACGACCTCAAGCCCTACGCACTGGTGGAGAAACCGAAATACGGGTCCATCAACGGCATCAGTTCCGAATTCTTCTTCATCCCCGTCAGGGTGCTGCTGGGCGACCTCTGCCTTTGGGCTGGACGCTACCAGGAGGCAGCCACATGGTATCATGACTACCTCAACGACAAGAGCGAACCGAGGCCAATGAATGCGTCGGCACGCTCCAGATGGAACACCAACATCACCGAGTTCAACCTCGCTACGCCCATCAACGGATACGATGTCGCCAACACCCGCGAGACCCTCTGCCTCATCCCGATGGAGGACCGCATTTTCGACGGTGTGGTGAGCGACTTGCAGAACGTGTTTGGCTCCACCCGCGAGAACAAGTATTTCTTCCAGGTCACTCCTTCCCAGGCCATGATGGACTTGTCGTCAGACCAGACCTATTGCATGGAGTTCAAGACCGACACCGAGACCGACACCATCTATGTTCCCAAGGTGGGACTCATGAGAGATGTCATGGTGGGCGACCTCAGACTCTGGTCCAACTTCACCCAAAACTCCGTGGGAGGAAAGGACGAGTATTCGGAAGAGTCCACCATCCGTCAGAACTTTAACAAGATCACCTCCAGGTGGGTGGCCATGTACCGTCTCAACATGATTTATCTCCGCTATGCCGAGGCACTCAACCGCTGCGGCCTGCCACAGTCGGCGATGGCCGTGCTGAAATACGGCCTGTGCCCGGAGAACGTGGTGGCATACGTCGACAGTACGGAGCAGGTGGCAGCCGGCAACCTCATCGCCTTCGACAGCAATGTCTTCACTCGTGAGAACACCATCGGCATCCACTCCATCGGTTCGGGCGACTCGCAAGCCAACGGTCTCTACGTGCTGCCCATGCCAAGTGAGCCTCTGGCCACGCGTCAGGACACCGTCAACTACCAAATCCCCCTCGTGGAGGACATGATAGTCAACGAACAGGCGCTTGAGGGCGCTTTCGAGGGCTACCGCTTCTACGACCTGATGAGAATCGCGATGCGACGCAACGCCCCAGAATACCTCGCCGTTCCCATCTCCAAGCGCAACGGCGTGGTGGACGAAGCACTTCGTGCCCGCCTCATGGAAAGGAGGAACTGGTATCTGCCACTACCTTGACAAGATGCTCGGAGTACTCGGAGCAATCTGGGTACTCCGAATATTCGGAATCATCAGAATTCTTTTTTATCAACCTTTTTCTATAATTAAATTCATTCATCTATGCGAAAGCTTTACAAAATTTTCATCGCACTGACACTATGCGTGTTTGGCGTGGTGAACGCGAATGCAGGCGAGCGCACACCGCTCACCCCCGACATTTTCTTCGCGTGGGACGGATGGGGTGCTGATGCACAGCAGACCGGTCCCGCCGATTGTGCTTACGTGCTAAATGAGTCAACAGGACAGCCCTATGGTGACCCCTCGGTCATCAACTACGCCGACCTGTCGCTCTACTCGAAACTCTATGTCACGTGCACGGAGGGAACACCCCGCTTCCTCTTCAACCGCACGAAGGATGAAGGCCAGTACAATGAGAACGAGGCAGAGTCCTACCTCCTCGAGTATCCCAAGAACGGCTGGTCTGACCGTTACTTCACCAAGGACGGCGACACCTACATCGTCGACCTCAAGCAGATGGTGAAGGACAAGGGCTTCGCCCACCTCCACGCCATCAAGGGCGCCAACTGGGCCAATGTCACCGTCACAGCCATGGATCTCGAGCGTGAGGGCAAGGCACAGCAGGTGGGATGGACCGACCTCCTTGTCAACGGCAACCTCGAGGGTGACGACGTCTCCAGCTTCTTCTCCAAGGAAGCCCCCTCTACAGAAGTTCTCCCCTCCGTCATCTACGACGGTGTCGGTGTCGATGGCAGCCGTGGCATCATGGTGCAGTCTGCCGACAATCCCACGCAGGATTGGGACACCCAGTTCTGGATGTACTTCCAGGAGAACATCCCCGAAGGCACCAAGTGGCGTGTGTCCTTCGACTATCGTGCCAGCCAGGATGGTGGCTCCGATACCCAGGCCCATGCCGAGCCAGGCGACTACATCCACTATGAGATGATTGGCTCGCCCAACTTCTCCACCGAGTGGCAGCACTGGACCAACGAAGGCGTTGTCACAGCAACCCAGGCCGGTCCCAATGGCAATGGCGGCCTCTTCCACTCCATCGCCTTCAACCTCTCCAAGAACAAGGTGGCCACACAGTTCTTCTTCGACAACCTCAAGTTTGAAATCTTCAAGGTCGGTACCGTGGCTGAGTTCTCCAACGACGTCATCCTCATCGACTTCGGTTTCGAGACCAACATGAAGGAACTCGTGCAAGCCAGCGGACAGAAACGCTTGATGTACCCGCTCAATTGCGTCACCGTCAAGGTCAATGGCGAAGTGAAGGAGCTCTACTCCGTGGAAGGCTTCGAGGACGGACGCTTCTACATCTTCCTCAACGAGGGTGTCGAGCCCAACGACTTGGTGGAGGTGACCTTCACCAACCCGGGCGACCAGAAGTACCACCTCACTTATCAGTCGGGCCCCGGTGGTGATGTGCAAAACTTCACCGGCGTAGCCGAGTACAACCCCGAAGTGGAGGAGAACGACGGCTATCCTTACGACTACCTCACACCTGTTGTCATGGTGGCCGACCCCGAGGATGGTTCCTTCAACCTCCCCAACAGCATCAAGGAGTTCAAGCTGAAGTTTGACAAGGATGTCGACTGCGGCGCTTTGGAAGCCAAACTCAACAACGAGTCACTGAGCATCTCACCCGCCGAGGGCAATGCTTCAGAGGTCACTCTTGTCCGCAACAGCTCCAACGACCTCGCTGATGGCGAGTACACACTCCATGTCACCAAGATCTATCCCATCCTCCGACTGGATGACTCCATCTACGGCGACACCATCATCACCATCAACGTCGGCAAGGTCAACACCGACCCGAACGATGTGCCGAAGGACATCCTGCCCGACTACCTGGCATCTGCACCCAACGGCGGCATCCCCGAGGGTTACCTCGTCATCTTCGGCGAAGGTGAGGAGCGCGTGGCTCCCAACACCTTCAGCTCAGGCGCTCGCGTGTTCGACTTCGCTGCCGGTGGTGATTTCACCAAGGGCCTCTATTTCCGCGACAACTATGTGGAGTATGGCTGCTTCACCGACTACCCACTCCCCTTGGAGGCAGGCAAGAAGTATGATGTGTCCTTCAACGCTGCTGGCTGGAAGGACAATGGCGGTTGGATGAAGTTCCAAATCCTCACCGAGTCTGAGGAGATTGTCTTCGAGACCGTGGTCAAGACCGCTCCCAATGTCAACGGAAGCACCGGTGCTGTCAACGGCGCCGCAAGCTTCAACACCAAGTTCGTGCCCGACTTTACTGGCAACTACAAACTCAGATGGATTCCCGCCACCAACGAGAATGGCGACCAGGGTGGTTTCAACGAGGTGATCCTCGCCAACCCGAGAGTCAAGTATGTGCCCAATGTCGCCGGTATCGAGGAGACCCAACTCCTTGCCACCGCATTGGAGAATGCCAAGAGCACTCTCGCAGCCAACTCCGAAGACAGGTATAGTGGTGCTGCTTTCGACTTGCTGAATTCTCTCATCCAGAAGTACGAGGCCGAAGGCCCCAACTACACTGCTCCTTCCGCTTACAGGAACGCCGCCGCCGCCCTTGACGCTGCTGCACAGGCACTCAAGGATCACCGCGTGCTTTGCGACACCTATGACGCACTGCCCACCAGGGCTCAGCAGATCGTGGACAACAATGCAGAGAAGAAGTTCGCTGCCACCGCACTCTATGCAAGCCTCAAGGAGACTGCCGCCAAGTATGTCACCAAGGAGACCAGCACCGTGACCGATCCTGAGACCGGTGAGACCTCCGAGGTTGTCAACTACATCATCAAGGTCATCAAGGACGACGCTGAACTCCAGGCCGCCATCGAGGAACTCCAGTACCTCGTCAACACCACCGACCTCCTCTTCACCGAGGGTGAGTCGAAGACTTCCGACACTGGCGTGAAGGTGCTCGTCGAGCGTCTCCGTCTGGGTGCCGAGGCCCTCAAGAGCCTGGGTGCCGGCGACGACCCGCTGGTTGCCGCTGCCAACAACGCCCTCACCGACGACGATGGCTTGGCAGAAGCCATCCAGAACAAGTTGAAGGTTGTGCTCTATGAGCAACTTAAAGACCCCAACAACCAACTGTTTGCCGAGCAGGTCAACGAGGAAACCCTCGAGAACTTCACTCCGACCTATGACATGACCGTGTTTGTGAAGAACCCCAACATCTACAAGCAGCAGGACAACATGAACTTCACCGATGAGAATGTTCCTGGTTGGTATACTCCGGAAGGCTACAACCGTCCAGGCCTGAGCGTGGGCTGGGGTCAACCGAGAGGCAACAACGAAATCGCCGAGGACTGCATGTTCCAGACATGGGGCAGCAGCTTCAGGGTTGAGCAGACCGTCTACAACGCTCCTGTCGGCGTCTACACGCTGAAGGTCGGCTTCGGCGAGCGTATGAATGAAGACGAGAACAACTTCGTGGACAGCTACATCTATGCCAAGACCTCCGACACCCTCGAGGGTGAGGACGGACAGATTGGCGAGTGCCCGGGAATCGGACAGTCCTTCCCCTATGCCAACGCAGTCATCGAGAACATCGTGGTCACCGACGGCATCATCACCTTTGGTGCAAACGGTGGTCCTTCATCACACACCTTCGTCAATGACGTGAGGCTGCTCATCGCTGCTCCCGCTCCGTATGTGGACTATGGACAATTGTACCAAGATGCCTTCACCGACATCGAGGGCAATGTCATCAAACCTGCCACCGTGCGTGCCGTGGAGTTGTATGACCTCAACGGACGCCGCCTTGTCACTGCCGGCAAGGGTGTCATGATTGTCAGGAAGTACATGAGTGACGGCACCATCAGAGTAGAAAAGGTGGTGAAGAAGTAACAGTTTCGAGAAAGTGATGAAAAAGTGATTTTTCATCTCAACACCCATCAGGGCGGGTCATGGACAAGGCATCCATGGCCCGCCTTTTTGCTAGGGATTCTAGGGATTCTAGTTTTCCTGGTATTTCTGGTTTTCCTAGTATTTCTAGTTTTCCTAGGGCTTCTAGTATTCCTGGGGCTTTTGAAACGAGATGAAAAACCATTGAAACGTCCTGTCTTGGGTGTGTCGTGCTTTATGCCTACCTTTGCCGCCGAAAACAAAAAGCTAAAACATGAACTACAAACTACCCCGCATTCTCCTCATGCTGTTGGTCGCATGGTGGAGCGTTCAGACAACGACGGCACAGTCGCGCCGTCCCATCGATTCCAAACACCCGCTTTGGCTCATACACGTAGACGTGTGGAACAAAGCTGACCCACAGAAAATCATCGACCTCATCCCCGACGATGTGAAGCCATACGTCTGCATGAACCTTTCCCTCTCGTGCCAGTATGACACGGAGAAGAATGCCTATAAGATGCCGCAGAACGCAGTGCGGACCTACAAGTCGTGGGGCACCGTATGCCAGCAAAACGGCATGTGGTTCACCTGTCAGCCCGCCAGTGGAGGACATACCCACATCCAGGACGACGACCTCGAGACCTTCGAATACTTCTACAAGCGCTATCCCAACTTCCTCGGATGGAATTACGCCGAGCAGTTCTGGGGCTTTGACGAACCCAACGACCGCAGTTCGAGCACCCAGGCCTCACGCATCGCCCTCTTTGCCAAACTCGTCCCCATGGCACACAAGTATGGCGGTTTCCTCACCATCTCCTTCTGTGGAAACATCTGGTCGCATCCGCTCAACCCCATGGGGATGATGAAGCGCAACAAAGACCTCCTCGCCGCATGCAAGGAATATCCCGAGGCCATCCTCTGGCTGTACAAATACACCACCTCCTCCTGCTTCTACAACAACGAGAGCGTCACCTTCGGCCCCTTCTTCTCGGGACTCGCCAAGAGTTACGGCGTGCGCTATGACAACTGCGGATGGAACGGTGCCCTCAGTTCGCTGCTGGGTGAAAACCATGGCAAGAAGTATCCTGTCGCCGCTGGAATCGGCACCGTGATGGAGCAGTGCGCCGTGAACGGAGGCGCCGTGTGGGACGGTCCCGAACTCATCTGGACCGAAGACTTCCAGAACCTCAGCAACAGCACCGTGGAAGGCTACACCCGCCGCAACTGGGGCACCTTCCCCGGTTTCAGGAACGCCTGGATCGACATGTTCAGGAAAATCATCGACGGCACCATCTACATCCCCACACGCGAAGAAGTGGTGGAAAAGACGAAGATTGTTGTCATCAACGATGTCAACTCAGGCAACGACGAACAGAAATACGCCACCTGGGGCAGCCTCTACGACGGCCTTTACAAGCAGAGCGACCCCTTCAACAGAGGCAACGGACAATGGATGGACAACTTCTGCTATTTCAAGAAGACAGGGCGCTATGCCGCCATCCCCCTCGTCATCGGACTCTATGACGACGCAGCCAACGCCGTGCCGGTCAAGGTGAAGAAGTCCAACTACACCTCCAGATGGAACACGCAGTCGAAGAAAGTCGCCGAATTCAACGAGCAATACCCTGAGGTGAGCAAGGGAGACCTCTATGTCTCGCGTATGAAAAACCAGCTGGTCACCTATACGCCGTATACCTATATGAACGCCAAGAAGACCGCCACGGGAGAGATTCCATTGCTCTACAACACCTGCGACAGCCTCAAACTCACCTTGGGAAAACTCAGCAGCGGCCTCGTCAGGGAATACGCCGACCACATCAACCTCTACCTCAACAACTACAGGAACGACACCATTGCACAGGTGTTGGACAAAATCGTGGTCACCGGTGTCACCAGCCAACCTTCCTACAAGATGACCAAGCGCCAACAGGCTACTGCCAGCGCCACCGCCAACTTCGACGAAGCCCAGGGAGTGTTCACCCTTGAGGTCAAGCACAACGGACCAGTGGACGTCACCGTCAATTGCTCGGGAGCAGCCATCGGCAGAAGCACCGACTTGCTCAGCGACACTGAACTATCCCTCGACCTTCCCAAACAACCGGAGGACTACAGAGGCGAAATCATCATCGAGGCGGAAGACATGGACTTCAAGAGCATCAAGAGTTGCGTCACCGACCCCTATGGATGGTATCCCAACGTCAGGGGGCATGCCGGAAACGGCTTCGCCGACATGGGCACCAACACCTCCGGCTCGCTACGCCACCGCATCAACATCAAGCACCCGGGCGAGTACAAAATCGCCATTCGCTATACTTCGACCCAGCGCACAGGCAACCTCTCCGTCAAGGTGAACGGCGCAGCACAGCCCGTGGCATGCGAGAAGACCGCCGTCAACCAATGGAGGAAGGCCATCCTCACCGCCAACCTCTTGGAGGGAACCAATGAACTGATCATCAACAACACCAGCGGCATCAACATGTATATCGACCAGGTGGTCTACACCCCGGCCGACGTGGAGAGCGAGCAATTCGCAGTGACCGTCAGGCAAGCCGAGCATGCCTATGTGGTGGCCGACGTCGACTCCGCTGCCGAGGGACAGACGGTGACACTCGACGTGACCCTCGACGAGGGCTATGCACTCCAAGGATGGAACATCCTTCATGGCGACGTCATCATCAACGAGGACGGGACATTCCTCATGCCCGATGACAATGTCACCGTCCAACCCGTGATTGTCGACAAGAGTGCCGTCTATGCCCTTGACTTCACCAACGTGCTGGCAGGGACCATCCCCGAGGGATGGCGCGTGGTGCAGGAAGACAACGCCGTGCATGAATATCCCAACAACTACAGTTCGGGCGCAAGGACTTTCTCCGGTTTCGCCGGATATCAAGGAAAGGCGCTCTACTGGCGTGTGAACAACTGTGAGTATGGTCGTCAGAATGCCTTCCCGCTCTTGCTTGAAGAGGGTGAATACAAACTCACCTTCGCCATGGCGGCATGGAAGGAGAAGCCGACCTACAAGGTCCGCATCCTCAACCCGTCTAATGCCGTGGTGGCCACCACCGAAGTGTTGACGGCAACACCCAACGCCAATGGAAACACTGCAGCCAACCTCGCTTCCGCAACGCTGTATGAACTGCCTTTCGAGGTCACGCAGAAAGGAAACCATGTCATCAGTTTCCTCAATAACGGGACGGGTTTCGATGAGTTCCTCCTCCTCGAATGCCGTGTCAACATGACTGGGGCCACGGGCATCCATGAGCGGGAATTCATCAGCACCATGCCCGCCGGCATTTACAGCATGCAGGGTGTCAGGCGCGAGACTCTCCAGCGTGGAATCAACATCGTCGTCACACCAGATGGGAAGACGCGGAAGGTGCTTTATTGAAGAATTTTTTAGATTTGAGATTTGAGATTTATTTAGATTTGAGAATTGAGAATTATTTCGATTTGAGATTGAAGATTTGAGATTTGAGAATTGAAAACTGGGTGCGCTCGGGTGGATTGAAATCTGCCTGAGCGCACGATTCTTTTAAACGTTTCGTATATTCATACTTGTGCCTACTTTAAAAAGTGGAAAGTGAGTAAAAGGGTGGTGCGCATCTCCCCTTCCCTTGTTACGTTTCGCTCCACCACCTGCCTGTGGTTGTCCCGGCCCACGGGGCTGCACTTCACAACCGAGTGAATGATGCAGGCTAATTTTCCATTTTCAATCATAAAAAATCTTCAAAATTCCATTTTCTTGTTTTTTTTTCGTATTTTCGCCACCGAAGAAACCAAACGTGTATGATAATGGACATACTCAACTATAAAAAACATCCCAAATGGCTATCCATAGTCACCAGTAGCATTGTGGCCATTCTCACCACAATCGGCATTGTAGCGGCTTTGCCGACGAAGACCGAGGTCAATTACAATTATACGTTGGGTAGACCATGGACTCATGGCAAACTTATCGCTGAATTCGACTTCGATGTTTTCAAGTTGCCTGAAGTTGTGGAGAAACAGAAGCATAACGAACTTAAGAATTATAGACCTTATTATTTGTTGGACACTCTTGTAGGCAAGAAGGCCTTGGCCGACTTCGAGCGAGCAGTAGCAAATGACACTGCCAGCATATTGGCAAAATACAGTGACATCATCGAGCGTCGCCTCCATTTCCTTTATGAAAAGGGCATCATGGAGGATGCAGACTATGATAAAATCATACTCGACTCAACCAGTGCCATACGCGTTGTCAAGGACAAGTTCGAGTCATCCGAGGATGTGGCCAGCATCCTAACTGTGAAGGTTGCATACAACCGTTTGTTTGATGACGAAGAACTTAGGGAGCACATCGATCAACTCAGCACTTCCCACCTCTTGTATTATGTGAGAGCCAACCTGAAAGACGATGTCAATCGCAACAGCATAGCGAAAGCAGAGCTCGTCAAGGCCGTTGACACCTCTATCGGGGAGATAAAAAAGGACCAGTTGATCATCGACCAAGGAGAGATAGTAGACAGTGTCAATGCTGCGGAGATAGAGACGTTGAAAGAAGAACTCGCTAAACGCAAAAGCAATGATGTCAAGAACAGGCAATATCGCAACACCGGTCAGCTTATTTTCGTGGGTGTCTTCATCTTGCTCTTCACTTGCTATCTACAGATTTACAGGAGGAAATTCTTCGTCAAGCCTCTTAACATCATCATGCTGTATGTGCTTATCGCCGCCTTCCCCATCGCCATATCGTTGATGGTGCGATATACCACCATCAACATCTACATCGTTCCCCTTGCCTTGGTGCCCATCATCACGCAGGTGTTTTTTGACGCGAGAACGGCCTTCAACACACTCGCC
The DNA here is from genome assembly GCA_017524385.1 of Prevotella sp. Lineage (GTDB taxonomy): Bacteria > Bacteroidota > Bacteroidia > Bacteroidales > Bacteroidaceae > Prevotella. The sequence continues at coordinate 49,710 of JAFWSS010000038.1, forward strand.
ACATCCGTGCTCATCTCTGCCATCGCCGCCAACTACCAATATGATTTCATCATTGTCGAGATGGCGGGGGGTATGGCGGCTGTTTATGCCCTCAGTGACATGTCGAAACGTTCGCAACTGGTAAATGCCACTCTCATGGCGACAATATGCTCCACTCTCGTCTATTACGGCATATCGCTCATCACCAGCAAAACTTTCACCCCTCAGGAAAGGGGGATGTATGCCTACCTCATCATCAGCGGAGTGCTGCTGTTCCTTGCATATCCCATAATGTACATCATAGAGAAAGTGTTTAGCTTCACTTCCAACATCACTTTCTTCGAACTCTCCGACACCAACCAAGTTTTGCTGCGGCAACTCAGCGAGAAGGCACCAGGCACCTTCGCCCATTCCACCACAGTGGGAAACCTCGCTGCAGAGGTGGCAAGGAAGATTAAGGCCAACGCTCTCCTCGTGAGGACGGGAGCACTCTACCACGACATCGGCAAGATGGAAAACGCCGTCTTCTTCTCGGAGAACCAGGCGGGTGCCAACCCCCATGACAAACTTTCTGAAAAAGGCAGGGAGAAGGAGAGCGCCCGCATCATCGTCAGCCACGTCACCGAGGGGCTCAAACTCGCAGAGAGATATGGTCTGCCAGACGTCATCACCGACTTCATTCGTACGCATCATGGAAGGGGGATGGCGAAATTCTTCTATATCCAATACAAGAACAAACACCCGGAGGAGGACATAGACCCCACACCTTTCCAATATCCAGGACCAAACCCAGAGACGCGTGAGCAAGCCATCCTCATGATGGCAGACGCCGTGGAGGCAGCCACCAAGTCGCTTAAAGTATATAGTGACGAGACCATCAGCAAAAAAGTCAACGAACTCATCGACGCACAGGTGAATGCCGGATGCTTCGAGGAGTGCCCCATCACATTCCGTGACATAGCAATAGCAAAGCAGGTGCTCGCCGACAAACTAAAAAGCATATATCATACACGCATCATCTATCCAAAACTCAACGAGGAGGAAAATGTTGAGAAAAATGAAGATTGAAGCATAATAAACAGCTTAAGTTTCGGAAGTAAAAACACCTTACAAAACTAGGATTTATCTTGTATGCCTACCGGTTGTGAAGTGAAGCCCGAAGGGCTGGGACGACCACAGGCAGGTGGTGGAGCGAAGCGTAACCCCTGCTTGACGATGATATGAAATCAACAACCCCGAAGGGGTGGCAGAGCAACGATATGAAGTGTATGAAGT